>CAKZHC010000001.1 GCA_936920625.1 uncultured Enterobacteriaceae bacterium
TTTCAGGTTTCAGGTTTCAGGTTTCAGGTTTCAGGTTTCAGGTTTCAGGTTTCAGCTGCCAGCGACCATGGCATGAAGGTGTTGATCACCTGGACGTAATGTTTCCGTTGGTGTGCAGTGAACTCTTTTTTAGCGTTTAACGTAAATATCAACACATCTCTGCCTTCGGTATTATAGTGAATGTGCTGTGGCAATTTTATTACAGACTGAACCTGGCGTATGGTTTCACCGTCATGTAAATAGCGGTTAGCTACCTGAACAACTGCGAGTTTTGCAGGGCCGACCTCGTGTTTTATCAACTTTCCCTCTATCTGAAATCCCGGCAATTTATTTCGTAGTGCTTCCATTTCACTCTCACACCAACGTTCAGGTGTCTGCTCTTCACCCAGCGATGTTCGTGTAATCACTATCTGGTATTCACAATTATCCGGATCACGAAACATTAATAAATTAATACTCCTGTCCAGAACGGGCACTGGGGTTTTGAAAGTGCCTTCAAACAGTGAGTATGTATAAGGTGTTTTGCTCATTAATGAAAAATCTCTGATGATTTACTGTGAAGGGGTAGTATCAATACGTCGACACGGCGGTTGCGTGCTCGGCCATCTACAGTTTTATTACTGGCGACAGGCTCACTGGCCCCCACTCCCCGGACGGACATTATGTTTGTGTTCACCCCGCTGGCGGCCAGCCAGTCACGCACGGCTATGGCGCGTTGCTCTGATAAAGTGGCGTTCCGACCGTCGCTGCCGCTGTTATCGGTATGGCCTATAATCAGAACAAATTGATTCGGATAGTGTCTGATCAGAGTAAGAATGCTCGTTAATTGCACGATAGCATCTTGCTTTAGTTTGGCACTACCGGGATTAAAAAGAGCGGGTGGGAAGTCAGTACTATAGGTGAGTATCGCTTTTAGTGAGGCGAGTTGCTGATCAACGCTAACAATTTGCCTGGCGCAGGGAGAAAACCACCAGTCAGTTAGTCCTGATTTTGCGCTACATTCCTCTTTTTGCTCCCGAATCAGGGCCAGTTGCGTAATATAATGTTGCTTCCTGAGTACCGACATCCTTTGAAAATTGTTGTAAGGCTGCAATTGTTTCTGAAACTGTTGTTGTTTTGCCGCAGAGGACCATGTTATGTGAGCCATATCAATAGCTAGCAGAAGGGTAGCCAGCAGAATGCTCCACAATATTTTCGGCAGCGGGTGCCTGATAGTCAGTGCAGTTTGTTCCGGTGGTGGAGGGAGGAGAACGGGGACGCGTACTTCAGGTAGCGGAGGCAAAGAACTTGCTATTCCCAGAGGAGGGAGGATGCCATAGTGTTCCTCAAGCCAGCGCGACCACGCTCCATGACGTGGGAAACCATTACCGTCATCACACAGCAGTATCTGATGCAGCTGTAAAGGAGATTGAGTAAAAACTTTCTCTAGCGCAGCATTAATACTCAGATTTGCCATCCATCGTAACAGACTGGATAGCAGGGCAAAGCGTTGTATCGTATTTACAGATATAGCCTCTTCAGCTAGCTTTTCCTGTTGTTGTTTTAGTGTAGCCACTACTGTTGCGGGTGCCGGGAGTGTTGCATCGATTTTTCCACTCCAGCTCGCATTTTCCGGCAAATGACTGCGACGGGTTGTCGTTAACCGTGCATAGATACCCAGTATACAAGGGAGCGTAATGACGGGTTGTGTCCCGGCAAATTGATTTTTCCAGGATGTGATTTTGTCGATCATGATTTCACTGGTATCGAAGCCATCTGGCAGGAAGGGGAAAAACGCCATTAAAGGTGAATCGCTATGATTAACCTTAATAGAATTAATACGCTGAGTGAGCATTTGTGGTGAGGTAACCAGTAACCAACAGATCTTATCTGTATAGCGCACTGAGTCAGAGTAATTGGACTTGCTAAACCATCTCGAGGCATATGGCCCTAACACCAGTATAACTGGCTGCCTGTGTTTGATGGGGCTTTGTTCCGGGGTGAGAGGGCAGGGCTGTTCACGCCGTTCGTATCTTAATTGCAGAATAAATAGTAGCAGACATAATGTTATCAATAATGCAAATAGCAGATCACGATGCGCCAGACCAGCAGACGTGAAGCTTGTTACAAAAACTACTATCAGAGACAGCGTAACTGTAGCCAGTGCACCACGTAGTGTGAAGATTCTCATTCAGAAGGTACCCGTCAGATAGTACTGGCAGGATGACCACATCAGACATAGAAACAGAGTGGATAACATGATTTGCAATAAGAGCGGACGCCAGCGAATTTTGCTCACAACGGGAGAAGAGGGTGGATCAGATAAAATTACTCCTTCCTGAATCGGAGGCAAGGCTTGCTGAGTTTTTGCCAGAAGTGGCAAGGGGTTACCGGGCAGCGGCACAGGGGAAATAGCTAAAAGGTGGCTGGCACACAGTAAAATTCCCTCGCATTTCGACCGCTGTATTGCTGTTGCATGTGGTGTAAGAAACACTTGTTCAGTACTGGTGTCGTAAAAGCACAAAGAGATTTTGTAATCCTGCCAGTTGAGCCCTTTGCCCTCGAGGCTATAACTAAGCTGGGTATCTGCTATTTGACAGATCAGACGACGCAGTGCATCAATCTCATCGTAATGTGCACCTTGATTTTCGAGCTGCTGGCAGAGTCTGGCTATATAGAACCGCAACTGTCTTTGCAGGTTTTGCAGAGAAGGAATAATTCCATCCATGGCAAGCAATGTGCAGATAATCACGATTTCTTGTGCAGATGCGCTATTTTTCACCATGACTGCTCCATGACTTCTCCCCAACCAGTATCGAGACTGTAATGACACAACCGCATAGAATGGGCGGGAGCAGGGAAGGCAGTTTTAAACAGTATTTTTAGCTCTGTGATTTCTTCATTTATTGGTTTTAATTTTTTTTGAAATTCTTCAGGTGAGAGTTGTTGTATAAACAGGGGCTGATTATCAGCAGTGTAGACGCCCAGATGCCACCAGCTCACATCATTTTGATTAATATCGATTTTGCCCTTTTCCAGATGCCAGTGACGCTGATGGATATGATCCAGCGTTTGTAACCACTTCTGATGAGTTGCAGGCAAGGTATCAAACCAGGTAACCCGTTGCGGCCCATAAACATCGGGGTGGACTTTTCCTGAGGTAAAATCAATACCAATACGATACTGAAACTCCCGGAGTGAGCGTTGCTGGCCCAGCCCATATATACCAAGGTCAACCGGGTCATCACAGAAACCAAGCAGTGTATGAATACGTTTTTGAGCGATGGCATCCCGTTGCCACCACGTCAGATCTACCACGCCTTCTTTTTGTGCCTCGGTATTATGATCTTGCCAAACTTTAGGGTGTATCTTGCGCGAATAGTAATGCCAGAGCAGGACCTTGTGTGGTGACCAGATGTCATAGCCATATGTCCAGGCCCGTGCTGCCATGGCGATCTCTTCGCCCATAAAAAAAATCTGCGGATCGTTACGTACATTTTTAACAAAATGTCCTTCGGCAAACAGAAAACCAGCAGCAAGAAAGCCGCAGCGCTGTGGCTGCTCTGCTTCAAATGAACAGGGGGCAAAGTACACCAGCCTCCGTTTATTGATCCCTTTGAAAAAAAGGCGGTTGACTTTGCTGGCACGCTTTTCATCTTTGCCGGGAGTGTAGGCGGGGGGATAGCTAGAGAGCACCGGCCGTGGACTTTTACTACGTAAACTCTCCAGCATAGCGATCATCTCACTGTCCCAGTGCGGAATGAAGCGGCAGTGAGAGTCTATCTGCAAAAAATAGTGTTCCTCATCATAAAGGGTTTCTGCGAGATGACGAGCCCAGCAGGCTCCCTGACTTTTGAGGTAGTGCAATGCCAGAAGGCGTACTCTGACGCCCTGCCAGATCAGTGTGTACAATATTACTCCCTGGTGGTTCTCGGTGTTTTCAAGCACCATGCCGGCAGCAAAGAAAGGGTCAAGTTTGAGGTCATCCTGCCAGCAGATAGCGATGCGCAGTCGCTGAGGGTAGTGTGCCTGCGCAATGAGGTCGTGCAAAGTTGCAATCAGCTCCGGGTCACGGTAACTGGCGATGCTAATAAACAGTGTAGTGTCAGGGTACATTGGTTTACAGCCACCTATCGGTTAAATCAACTAACAATTAACATGATTTCGGCAGTAGCACGGAAGTCGCCGTCCTCAGGAAGCTCAGCAGAACTGCCCGGTAGCAGGGTGGCACTCCAGTTGAATTCAGCCGGAATACCACTTATTCCCTGCTTTGTTTCGCCTTTGATGCCAGTGGCTGGCAGAAAATTATTGTTGCTATCCTTAATGCGAATTTTCATCCGATCAGCGTTACCCGCTTTATCTGTTACTTTTATCAGCCCGTCAGCAGTGCGAGTTTCAGCCGTGATAGTTGCTGTGACCTTGTATTCACCATAATCTGTTACGCAATTAAGTTTAAAATCCAGTGGCCGGGTGACACCTGCTTTGAGCGTGTTGTAAGTAACCTGGCCAAAAGGCACCTGACGTTCACCATCGGGTGTACACACTGGGGTGGAGATCACCCGTAAACTGCCGACAACGAGTTTTTGTGCGTAATTACTCTCTGCATCTCGTCTCACCCAGTTATAAAGTAAGGGGCCAGCCGGTAAAACTTCGTCACCTGCATACGAATCATGTAATTCGAGCCAGTCGCTTTTTTTGGTCAACTCCAATATAAAGTAGCTGCCTGTGGGGTAGTTAAGGCGTCCTGACCCATCGGGAAAGATGATTCGAAGTAGCTCCGGCTTGTACCATTAGACCACATTGGCGTTATGCTGATACCTCGAATCTTCGTATTGTACGTTCTAACTCCCAGTCCTTTAGGAAAGAGCGGAGGTAATATACTTTTGCCGTAATTCTCACCCTGAAGACATTCCTTATAGCTAACAATTTCGGTTTGTTGTGTTGACTTCAGTGTGGCTATGACAGTCCCGATCGGTGCATCTGCATCGATCTTTATGAGCTGTGAGGGGATCTCGAGCGTTGTTGGCAGGCCATATTTCTTCCCAGAGTCAGGGGCGAAACCATTATCCAGGGTGCAGACTGCCCAAGCTTGCTGACTGATAATTAAACCTGTGCTAAGAACCAGCAAAAATTTTATCTGCATAGTTAGTCATTCCGTTCGCTGCGAAGCTTTTCACAAAGCTCTGGTGGCAGAATATGCATCAGTTCGATGAAACTTTTGCCAACGGTGTGTTCAGTGAAAGTCAGTAACGGCCCCACCGGGCTGCTAGGTTCGGTATGAGCAAACCAGGCTCTGACCTAGCGCAGTCTGGCCAGTGCATCTGCCCGATTTTTAATAGCTTTCGTTCCGGCGGTTGTCGCAGTTTTTACCACAGGCAGATTTACCATCTCCTCTGTTGGTAGTGGTGACAGTCTGGATGTATCTGTGCTGTCATCGATTTCATTTTCATCAGCACTACTAACTAAAGGCGGGATACTTATGGGTTGGTTCAGCACAGTCTGAATAAATGAATGGCTTTAGTAGCCCTTTCAGCCCACTGAACAGGGGCGTATCCATGCCCAGATATTCAGACAGATGATCAATTAGCTGTTGCAGGTAGTTCCAGGCCTGCTGTAAAGCGAGGATGGCTGGAGCCTGCTGCTCCAGCCAGTTTTGTTTGATGGCTGCCAGGGCAATTCCGGAAAGCACCCCTTCTGCTTCTGGAGTTTGAATGGCCCGCTCTACATCGTGCACGGAGAGCTGTAAACCAGCGGCTTTAGGTAACATCTGCTGTCGAAGATCTGCCAGCAAACCATCAGGGGCATCCAGCTCAGTTAACGCGTTAGCGCGGATTAGAGGATCAAACACACCTTCATCTGACAATTGTGGATGCAGTGCTTCAGGCCAGGTAACAAGTAAAGCATAAAGTGCTGCCAGCCCCTCGGCGAGCGCTTCAGTACCAATCACGCGAAGCCGGCAGCGAATCAGAACAATAATCAGCCGAATATCCCGGCTTCGCGTCAATAACCTGCGGGTATCGCGTTCAATTTCTGCCCAGTTCAGAGGGTCAGGAGTTTCAATAAAATGTCCATACTCCGCGCCTGCTCTGGGTTGCAGACGACTTTGTAACATTATAAAGTCAGCGTCATACTCCAAACTCTCTCCACATGGGTTTCCACCGGGTACAGGTTGTATAAGATCCTGATACCACTCAGGGCAGGAAATAGCGTTGAGTGCGTTCACATCTCTTCCTTTAGTGCAATTAACAGGCTAACAAACCCTCGCGATGAACTTCAGGCTCGAAACTCATACCTGCCAGTGGTGTGCTGCGATCTTCCCGTTCCAGCCAGCTGGCATAACCCAACTGATGTGAACCGTCCAGAGTAACGCAGGGGACCTCATCAGCCGCTAATACCAGGCTTACTTCCCAGGCATACTCGAATCCAACAAAATTACGTACCCACTCACGAAGCACCGGCAAATCTTCCCCCCAGGGGCTAAATTGCAGGTACTGTTTAAGCGTTAGGGGGCCAAAAACCAGCTTAAATTTATGTTGCTTATCGATTACTGTTTCACCCAAAATTGCCCCATCACCCAGCTTTGAGGTTTCACGGCCGTAGCCTAATCGTGAGCGATTATCTGGCTCAATCGAAAGCCACTGTTGAACATACTCCTCAATCTGTACAGGTACTTCAAAGTAGTAATGCAGTGCTCCCACTACCCCTTCGGGGTTGCGGGCTTCCCTAATCAAATGGGCCGATGAGGCAAGACGGGCATGGAGTGGCAGTACGCTGCCTTTAAGCTCTTGTGGATCGAGTCCAGTCAGACTTCCGATATAGAATGAAAACTTCTCGTTATACCGGCGATCCAATGAAGCGGTATCCTGAGAAAGTGCCCAGGCACGATAAAACAGTGAAAGCGCGCGGTGGTGAAAGATATTTACGAAATCAATCAGAGCGGTATCGTGTGATTCAGTATGACTGTAGGCAAGTTCAGTCAGATGCAGTGGCATGGCTCCCTGTGGCCCCCAGACACCCAGACTAAACAGCTGTAAATGGATTTTTGTTGCTTCCTGCCATACGTGAGACATTTCACGTGGTGCAAACACCATATGCGGGATCTGGCCGATGCGGAATGGTTCCAGGTCAGGCAATGCTGCACTTCCAGGTAACGGCAGGTGGCTGTTACGTGCGGCGATGGCACGCATTAAACTGATAAAACCACTCTTCTAGGGAGATTGTTCATCAAACCAGTTGCCCAAAGGCGGAGTACTGGGAACTGGTGTTTGCGGGTTCAGCGACATCAGAGCACCTCCCGGCGGCCTTGCCTGACTTGCCAGAGTCCGATTCGGCCTCGTTGCATTGATACCAGTTCAGTTTCGGTAAAAACATTTATCGCTGCATGTCGCGATAGATAATTCTCCATCACCATACCAAACAGATAGGGACTGATGCCGGAAAATCCCGCTTCATCAACGGTGAGATAACATCGTATACCGCGGCCATAAACCATCAGGCCATTACCGGGTAGTCGTCGTATTACGGGCTCAGTTTTGCATCCCACCAGAGCATCAATGTGTGTGTTAGAGTCATGATCGACGCTACTAACAAACAGACGCAGCATATTGCGTAAATTTTCTCCTCCGCGACTGGGGGGCATATCTGATAGAGGCAGATAGTTAAAGCTCAGCTGACGAATCAAACGCCATGCAGATTCGCCAGTTGCGAAAGGAGCACGGGGAGCGCTAGGCTGAAAAACAAATCTTGCACCATGAACTGGAGCTGAATCAGACATGGATAGTGTGAAATGCCTGTCAGCGGTGATCAGCCGGGGAAGGTCGCGGTTAGTCACCATGGCATCAATAGAGAGATAGCGAATATCATCGCTGTAAGGAGCTTCCATCTGATCGACAAGTGAAAGAAAAATTTCCGTGCCATGATATGCAGTCAGTGTGTCATATTTACGGAAATTTTGGTTATTAATATGATCTCTGCGGCTAATAGAAAAATAACGACCAAAGTTACCTCTGTCGCTATGCCGTGTCTGGTAAAATGAATTAAAAACTATTTCATTACTCGTTGTTACCTGTTGGCCGTAGACTCTTTTGACAGAGTGAATCTCAAAATCCAGAGGCCGGCTTCTGTCAGCGACAACATGAAATTCATTTGAAGCGCGATTAATTTCCAGTTTATCGAGATGGCGGGGGAAAAGATTGATAACCGGGGTGCAAAATAGTAAAAAGCGTGAAGCAGTGACATGGCTGACAATATCATTAGCTAAGCGATCTAATAAAATAATGATTTCCATTTCATTAGTATGGTTTTCTTGTGCAGCAGATGAAAGCTGTGTCAGGGAGAAAAAATAGAATCGCTGTCGGCAGCAAAAGTATTCCTGGATTAAGTTATGGCCATGGAACAAATTCCAGGCAACAGGCAGCAGACTATGTTCGGGACTTAATCCTTCAAAATCGAGAGCATTTTTGCTGATAACTTTCTCTTTCACCTGGTCGCCACTGCCTGAACGCAAAAGAGTTGCTACATGATTTGCGTGCAGCAGCTCAAAAAGTTGCGACACAATACGTTCATCTCCATCTATATAAACAGGAAGTCGATCAAATTCTTTTAGTTGTGAAAAAACAAGATCACCGATTAGTTTAAGTCGGATACGCAATGTCCCTTTCAGCAGATGAGTAGAAACACTATATTTATCCAGCTCACGAATATCTGGTGACAAACCACTTAAGTGTGCTTCTGTTATCTCCAGAGGCCATAACTGAACGTGCTGGCTGCTTCGGAATTCGCATCGTGTATTCTCTTTTGAGGGAACAGGCGTAAAAAACGCGCTATCACGGGGAATATGATAACCATGCGTCAGGTCTCCCTCTTTTAAATTAGGCTTTAACTGAATGACACCCATTGACGGTGTAGGTGCTGTATAGTTTGGATAAACAATATCCAGCAAACGACGGGTAAAGAGTGGGAATTCAGCATCCAGTTTCATCTGCGTTCTGGCAGAAAGAAAACAAAACGATTCAATGAGACGCTCAACGTAAGGATCGGCCACCTCAATATCATGCATCCCAAGACGGCCTGCAATCTTTGGATGAGAGGCTGCGAACTCTTTGGACATCTCACGCATAAAAGTGAGTTCTTTATTGTAATAATCTAAAAAATTATGATCCACTTTCTGGTCGTCCCTGATACTTATCCGTTTTATGGCGGAAACGAGTTTTAAAAGGTTTGCCACGTGTTGTTCCGGCACAGGCACAGCATGAAATCAGCCCTGAACAATATTTATAGTTATGAATATGGCAAATTGCTATACCATCTCTTATTCATAACTAATGCCAGACTAATTTTAGCTTATCCGCTATTAATCCAGAAGTCTATATGATTTCTTTTATATTGGACTCTGTCGAACAATTCAACCAGTCAGTCACATTAAATAATATTTTTAGGATTTTTATCAGATTATATTCCTAATTTTTACTTTTATTCTTTACTATAAAAAAATATAGATTATTTTGGCAATGATAATTTACCCGGTGCCAGATAATAATTTATTTTAGTCAGTAAATTAATTGTTCGGTTCAGCTTAAATTAAAAGGGATTTTTAAGTGGTAATCACTCGTAAAAACATATTCGCTAAATTAAATAAAACTCTCTTCCTGTCCATCGAGGGCGCCACCTCTTTTTGTAGATTACGCGGAAATCCTTACGTTGAGTTGGTGCACTGGATTAATCATATCTGGCAAAGCGATAACAACGATCTAAAATATATAATTAATTATTTTAATATCGATAATGAACAGATTGAACGAGGAATAGCTGAGGCACTGACGCATCTGCCCGTTGGGGCTAGTTCAATATCTGACTTTTCTTATCACATCGAACTGGCTATTGAACGTGCATGGTTGTATGCCAGCCTGGAGTGTTTTGGGAGTCAGATTCGTAGTGGTCATCTGGTTGTAGCGTTACTGAGTAATATGGAATTACGTCGGGCTATGGTGGCAATGATCCCGGCAGTAAATGCTATAGATCTGGAGCTACTTACTAGCCAGTTAAATTATATTACTCGTGAATCTCCGGAGTCTGATGAGGCTGCCGGTGATAGTCATTCTATTTGTGCAGGAATAGTACCGGAGCAGGCCAGTCAGACGATAAGCAGCAAAAGTAATGCCAGTCAGGCGCTTAGTCAGTATACCTCAGACCTTACTAAGCTGGCTCGCGAAGACAAAATCGATCCTATTCTGGGGCGTAGCCATGAAATCACTACCCTCATCGATATCCTTATGCGCCGCCGACAAAATAACCCCCTGCTAACGGGCGATGCTGGTGTAGGTAAAACAGCCGTTGTTGAAGGGCTGGCACAAGCTATCGCGGCTGGCAATGTACCGCCTGTACTACAGAACGTGCAGTTATTAACCCTGGATGTTATTGCCCTATCAGCGGGTGCCAGCATGAAAGGAGAATTTGAAGCACGGCTGAAATCGGTGCTTGATGAAGCAATAGCCGCCCCTTACCCTGTTATTTTATTCATCGATGAAGTGCATACTTTGGTAGGGGCTGGTGGGAATGCAGGTACAGGTGATGCGGCAAACTTGTTAAAACCCGCTCTTGCACGTGGGCAGCTACGTACTATTGGTGCAACAACCTGGAGTGAGTTTAAGCGGCATATTGAAAAAGATCCGGCTCTAACAAGACGTTTTCAGGTATTACAAATTGCGGAGCCGGATGAAGAAAGGGCTATTGCAATGCTGCGGGGATTAGTTCCGGCTCTGGAGAAACACCATGGCGTCTGGATTATAGAACAGGCCGTCCAGGCTGCTGTGCGTCTTTCCCATCGCTATATACCCGCGCGCCAGTTGCCAGATAAAGCCATTGGCCTGCTTGACACAGCCTGCGCCCGTGTTGCAGTAGCACAATTTGCACCACCTTGTGAATTACAACGACTTGCCTGGCAAAAAGAGACGTTTTTAACAGAACTCGAACAACTTAAAAAAGCGCAAATGTTTGGCCGGGATGTTACATGTCGAATGGCAGAATTAAATACTGCGCTTAGTGAAATTGAAAACCAAAGTAATGTACTGGACAGCTGCTGGAAGGCTGAGCGAGAGCAGGTTGAAGTGATTATCGGATTAAGAAAACAACTCTCAGAAATAACTCAGGCAAACTCATCTGCGGACACAAAGGAAGTGCAACAATTGCGGCAGCAGTTACATCAGAATGAAGAAATTCTTCAGCAGTTATGCCGGGAGCAGAGAGTTGTACCTGCTGAGGTTGATGAAGAAGCCATTGCCAGAATTATTGGCGACTGGACACAAATACCTGTCGGGCAGATGTTAAAAGATGAATTGCATAAAGTCATCGAACTGCCTGAACGACTTGAAAGCAGGGTGATTGGGCAGCCAGAGGCGTTGAAACGGCTAAGCGAGAGCATTATGACAGCTCGCGCCGGATTGGCTGATCCGCGCAAGCCTTTGGGTGTATTTTTACTGGCTGGTCCTTCCGGAGTGGGCAAAACGGAAACAGCGCTTGCTATTGCTGAGAATATGTATGGCGGAGAGCAGAATCTGATTACTATCAATATGAGTGAATATCAGGAGCCTCACACCGTTTCATCGCTGAAAGGATCACCCCCCGGCTATGTCGGCTATGGGGAAGGCGGTGTGCTTACCGAAGCTGTCCGACGACGTCCATATAGCGTAGTGTTATTAGATGAAATTGAAAAGGCGCACCCCGATGTACATGAGCTATTTTATCAGGTATTCGATAAAGGGGAGATGGAAGATAGTGAAGGCAGACAAATCAATTTTAAAAACACTATTCTGCTGCTGACATGTAATACTGGCGGTGATCTGATTACTCATCTTTGCACTGATGAAAAAACCATACCAGATCAGGCAGGGCTTGTGTCTGTGCTGCAAAAAGAACTGCTTAAGGTTTTTCCCGCAGCTTTTCTCGGCAGGGTGAATATTATTCCTTATCTTGCCCTGCAATTTTCATCTTTACGGTATATTGCGTCTCTGCATCTGGCTCGGGTGAAGCAGAGGATGTTGATGCAACATAAGTGTGAGCTACAGTACAGTGAGACAGTGCTGGAGAAAATAGTCGCCCATTGTAGTGTTGCGGAAACAGGGGCCCGGTTACTAATTCGCTATATTGAGCAGCATATTACTCCATTAATAGGTAAGACAGTCTTACTGCATCAAAAAATAATTACAGGCAAACAAATAGTGCTTGAATGGGGCAAAAATGAATTTACTGCAAAACTAACTAAGGAGGAATTCTGATCTGAAAGATGATATGTGTAATACAGAGCAAATAAAATATACTATTTTTTAATAAAGGAATGACAAACTAACTGAAAGGATAATGATATGCATAAAATTAAAACCTCTGTTTTCTTTCTGGCGTTATTAACGGCATGGGGAGCTAACGGAGCGGATGATGAAATACCTTCTGATGGCGATATAACAATCTTTGGTAGTCTGACTAGCGAAACCTGTACTATCGATGCTAATGGTATACATAAAACCGTTAATCTGCCTGTTATTTCAGCCAGTCTGCTGAAAAAAACGGGAGATGAAGCGGGCTCAACCCGGTTCACAATAAGTGTTTTTAATTGTAGTCCGGGTGTACAAGAGATAGGGATACATTTCGATGTTAATGGTACTACATTTGATCCGGAAACGGGCAATCTAGTTAACACCGCAAAACTAGAGGACAATCCAGCATCAAATGTACAAATTCGCTTGTATGACATGAAAAATGGGGCTGTCGCACCCATTCCTATAGGTACAAATGGTTCCAAGTTTAAGCTCGTCCCCAATGAGGAAAAACCGGATGAGGGTTCGGGTGCTGTAATGAAATACGCTGCTGGTTATTATGCTACCGGGACAACGACCGCGGGTAGTGTGTATGCACAAGCGTATTATACGTTGGACTATAATTAATTATTTTTAATATCAAGTGGCCCCTAACTCGGGCCACTTGCTGAGAATATCATTGTCTAAGTTAAATGCAGCAGATTTACGATTAGTCTGTCAGTAATCAGGAATAAACAATGGCGAAAATGCTGTGGCTGATATTGGCTTTATTCAGCGTTACAGTTCCCATACACGCATCGATGACTATCAGTGGAACAAGAATTATTTATGTTGCCGGAGAAAGAGAAGTTAGTGTGCGTACCAATAATAAAGGCCAAGTCGCTGCTTTAGTGCAGGTATGGATTGATAGTGGGGATATTAATGCAATGGTGACAACGACGAAAGAGCCTTTTATTGTTACGCCACCGATATACCGGGTAGAACCGGGGAAAGGGCAAAGCGTTCGTCTTATTTACAACGGTATGCCATTACCTCAGGATCGTGAATCACTTTTTTGGTTCAACCTGCTGGAGATTCCCCCTGTAAACAATAAAAATGATGATGATAGAAAATTAGAGTTAGCATTTCGTACCCGTATTAAGTTATTTTACAGACCAGCCATGTTGGCCAAACTTTCACCAAATCTGGAAATAAAAAAACTTCAGTGGCAGAAAGTATTTGATAAGAAATATGGTACTGGTATAGCAGTGAAGAATCCTACCTCATTCTATTATTCAATTAATACTGCCAGTGTCATCAGTAACAATAGAAAGATTGCATTAAATACAAAGATGATATTACCTAATAGTGATTTAGTGTTTTATCCTGAAAAAACTAATCTTAAGAGAGATGAACAGATAAACGCATTGGAATTTGGATATATTAATGATTTTGGAGCAGTTGTTAATGATAAATTGATCGCTAAGGGGAATATCTTTATTTTAGAATAGCCCCGCTGCGGACTGGATTAGAAGTAAAAGGGATTTTAGATAAGTGAAATGCTGTGAAATTTCAATGGGTGATATTGATCAGCCAGCTAACATAATAAAAAAAAGCTACTTTCTGCCACTGGCGTTCGTAGCAATTATAATGGGGTTTAGCGGGGGTGTGAGTGCTGAGGAAACGCTTACACAATCAGATAAAAAAGAATCTGAAGCTGTCATAAAATTTAATCCCGATTTTATACATGGTACGGCTGTTGATGTTTCTCGTTTTAGCATGAGTAATCCAACACTGCCGGGTGAGTATGAAGTGTTAATTGTCATCAACGGTGAAACGCGTGGTAAAAGATCTGTTAAATTTGTCCGGCTGGATGATTCACCAGATATGGTCGATGCGCAGCCTTGTTTTAGCTATGAACAGTTTAAAAAAATTGGTGTTGAGCCAGCTCCGGAAAGAGAAAAACAGTTGCAAGAAGAGTATGGTCCGGCTACTGAAGGCTGCTACACGCTTATACAATGGTTTCCGCAAAGTGATAATCGTTATGAAGGTGGAGAATTCGAGTTGTATTTACGTATTCCTCAGGCAAATGTAAAAAGAACACCTCGTGGATATATTGACCCCAGCCTCTGGGATGCTGGTACAACAGCGGGATTTATCGATTACGAAGGTAACTTATGGTCACTTTTTCAGGGCGGAGATGATAATGATGGACGAGCAAGTAATCACAGTTTTCTGCTGGCACTGAATGGTGGTATTAATTTAGGTGGCTGGCAATTTCGTAAGAGGATGAATTTAAACTGGAGTAGTAATCATTCATTCAATAGCCAGAATCTTTTCGGATATGTTACCCACGATATTACCCCGCTGAAAAGCGTACTGGAACTGGGAGATATTTATTCAAATGGTGATATTTTTGAGACCTATGGTATGAGAGGATTAATAATACAGACAGATGGCAGAATGCTTCCTGATTCAATGAATAGCTATTCACCAGTAATTAATGGCGTAGCAGAAACGAATGCCCGAGTCAGAATTACTCAGAGTGGTTTAACGATATATGAATCCGTTCTACCGCCAGGCCCTTTTGTTATAAGTGATTTAGGCACAATGGGTTTTGGCCGCGATTTGATACTGACAGTAACTGAATCAGATGGCAGACAGTACAGGAGAATTATTCCTTTTTCCGCTCCACCAAGGTTATTACATCCGGGAATATCTCATTTTGCAGTTTCTATAGGTGAGTTAAAGGATATAGAGATTAAATCTCATCCAAAAATTGTTCAGGGCAGCTATCATTATGGGCTGTCTAATCTCTGGACTGTTTATGGTGGCGTTCAGATTGGTGATCATTATCAGGCCTATGGAGTTGGTAATGCTTTCAACACTCCTTTTGGAGGCCTAATGTTTGACATCATAAATTCCCGAAGCGAGTTTGGCGATAATCAATTCTCAATTGGCAGCAGCTATCGGGTAAATTTTACAAAATTCGTTAATCCAACAAACACAAATTTAACTTTGGCAGCTTACCGTTACTCTGAAAAAGGATACTACAATTTTCGGGAAGCGATATTGGAACGTGAAAGAAAGAAAAATAATGGCGACGAGTATCTGTACTTACGCGCAAGAAGTCGCTTTTCGATAACCGTTGCTCAGCAATTTACCGATAACCTGACATTATTTCTTAGTGGAAACATTTATAATTATTGGGGTAATAAGAAAAACTCATACCAATATTCTGCAAGCTTAAGCCATGCGTTTAAACGCGTTTCTTACACACTCACAGCGGGCCGTTCATTCATTGAAAGCGGTAAAAGTGATAATTTATTACAACTAACGGTCAGTGTGCCTTTAGGTATAAGAAGTATTAACAGCCGGCCTGTATTCTCATCGCTTTCCAATTCGATTACCCATAGCAACCGGGGGGGAACCCAATTTCAGACAATAGCATCAGGTGCCCAGGGTGAACAGTACAGTCTGACTTATGGTATAGGCGCGTCGTTCGGAAATAAGCAGTATGGTCGTTCTGTGTCTGGCAATTTGTCTTATCAGACAGGGCTTGGTCAGTATGGTGTAGTAGCAACAGTAAATGATGATAATGTTCAACAGCTGTCACTAAGAGCTAATGGAAGTCTTGTAGTACATAGCGGGGGGCTGACACTTGGGCCGCCGGTTGGTGACAACGCGTTTGCTATTGTTGGCGTCAAAGGTGCATCTGGCGCGCGTCTGGAGAATGGGCAAGGGGGGCGTATTGATGGAAATGGTTACGGTATCGTACCATCGCTGACACCCTATAAGGAAAATAGCATCCGGCTTGATCCACGTAATTTGCCTATTACAGTTGATGTGCTGGAAAACGAAAAAACGGTTGTGCCTCGCCGTGGGGCAATCATAGCCATTAATATGAGCACCATTACTGGAAAGCCAATGATACTAACGCTGCGTGATAAGCAGCTGAAATTCCTGCCAATTGGCAGTGAGCTGGAGGATAGTAAAGGTGTTGATCAAGGAATAGTCGGCCAGGGTGGTCAGGCATTTGTCCGAGGCTGGCAACCTCTTGATGGTCCATTGGTTGCAAAATTTAACGGACTCAGGCTCATCTGCAATATGGAAGGTAGTACAGCTGCAACACTGGTCAAGACTACTGACACAACTGAAATAACGCAGCTGGAGGTGACATGTGTACAGAGTCAGAAATAACGTCATCCAAGTTGTTAGTAAGGTAATGTACGGCGTAGCAGCATTAACTGTTGCAACATCAGGTATAGCAGCTGATTGCGATCCCTGTACAATTCCAGTGATTTTTACGGGCACTTATCTTGCAGAGACGTGTGAAGTCAGTATTAATAACGGAACAGAAAAAAAAGCTATATTTCTGCCAACAATATCTGTTCAGCATCTTCAGCAGAATAGTAACGAGTCTGGTAGTCAGATTTTTAATATCACATTAAAAAACTGCCCTGTTGATAAAAGTATTGATTTACATTTTAGTTCTGGTGATATACCAGCAGATAGCACAACAGGAAATCTTACTAATAAAAAAGAGGAGGGACATAGCAGAAATGTACAAATACGTTTACGTAAATACTCAGGAGAACAAATGATTGTTAACGATGATAGTAGTTACCAGCGTTATCTTATACCAAAGAGTGGAGCGTTAGAGACACATTATTTTACTGCAAGTTATTATGCTAAAGGAAATGGTCGGGTTACTTCAGGTAAGGTAGAGACTTTATCTGCGATCAATTTATCTTATAACTGACAGTAGATAGATAAATTAAAATTTCACTTTTCACTTGTTCAGATAAAACTAACTGAACGTTATATGAATATTGGTAAATATAGGGTTATTATGATCGGTAAAAATAATTCTCAAAAATTTATTGCACGTAACCGGGCTCCCCGTGTGCAAATTGAATATGACGTAGAGATCTATGGTTCAGAGAAGAAAGTTGAACTACCTTTTGTCATGGGAGTACTGGCAGATTTATCAGGTAAGCCACTAGATCCTCTGCCCTCCGTTGTCGACAGACATTTTTTGGATATTGATATTGACAACTTTGACGAAAGGATGAAAGCCATGCGCCCCAGAGTGGCTTTCGCCGTTCCTAACACGCTTACCGGTGAAGGGCAGTTAATGGTAGATATTACATTCGAAAGTATGGGTGATTTCGCACCAGATGCTATTGCCAAAAAAGTCGATTCATTATCCCAGCTGCTGGAAGCGCGAACTCAGTTAGCTAATTTGCAAACATATATGGATGGTAAAGCAGGAGCTGAAGAACTGGTAATGACTTTGTTAAATGATAAGGCGTTGTTAAATTCTTTGGCCTCTAAGCCTAAAGAAAAACATACTGAAGTTTAAACTCTCCTGGAAGACTAAGAGGGAATGATGTCTAAATCTCAATCGGAACATAATCAGAGCAATGTGGCTGGTCAGGAGACCACGCTGGACGATTTCAATTCACTATTAAATAAAGAATTTAAAGCAAATTCAGATCAAGCGAAAACAGCTATTCAGGGTGCAGTAAAAACTCTGGCTGAGCAGGCGCTGGCAAATACTGTAGTCGTTTCAGACGATGCTTATAAAAGTATCGCGACAATCATTGCAGAAATAGACAGTAAGCTCTCAGAACAAATTAATCTTATCCTCCATCACAAGGACTTTCAGTCACTTGAAAGTGCGTGGCGTGGACTTCATTATCTGATATTTAATACTGAGACTGATGAAAAGCTAAAGTTGCGTTTCATGGATATATCAAAAGATGAGCTTCGTCGAAGTGTCAGGCGTTATAAAGGCATTGCGTGGGATCAGAGCCCGATGTTCAAAAAGGTTTATGAAGAGGAGTATGGTCAGCTAGGGGGAGAACCGTACGGTTGCTTGGTGGCTGATTATTTCTTTGACCATTCACCACCAGATGTTGATTTATTAACTTCAATCGGAAAGATTGCTGCCTCTGCACATGTGCCCTTTATTACAGGTGCTTCGCCCAACGTATTACAGATGGAATCCTGGCAGGAACTGTCTAACCCGCGTGATTTAACCAAAATTTTTACACAAAATCTGGAGGATGCCGCTTGGAATAGTCTGCGACAGTCGGAAGACTCCCGTTATATTGGACTTGCCATGCCTCGTTTTCTTGCCCGTTTACCTTGGGGGATCCGTACTAATCCGGTTGATACTTTTCATTTCGAAGAGACAACAGATGGTGCTGATCATAGCAAGTATGTCTGGGCTAACGCTGCTTATGCAATGGCAGTCAATATTAATCGTTCTTTTAAAGAGAATGGCTGGTGTACTATGATTCGTGGCGTCGAGAGTGGGGGAGTGGTTGAGGGCCTGCCATGCCATACTTTTCCCACTGATGACGGCGGTATTGATATGAAATGCCCCACCGAAATTGCCATCTCAGATCGTCGTGAATCCGAATTAGCCAAGAATGGTTTCATTCCCTTAGTACATCGTAAAAATACTGATTATGCAGCTTTCATAGGTGCCCAATCTTTACAAAAGCCGGCGGAGTATTACGATCCTGATGCAACATCAAATGCCAATTTGTCAGCAAGGCTTCCTTATCTGTTTGCCTGCTCTCGCTTTGCTCACTATTTAAAATGTATTGTGCGCGACAAAGTGGGTACATTCAAAAAACGTGAAGATATGCAGCGCTGGCTTAATGACTGGGTCATGAACTATGTTGATGGTGACCCCGCCAACTCGTCGACAGAAATAAAAGCCCGCCGCCCGCTTGCAAATGCTGAAGTGGTTGTGGAGGATGTCGAGGGTAATCCCGGATATTATCAGGCAAAATTTTATTTGCTTCCTCACTTTCAACTGGAGGGGCTGACTGTGTCATTGCGGATGGTAGCTAAATTACCATCATTGAAACAGATCGCCTGAGCGAAGAGCGTTAAATTAACCGGATATCATATAATTCGATTAAAAAGTCAGAATTTTGTAGTGCTAACATCACAAAAAACGATGGTGAGAATTTCGAAAATGAATTTTGGAATCACCATCCTCTTGTATCGAATAATTAGCTAACGTGCTTGAGAGGAAATTATGGCACAAGATATGTTTATTAAAATCGAAGGTATCGAGGGGGAATCTCCGGATGCTTCACATAAAAATGAAATTCAGGTGTTATCATGGGGCTGGGGTGTTTCACAACATTCAAATATGCACAGTGGTTCGGGTGGTGGTTCTGGCAAAGCCACCGTCAATGACTTCAACTTTAAACATTATTTTGATAAAGCCAGTCCTAATCTGCTGAGTTATTGTCTGACAGGTAAGCATATTAAAAATATCCAGTTTACCGTTCGTAAGGCAGGAGGTGATCCACTGGAGTATCTTATTATTAAATTCACTGACGTTATTATTACAAGCGTAGAGAGGGGGGGGGGGCTCTTGAAGATGAAACTCGTCCACGTGAAACAGTGAACTTCTCCTTTACTAAAATGACAGAAGATTATGTAATGCAAAATGCTGAAGGTCATAAGTCTGGTGTTATTTCCGCCAGCTATGATATCAAGGCAAATATTAATGGATGACTTGTGATTCTGCCGCTGAAAAAGCGGCATATCAATCTAATTATATATAAATTATCTGTAATTTAATGAATGGATCACTGATTAAATATTTAAGGAAGTGTTGCTCTTATCGTCTGTTTTTTAAAATTATGCTAATTGCCATAATTGGGCTGGCAGGATGCAGCAATAAGAGCAAACAAAAACAGGTTGAATCCATCCCCATCCATATAACACTGGTGGCTGGGGATAATATCAATCTTAATGAAGATGGAGTAGCCAATCCGGTACGGGTGCAGATTTATCAGCTTCACCAACAAGATCTGTTTGATGCTGCAGATTTTCTAACTTTGAGCGAAAAAGGAGATCCTCAATTAGCGGAACAATCACAAACTATTCTCGACACTATCATTCGGCCAGGCGAGAAAAAGGAGCGGGATATTATAGTAAAAGGAGATGTCATGGCACTGGCCGCGGTTATTGCATATCGTGACATATCTCACTCAGCATGGAAGCAGGTTGTGGCTATGCCAGCCAGACCTGAGCCTCGCTGGTACCAAAATTTATACTTGTGGCCTGAAAAAGCGTGGCGACCTCATTTTGTCATTCATGTGGGGCGGCTGGCTACCACTGTTAAAAGTATGGAATAAACCATGAGAACACAAAAAGTCGTCTGGAGTGAGGGTCTTTTTCTGCGTCCACAACTTTTTCAACAACAGGAACGTTATCTGGAATTTTATGCCCACCAGCGGGCGGTAACGATTACCCCCTTTTTCTGGGGTTTCGCGGCATATGAAATTGATCGGGAAGCGCTATCTTACGGTAAGTTAGTATTACGCTCGGGGAAAGGGGTGTTGCCTGATGGAACACCGTTCGAAATTCCCGGGCATACCTCTCCACCGGAACCGCTGACGATTACCCCTGAACATCTGGGGAAGATGCTCTGGCTCGCTGTCCCCCTAAGACTCGATAACAGCTAATGAGACGATTTTCGAGCATCGTGATCTTAGTTCGCTGGCCCGATTCTGTTCTCTGGAGACAGAGCTGAAGGATACTAATGCTATCCACCAGGGCCCAAAGCCTGTTCAGCTCGCTCAGCTCCGGCTTCGTTTGCTGGCTGAAAATGAAATGACAGAATCGTGGATAGGTTTACCGCTGACACGTGTGCGTGCTATTCAGCCTGATGGCAGTGTGCTTTTGCATACCAATGACTACATCCCCCCCGTTACTGGTTACGCTGCAAGTTCGTTACTTAGCGAATGGCTGACCCATCTGAACGGTTTAGTAAAAATGCGGGCAGGCATGCTGGCCAGCCGTCTTTCCAACAGTACAGGAAAGGTTAGCGCCAGTGGTGAAGTTGTGGATTATTTATTATTGCAAATATTCAATAAATATGAGCCTGTTCTTGATCATTTACGACATATTCCTGAATTACCGCCAATTACACTCTATCAAGAGCTGTCAAAGTTTGCGGGGGAATTGTCCACTTTTATACGGGTGAAAACGCGCAGACCACGGGCCGCGCCGGGCTATGATCACTCTCGTCTTTATGACTCTATACGTCCTCTGGTTGATGATATTCATGACCTCCTGAACCAGATTCTGGTTCGTGCGGGTCAAATAATACCACTGGAACCAAGAGGCAACGGCGTCTGGTCTGCAATGATTTTACCTGCTGAGTTACGGGAATTTTCGAATCTGGTGCTCGCAGTCAGTGCTCAGCTGCCTAAAGATGTTTTACAGCATCAGTATGCTGCGCAGGTGAAAATTAGCGCTCCACAGCAGTTACTGGAACTGGTCCGCTCACATCTGCCGGGGCTGGAAATTCACTCTTTGCCTGTTCCGCCGCGCCAGATTCCATATAACACAGGTTATGTCTATTTTGAACTGGTTAAAAGCGGGCCTTTTTGGGAAAAAATCTCTTCTGCCGGGGCTGTTGCAATGCATATTGCAGGTAGTTTCCCAGACTTAAAAATGGAATTATGGGGTATTCGTGACTGATGAGCGATAATAGCCAACTCAAAATGGAAGCTGCACTGGATTCAGCCAGCGCGGCCACCATTGAGAAAAATAGCGACCAGGCGTTAGGGCATTTTTTAGTGGATAGTCAGCTACTGGCGCGGGATGGAGATCATCTGGCGGGGCCGGATGAGGATTTTAGTGCTCCTTTTGATCTGCCACCATCTTACGACAACATGCAGTTGCGTAGTGAGGGGATTGCACAGCGTTTGGCTAAAGTTGTGGCG
Source organism: uncultured Enterobacteriaceae bacterium (assembly GCA_936920625.1). Classification (GTDB taxonomy): domain Bacteria; phylum Pseudomonadota; class Gammaproteobacteria; order Enterobacterales; family Enterobacteriaceae; genus Izhakiella. Next base: position 22,037 of record CAKZHC010000001.1, read on the forward strand.
GCTGAGAATCCATTACTTGAAGCAGCCCAGCCTCTTTTACGTGCATTAAGCGAGATGCCTGCCGTGCTGGACGAAAATTATCACGCCATCTCACTCAAGCAGGCATTAAAGAATGAGATAACGTTATTCAGCGTTGTGTGCGATGAAGCCGATATCTCCTGGAAAAAAATGGCCATAGTGCGCTACTGCATTTGTACCGCACTTGATGAGGCTGCTCATGCTACCCCCTGGGGTGTTCAGACGGGATGGTCGCAAAGCAATCTTCTCAACCATTTTGAAGGAGATAACGATGGCGGCGACAAATTTTTTCTTCTGGTCGGCCGGCTTTCAATGACGCCCAACGAGTATCTTGATGTATTAGAGATACTTCTCCGCATTTTGGGCTTGGGTTTTGAAGGACGATATAGCATTGTTGAAAATGGCGATCGTCAGCTAACTAAAATACGCCAGCGTCTGCTGACCCTGCTGCAAACGTCACGCGATGCTTTACCGCAAGAGTTATCATCTCAAGCACTTCCCGTTCGTACCGATCGAAAACGTCATAATTATTTTATACCGTTACGAGTTTCTTTACTGCTGGCAGGCACATTGATTGCTGGGAGCTGGATTTACTACAAATATTTTCTGGTTGTTCCCGAGAGTGCACTTTTAAACCGGTTAGGAAGCCTGGCCCGTTTACCAAAAACATTTGTCCCGGCGCCGCAGGCATTACGACTCAGAATTTTGTTGAAAAATGAGATCGCTCAGAAACTGTTAAGTGTCGTGGAGGATGCAGGCCACGGCATAGTGACGTTCAATGGCAATATCATGTTCAACACAGGCGGAACGGATATCCGGGAAGAGGTGTTACCCGTCTTGCAACGTATTGCTCAGGAGGTGAAGCGGGTAAAAGGACGGGTACGTATCGTAGGGTATACCGACTCGATGCCAATAAACAGGCCAGGTATACCAAATAATCAGGTTCTCTCAGAAAAGCGTGCCTCAAGTGTTGCTGCTTTGTTGGAGGAAATGGGCATTGCCAGCAATAACCTTCGTAGTGAAGGTGCGGGAGATCGTAAGCCTATTGCCAGCAATACCACAGCTGAAGGGCGTGCTAAGAATCGCCGGGTAGATATCGTAGTGGATTATTAATGGACTTATTTTATGTCAATTATAAATCGTTTTTTTACAGGTAAAGGATTACAGCGAACTCTGCTGATAGCCCTGTTTTTGCTGCTGGCAGCGGCTGGCTGGTTTTTAGGGCCATGGCTGGGGTTTGGTGATGTTCGTCCACTTGAGAGCATAGCTCACCGTATCCTGACGCTGATAATGCTGTTTCTGCTGTTGCTGTTAATTTGGTACAGCCTGCCGATTTTTCTCCATATTGCGGTAATAGTTATTACATCAGTCTGGATAACCGGACCTTACCTGTTGATTGGCAAAAGTTATCCTTTACAGGATGCCACACACCGCCTGATTGTGATGGCTATAGTGCTGTTGATTGCTTTGCTGTGGGGTGGCTGGCGCTTGTTACAGGCAATTGCAGCTAATCCAGCGTGGCTGGAGACTTTCAGACAAAAGCGGTTTAAAAAGGATGAAATCCAGGCAGACATTACGGCAATAAACCGCATTATTCAAAGCGGTATGAAACATATGCAGAGGATTACACGTACCATACCTCTGTGGCGTCGTTTTTTATTCTCTGATTATCGCCGCACTGGGTTGCCCTGGTTTATGGTCATTGGCGCGCCAAAATCGGGCAAAACATCTATAATCTTCTCCTCGGATCAGGCCTTTCCCCTGCCTGAGCAACTTAATCGCAAAGATCGCGAAAATCCGCCAACCGGGCAATGTGAATGCCTGTTTACTAATGACGCTCTGTTCTTTGATACATCGGGTAAATACGTTACTCGGGGTGATGATCTGGCACAGCATGAATGGATGGCTATTTTACATGCACTGAAAAAAACGCGCCCGGTAAAAGCGATAAACGGTGTGATTTTGGTGTTGTCTGCCCAGGATATTTTGCATAAAGATCAGGGCGAACAATTAAGCCTTGCCTCTGAATTGCGTGCCCGTCTTGACGAATTACGCCAGCATCTGGGTATCCGTTTTCCCGTTTATGTCACGGTAACTAAACTCGATTTGTTAACTGGATTCGAAGAGTACTTCCGCAATTTAACGGCTTCTGAACGTGAGCAAATGTGGGGAGTCACCTTTCCTTACGGCAAAGAGGAGGGGGCTGTACCTGATGATTTACATGAGCGGATCACTCAGGCGCTCCTGAAACTGGAAGATCGTCTTCATAAAGCGATGTACGTACGGCAGCAGGAGGAGTATGACGTTAATGATCGTAAAAAGATGTATGCATTGCCGCAGGATTTTCGTGTGCTGGCTGTCAATACCGCCGGTATCGTTAACAATATCTTCTTTGCTTCTCGCTATGACGAAACGCAGTTTCATTCAACATTGCGGGGCATCTACTTTCTTAGTAATTGCCAGCCTAGCCATTCAGAGCTGGTAAACAACAGCACGCTATTGCATAAATGGCACAATCTTATACATCAAAAACAACCCCAAACACCAGCGTCGGTTCGGGAAAAACCGAATGAGGAAGATGTGATTGCGGGTAGCGCCTGGGGAAAACACTATTTTCTCAGTCGCCTTTTTAGTGACGTTATTGTCGCTGATCGTGATTTGGTCAGTTATAACATGCGATTACACTCGCAGTACTGGTTGAAGAACGTTGCTGGCCATCTGGCTGCACTGGCAATAATGGTATGGCTGCTCTCCGCGTTCACCAAAAGCTTTCACCTTAATCAGGAATACCTCCACGTTGTAAAAAACAAAATGGATGTATTAGGAAGTCAGGTCACAGAATTTGTCGAAAACCCTAGCAAACCTCTGTTACCGGGTGTTCTTAATGCTTCCCGGAATGTGGCTCAATATGACGAACTGAACTTGCCAGACCCCGAATTACCGTGGCGTTACGGCCTTTATACGGGGGGAACGATGCTGGAGGGGGCCCAGAAACTCTATTATTTCTTCCTGAAACAGAGTCTGCTGCCACAATTGCAGGATGAGGCAGGGAAGAAATTACGTGATGCAATAGACAAAAATGATGCAGATGCCGTCTGGCAATCACTCAAGCTCTATCTGATGCTGGCAGGAGAAGGAAAAACCGACAACAGCTATCTGATCAAAGAGATTATCCATCAGTGGGAGAGTAGCGGGGCGATTACTCCTTACGGTGAACGGGCTGTTTTTGTGACCCATTTAAATGCGCTCTTCTCACTACCTGAATGGCGTCAGAATGCGCGTCCTTTGAATGACGACTGGGTAAAACAGGCTCGCGCGTTACTTGGTGAATATCCAGATACGATGCGTGTGTGGCACCGTCTCAAATCAGAGTTACTGGCTGATTCTTCTAAAAAACTTACGCTGCGTGGCCTGACTGGCGGCCAGTCGCCAATGATCTTCACGCTAAATGATGAAGTACTAAAACGCCAAGGTATTGCTCATATCTATACCCGTGATGGCTGGCAGGATCAGGTTAAAAAAAAACTCATCACCAGATTAACGGGTCTTCAGGATGAGGATCGCTGGGTGATGGGAAACGCTAAAGGCACGACAACTAATCCCCTGACGCTGCGTGAAGGAGTGATGACTCTTTACTTAAAGGAATATACGAGTGTATGGCAGCATTTTCTCGGCAATATACGCCTGGTCCCCATGGGGAAGACGAAGACAGGGGGTGTTAGTATTGATATTGCTTTATTACGCACCTTAGTGGGCGATAATTCTCCCCTGCGCACATTGTTACAACGAGTAGTTGATGAGACAACGTTGGCCGGATAAAGAGACGAGAAAACTAACGGATGGATTATCTGGCGGCAGGCTGTTGCAGGGGCAGCTGGTACAGCAAGCCCGGAAATTGCAGCAAAATCTTGACGTTCGCGACAAGAGTCTTATTCGCGAGTATTTGGATTCTAGGTTTGCAGGGATACGCTATTTTGTCCGCGGTGAGACGGAGACCAGCACTGGCAAAGATGAGCAGGATTTTGCCCAGGGGCAGAGTGCACCGATGAATCGGGTAATGGGACTGTTAAACGATCAATATACTCGCATGGTGGTTTATAACAGCTCTTTGGGAAATGGTGAAATACCCTCGATAGGCTCCGAGGGTGACCGCCTGGCAGCAGAGGCGGAAACCTGGCCTGAACCTGCTAAAAGTATTCTCAGGCCGTTATTAGTTCGCTCCTCCAGGAACATTAAAAATCAGATTATCAGTGTTAACTTGCAGGCCATCCGGCAAGGGCCGGGGGAAATTTGTTATCAATTGATTCACGGGCGCTATCCCTTTGCTGAAAGTGAACGAAATGTGGCATTAAGAGATTTTGTGCACTTTTTTGCAGGTGGGGGGGTTGCAGATAGCTGGTTTAATCAGCATCTGGCAGCTCAGGTAGATACCTCAGCTCATCCCTAGCGATTTAAAGGATCTCATCAGAGCGAGGGCCTGGCTTTTTTTGAACAGGCAGCTGCCATTCGTAACCAGTTTTTTGCTGATGAGGAGGGGAAGCGCCTGGCGCTTAATTTTTTGGCTTCGGTACGCTATCTTTCGCCTTCAGTAAACCAGTTATTGCTAAAAATAGGAGACAGGCAACTGCGCTATGCGCATGGCCCTGTTATTGCTACCGATTTAAACTGGTATGCCGGGGGAAAAGCATCGATCATAACAATTAGTACGCAAAAACCCGGAGTTTCTGCAATGCCTGAGCGAGTCTGGCGCGGGCCATGGGCGCTGTTTCGCTGGCTGGACGCTGCGCAGGAATCTAATGTAGTGGATGAGAATACATCGGTCTATAGCTGGTCATTTGCAGGGACTCGTATGGAAATAGCGATCAGTGGGCTCGGTGAAAGTGGTTATAACATGTTACAGCTACTTCGAAATTTTCGCTGTCCGCCTTTATCTGTTAAGCAAAGTATATGACAAAAAACAGCTGGATGACATTCTCAGGCTAGGGGTGGGCGTTGTAAACAGAATATGAATCAGGCAGGGATGATGGTACCCGGTTTATAGGTGGATAGCATCAGCGGGGTTTCCAGAAATCAAAAAGAAATACGTTAGTAAAGTCGGGCGTAATAACCAACGCGGAATCGATTAACAAAGTGTGAAGCCCGCTTTACTTATTTAATCTGTTATCAGGTAAGAACATGTCGCGGACAATATCATTAAGTAGCCCGGTAATGCCCATTATTCTGGGCCAGCCGGTACTGGTCATTAGTACGCTGTCGGGAGAAGAGGCGCTTTCAACGCTCTACGAATACAGTTTAATAGTTAAAACTCCCCCCAGTCCTTATATCCACTGGCAAACAGCTGCCAATGTAGATATTAAAGCGTTAATTGGTAAAGAGGTGACGGCCACTATCGAGTTGGATGGAAGTGGTCTTAGCACCACCATCGGGCTGGGTAAAGGTGAGCGTGAGATTTCAGGGATAGTGGAGAAGGGCCGCTTCCTGGGATGTGATGTAAATCAGGCAAAATATGAAATTATCATTCGCCCCTGGTTATATCTCGCGACGCTGACCAGCGATTACAAAATATTCCAGAATAAAACAGTGGTGGAAATTATTGAGGAAGTGCTGGCGGAATATAACTTTTTATTTGAAAAACGGCTTAGTGGCCACTACCCCCGGCTCGATTTCCAGGTACAGTACGGTGAAAGTGATTTTGACTTCCTTGAGCGCATAATGGAAGAGTGGGGTATCTACTGGTTTTTTGAACATCAGGGGCAAAAACATAAGCTGGTACTTATTGACCATATCAGTGGACATAAGCCCAACCCCAGTTGGGCTTATCAGAAGATTGAATATCAGCCAGACTCTCCCAAGGGAGAAGCAGAATACATCAACTACTTACAGCATCAGGAGTCATTAACCAGCAGCCGATGGGTGACAAACGATTATGATTTTACTAAGTCACGTGCTGATATTCTTGCAGCCGATTATAAGCCGCGGCAAACCAGTTTTAACGATCTTGAACACTACAGCTGGCCCGGAGATTATGAACAGCCAGCAGTTGGAGAACAGCTTGCCCGAATCCGTATTGAAGAGCTGGGAGCACAAGGTTCACGTGCTGAGGGGCGGGGTGAACTACGTGGCATGGTTTGTGGGGCAACATTCAGATTAACTGGTCACCCCGTTAGAAAAGTGAACCGGGAATATTTAATTTTAAAAAGTGTTTTGAGAATTGTTGAAACAGAACAACTCTCCGGTGATCACCCGGAATTTAGCATTACCAGTAATTTCCTGATACAACCAGCTAATAAAATCTATCGCCATCCGCAAACGATTGTTAAACCACACACTTTCGGGCCACAAAATGCCATTATCGTTGGCCCGAAGGGGGAAGATGTCTGGACTGATGAATATGGACGAGTCAAAGTACGCTTTCTGTGGGATCGATATGGTAAAAATCGCGACACAGACTCATGCTGGCTGCGTGTTAGTCAGAACTGGGCAGGTAATAATTTTGGAAATATTACTATTCCGCGAATCGGGCATGAGGTGATCGTCGATTTTATTAACGGTGACCCCGACCGTCCGCTAATAACGGGGAGTTTGTATAATAATACCACTATGCCGCCCTGGGAGCTGCCCGCCAATGCGACGCAGAGTGGCTTGATTAGCCGTACAATTAACGGTGGTAAAACCAATTATAACGGTGTGCGCTTCGAAGATAAACCCGGTGCAGAGCATTACTGGGAGCAGGCAGAACGCAATATGAGTCGCCTGACAAAAAATGATGAAAATCAAACTATTGGCAGCAATTCGACGGTTAGTGTTGGTGTCAATAGTGACATATCAATTGGAAGTAACTCGTCTGTTAAAGTTGGCGGTGATCGCAGTTTAGCTGTCCTTGGTAATTATATCTCACAAATTGCTGTGAACTACACTGCCTCTGTTTTGGGTCTTGCTTCCCGCTCAGTAGCGCTGGCAGATAGTGTCCAGGTTGGAGGTGCCCGCTCAGTGGCGGTAGGTGGTGCTCTTACCACTAATGTTGGTGGATATGTTGGAACTAATGCAGGAGGAGCCTGGACGATGCTGGCGGGTGGTGCTGCAACGCTGGGCGCTGGCGGGGCTGTGGCTATCGATGCCGGTGGCGTTCTGGTGATAAGTGGTGATGTAGTAAAAATTATAGGTAAGGATAAGGTAATTGTTGAAGGCGGAGAAGTGCATGTCAACAGTTCTAAATCCGATATCCGATTCAATGAAAAATGCAGCGGGTGCGAGCGCTTTGGCAGGGCTGGCGGGGCTGGCCGGGTTGACTCTTATGGCACTTCCTGGAAATATCGGTTTACCACTGCCACTGCCACTGCCACTGCCACTGCCACTGCCACTGCCACTGCCACTGCCTCCTCTGCCAATACCAACAGATTCACCTACCCCAACGGTAACGCCAACGATAACAGAAACACCAACCATAACAGAAACAGAGACGGAAACTATTAGTGTTACACCCGAATGAAACAATGTAAAAGCGTATCAAAATTGGCAATGACGATGAGTGCGAAACACTAACAGAAACAGGGGCTGCAATGTCCGGGCCTTAAACATAACAGGCAGCAGAATAATTTCAAAAAGTGGTTATTTTAAAAAGGAGCCCGGCAAGGTTAGTAATATACCTTATATCAGTAACGAGAACTTACATATCTAATTTTCTAGCTGGTACTTTTGAAGAATAAGCTATCAATAAGCAGTTAATGTCTGGCCATGAAAACGGCTAGTGGGACAAGAGGAAAATGATGTCAAATGCAGCGCGTTTTGGTGATGCTATCAGCCACGGTGGCGGGGTAGTCACTGGTTCCGGAGATGTTTATATCAACGGGTTGCCTGCGGCAATTGTCGCGGGTAGCACTACTGTGTGTAGTTGCCCGGCTAAGGTGAGTGTCGTGGCGACAGGTTCCTGCTCGGTTTACATCAATGGTTGTCCCACTGCAAGAGTGGGTGACCTGACGGGATGTGGTGGCGCGGTTTGTACCGGATCAGGTGATGTGTTTATAGGTTAACTATGTTGCAGTTGATGTTAAGCTGGCCACCTGGTCATCAGGTAGCCACGCTGGATGAAACAGTTTCCAGGGCATATCCATTATGGTTTGATGCTATTACAGGCCGGTTTAGCGCTGATAGACCGTCGCAACCTGCACCAGTGTTGCAGTTTTATTTTTTGGGGGCTGAAGCGTTAGTAAGTTTAGTAAGCAAAGAGAGTGGAGCGCTGCGTTGTCTGCTTGACGGGCAGCCTTTAATAGCGGGCCATCCAACGTCGTTAACTGCCAGCAGCGTTCTTCAGGCAGGCTGTTTTCGTCTTGAGGTCATGAGTGTAAAAGAGCAAGCGTTGTTCTCCGGCAGTAACAGCTATGATCACTACCATGATGAGGCCCCGCCGGAGCTTGATGATTTGATTGGCCAGAGCGGTTATTACACCCCATGGCTGTTACCAGATACTGTCTGTGTGGCTGGTGAGGAGTTAAATAACGATATCCTGAAACAACTAGCGCAGGAGTATAAGCGTTATCTCACTTGGGGTGATCTCAGGCGGAGTTACACTGTAAACAGTGATGCGAACAAACAAGAATTACGTCTTAAGACAATGGATTGTTTGCCGGAGATAGTCAGTGATGATATCAAAAGCAGAACCCTTACCGAGTGTATTCTCAATAAAAGTGCTTTAATGGATAAGGTAATGGCAGAGTTGATGTCAATTCAGCTACAGGAGTGGCCGGACGATAATAAAGTGACAGAGTTATTGCTGGCACTGGCACCAGAACAGTCAGTAAGAGTAAAAAAACGCACGCTTTCTGAACTAATACAGCGTGAACAGCATAAACCGGGACTGGGCAGTAAGATATAAACTCAAAGGGAACTGTAATTAATGGAAAAGAGTTGTTCAGCTGTAGTCACTGATTCCAAATCTATACTTGCACATCTTGAGGAAACACAAAATCGGGTTAAGTCGCATCCGACAGATCTCAACGCCCGGATGCAATTATTCAGTCACTACTGCATACAGGCTGAATGGAACAGCGCATGGCACCAGCTGGAAATCGCAACAAAGCTGGAACCAGAAGCAAAACGACAGTGTGAATTATATAAAAATCTGTTGCTTAGTGAACGACTGCGCGAGCAGATACTTGCAGGTGAGCGTGAGGCTGCCGGGTTGCAGGAGCCGCAGCCGGACTGGATAAAACAGTTAACCAGAGCGAATGCATATCATACAGCTGGTCGTCATGATGAAGGCGAAAGACTGCGTTATTTTGCGCTGGAAGCCGCTGTGTCCAGAGCCGGAAACTGCGATGCACTAAGCGATTTTGACTGGATTGCGGATGGTGATGAGCGGCTCGGCCCTGTCTGTGAATTTATTGTTGCAGGGGGGTATCGCTGGGTACCGTTTTCGCAGGTCAATCGCTTGATTACGGTAAAGCCTGTCAGCCTTATTCATCTTATCTGGGCACCAGCAACACTTCTGGCACACAATCAACGCTGGCAGGGATTTATTCCGGCCCGTTATCCGGTTACCCCTGATACTAACGAACATTTCAAGCTAGGACGCCAGACTGTATGGCATGATCAGCATGGGCGATATACAGGTTTGGGACGAAAAATGTGGATAACAGGCAGGGGTGAATGTTCGCTATTTGAAGCCGAAGATATCTCTTTCAGTGAGAAGTTATGTGATGATAAATAAACCTCCGTTTCTCCCCTGTTTGCTAAACCGGTTACTGGATAATGAACCAAAAAAACAGCAAGAACCGTGGGACAAATTTCATTACGGTCAGAATAAAATGAGAACGCTGATACAGCAAAACATCATCGACATTCTCAATAATACCAATATTGAATCACAGCTGGATCCTGTACATCACAACAATGTTGTAGAGTCAGTGCTTAATTATGGAGTTGCGCCCCTGATGGGTAACTATATCGGGGCGCAACAGTGGAAAATTCTTGAGCAAAGCGTTCGCGCGGCATTAATTCGTTTTGAGTCTCGTCTGAGACCTCATTCGCTAATGCTTATACTCGAAGGGGATAAGCGTTCTCCATCCTGTAATGGTATTATTAGTTTTAACATTCGTGCTCTGGTTTACTGGTCGCCTCAGCCTTTTGATCTTAGCCTCAGGGCTCGTTATGATACTGAAACAGAAGTTACTACTGTAACCGCTGCCTGAATCTGGAAATGAGATATCTGAGGAGCTCTGCTGCAACTGTACGACATGGTGCTATGATGCATTCAATTTCGCACTGAGTTTCTGGCAAAATAGCCTGCCTGATTAAGCATTCATAATGTAGTAACTTAATGATGGAAGAGGACTTTTGTCAGGCAAAAGTTATACCTGAAAGCGGGGTATTATCTAACTTTTTAATAAATTACGAAAAATTTTACTTTCAGGCCATTCTTTTTCAGCAGCAGATAAGTTAGCGTAATAGTCTATTATCGTTGGATTTTGATAATCTCGACTTTGCATAAGGGTACACGGTTCTCTCCATGAAGAAAATCTCCTTTCCTGCCCCCGTCCTCAAGCTGATTATTTCTGCTATATTACTGTCATTCGCACCAATTGTCAGCTTTGCTATTGTTCCACCAGCGCCCCCGGAGCTTGCTGCTAAATCCTGGATACTAATGGATTACAACAGTGGTAAAGTACTGGCTGAGTCGCAGGCTGATACACCCCTTGACCCGGCAAGCCTGACCAAAATGATGTCCAGTTACGTTATAGGGCAGGCGATAAAAAATAAAAAAATCAATCTCACTGATATTGTTACTGTGACAAAGGAAGCCTGGGCAATGGGTAATCCCAAATTGAAGGGATCCTCATTAATGTTTCTAAAACCCGGCGACAAAGTAAGTGTGGCAGATCTTAACAAAGGTGTTGCTATTGTGTCTGGTAATGATGCCAGTATAGCCTTGGCAGATTATGTTGCAGGAAGTCAGCAGGCTTTTATTAGTCTGATGAATAACTATGCAAAATTGCTGGGCCTTAAAAATACACAATTTAAGACTGTACATGGCCTTGACACCGGAGGGCAATACAGTACCGCACGGGATATGGCTTTACTTGGGCAGGCGCTTATTCGTGATGTACCGGAGGAGTACGCCTTAAATAAAGAAAAATATTTCACCTACAACAATATTCGCCAGTATAACCGTAATCGCCTGCTCTGGAGTACCACACTTAATGTTGATGGAATTAAAACCGGCCACACTAACGGTGCTGGAAACAATTTGGTTGCGTCTGCAACTGAAGGCCATCAGCGCCTTATTGCAGTAGTATTAGGGGCGGCAACTGATGCCATTCGTTTTCGTGAAAGTGAAAAACTGTTAACCTGGGGTTTCCGTTTCTGGGAGACGATAATCCCATTAAAAGCAGGTACGGTTCTCTCACGTCAACGGGTCTGGTACGGCGAACAACGTGAGGCCAGTCTGGGGGTTAAACAAACCACTGCGATAACCATTCCTAAAGGTCAGAGAAAAAATGTAAAAATGCAACTGACCCTTACTTCATCTCAGCTACAAGCACCATTAGCCCAAAATCAGGTGGTCGGGGTGCTCAATTTTGAGTTAAATGGTAAAATTATTGAACAACGTCCCTTGGTAGTACTGGAGGAAGTGAAAGAAAGTGGATTCTTTAGCCGCATCTGGGATTATCTGGAGATGAAACTTAGAAATCTCTTTGCCAAATGGTTCGGCTAGTTGAAACGAACAGGGAGAGATTAGTTCAACACTAATCTCTCATCCAGCCCTTACGAATGGGGATAGCAAACAGCCATCGATAGAATAGGGAGCAACGCTGCATAAAAGTATCGCCATAAAACTGCCAGGCCATTTGAGAAAACAGGCAGGCCAGCGCTCCTACCACTAGTCCACAGAGTATGTCCAGAGGCCAGTGTACGCCCAGATAAATATGCGCCCATGAGATTATAGTGCCGAAAGTCAGCAATGTGATAGCTGACCACAGGCGATGCCAGCAAAGAAAAGCCAGTCCGAAAGTGAAAATTACCACGCTATGATTGCCGGGATAAGAATCGTTAGACTGATGATGTAAAAACTGGTGGCCTAAACCTACCACAAAGGGCTGTGGGCAGGTAAACAGTAAGCTAAGGCACCAGGAGATTATCATGGCGTAAATCAGAGCGATGATAGTTTTAAGCACTAGCACGCGTTGCTGGTACAGATTGCCTTTTGGCCCCCAAAGCCAGAATGCGGTAATCAGTACAGGTGCAATACCGATCATATCACTTGCGAAAAATGTTGCCAGCATCAACAACCAATGTGGTGACTCTGGAGTGGCGTTAATCCATAAAAACAGTGTACTGTTCAATGATGCCATGAGGTATTGCCTTTTTTCTTCGGACGCTATAAAGAGCAGATGTAAATCAGTTCATAACGCACGAACAAGAGAGTGCTATTATTGGAAATGCGAGGGATGGTAAAGTGAAACATCATCTCATTTCTTTGTTACAAAACGGCCAAAAAAGTAAGAAACTTGCACAACGGTCATAATAATTTACTAAATCAATACATACTGGTTTAGTCAGTGTTGACGGAAGATAATAAAAATCATACTTTTCCAGCTTGTGGCCCGGTGAAGTTTATTGTCTGCGGTGGTCCACAAAAGAATAAACGACAGAAATGAAACACTTACTTTGATTTCAGCAGGAAATATTTTTGAAGAAAAAAAACCGTTAGTCAGGGAACTAACGGGATCCTTAATTTAGGGATTTCAAAGAAAAGCAGTGGCACTAATTACGACTTCAGCCATAACTAAAAGTTCTGCGGTAGTAGAAAAAATTTCGATCATCAGAATAAAAATTTGCTTGTGCGGGTTGTATGCATCATTTTTTATTAGCATGCTATAGCATCAGATATCCTGAGTGATGTAGCTTTGATGGTCTGCTTTACTCGAATGTCGTATCGTTACTATCTGCGGGTGTCAGAATTTTTTCAGCATAAGCTGCAAAATCGCTGTAACCACCGATATACTGTTCATCGATAAAAATCTGTGGAACAGTTTCGACCGGTTTGCCTACGGTTTTTTCCAAATCGGCTTTGGTAATTCCTTCAGCATGGATGTCAACATAGCGGAAGGCAAAGTCATCACGCTCCCCGGTAAGCTTCTTAGCCAGGTTTTCAGCGGAGACACAGTAAGGACAACCCGGACGGCCAAAAATGACTGCAAACATTTTAATCTCCTGAGAAAATATCAACTAAATATCATATTGTTGCTGGTTAGCACCGTACCTGCCCTACTCATTCATGTGCAGTTGATTAAAACTAGCAATTCTGATTTGTAATAGTTTTCAACATGACTTCGTAAAGATAAGCTATGGCGTAACATGTGTAAGGCTACATCTTACCTGTTTAGTTACACAGGAGCCAGTTATGACACCTACAATTGCATTGCAGTGCGCCCATCGCTCAGTTCGCGCATTCCAGAAAAAAAACATCTCAGATTTGCAACGCGAAGCCATCCTCCAGTCTGCTCAGGCCGCTTCAAGTTCGAGTTTTTTACAGTGTTCATCAATTATTCGTATTACTTGTTCTGACGTTCGCCATCAATTAGTTGCCCTTACAGGAGGGCAGAAATATGTTGCATCAGCAGCTGAATTCTGGATTTTCTGCGCTGATTTCAACCGCCATCTGCAAATCTGTCCCCAGGCAGAACTGGGGCTGGCTGAACAGTTACTGTTGGGATGTATCGATACCGCGCTGATGGGGCAGAATGCCATACTGGCTGCGGAGTCATTGGGAATGGGAGGTTGTTTTATAGGGGGGATTCGTAATCATATTTCTGATGTCACAGTATTACTAGGGTGCCCCAAATTTGTGTTGCCGCTGTTCGGCTTGTGCCTCGGCTGGCCAGAACAACAGCCAGAGGTGAAACCACGAATGCCAGCAAAGATGATGATGCACGAAAATCGTTATCAGGATGTCGATGCCGGGATACTACAGGATTATGATAAGCAGGTAACAGATTACTATGCTATTCGTGATAGATTTCGGCAGGCATTAAGCTGGAGCGAATATATCCAGCGTACTATTATCCGGGAAAGCCGCCCCTTTATGCTGGATTACCTTCATCAACAGGGATGGGTAACACGCTGAAGAGCTGCCGGAATTCATCAGGGTGAGTTTCAAAGTTTAATGCCGCAGATTCTGGCATGGCAATTTACATTGTTCACACAGGTATGGTGAGAGTGAAGAAGGGCTTGTAACTTATTAATTTGACGGCGTATGATAAGCTAAAGTAACAATATTAGCACAGAAAAGAGTACATTATTTGTTCTTATCATGGCCTTTAGTGCTGATTTTCCGTAGAATCACTCACCTTTTTTACTGGCAGCATGAGCAAAATACTATGGATTCTCTGATCGTTCCTGATTTGAATGTACTGCGTAACTGGCTGGATACACTAAATATTCACTGGTTTGAGTGTGATAGTTGCAAAGCACTGCATTTACAAAATATGCAAAATTTTGACGGTATTTTTGATGTTAAAATAGACCTGATAGATGAGATTATTTTGTTTTCTGCACTGGCTGAAGTCAAGCCCACTGCACTTATACCATTGGTAGCAAATTTATCCCACATCAATGCTAGCTCGCTTACCGCGAAAGCTTTCGTTGATATTCAGGATGATGATTTACCCCACCTGGTGGTGTGCCAAACGCTGGACGCCAGTGCTTCAATTAGTTATCAACAGTTCGTTCATTTTATTAAACGGAGTGAAGATCAAACTTTGATGATCATGGCTGAAGCGTGTTCTGACCACCTGTTAATGTCAGAAGAGGACGATAGCATTAAAATGTATGAGAAAGCCTCATTATCATTACATTAATTTGCCCAGTAGTGACACATACTATGCAGTGGCGTGACATCTGGCTAAAAATATCGCGAAACTATTTGTAAATGCGCCATGTTAGCTGTTTATAGTGATGATAGGTTATATATGCCTTATGTTTAACCTGTTGCACTCATAGTAAATATAAGCATCTGACACCCCCCCCTCAAAATACCTCAGCGACTTTCTTCGGAAATACTTGTTGATGCAGAATCTTTGTAACGGCTGTTTTCGCTGCACTGTAAAGATGCCGGGTTACGTGTTTGAAGTACCTGCCTCAGGCTGCCGCCGCTGATATGCGGTGCTGTTGCAAGATAACGGACATCATCAACTACCCAGCAAGCAGATTCACGTATCATCAGTACTTCGTCCTGCCATTTTGTTCGCTGCCGGCTACCGCCAGTCATTGAAACACGCAGCGGGATGTTGCGTGCATCGCTGTTGGGTATGGTAGATGCATCCATTACTTCTGCTGAATCAGGACCTTCAGCCAGACTTGAGAACACATCGCCCTGTAGTAGAGCTCGTTTCCGCGGGTCCTGGTCTGCGTTAATGAATAGGTGATAAAGTCTGTCGCTTAGCCAGGGGCGGTAGCTTGCCAGTAAGGTCCTGTCAGGTAAGCCCCGGTGGATATTCTGTATGCGTAAATCATAAAAAGTCTGGGCTACTCTATCTGGCCCGCCGGATACACATGGTCCTTCGCGGGTATCAATATCGCTATAGGCTGGAATCACTTTAGTACATGCACTCAGCAAAAGAGTGAGGGGTGTCAGGAGAGTAATTACACTGATCTTCATCTTGATTTCCGCATTTTTTTGGCAGACAGGTGTTCGGGCATAAAGTATAACCTTTATGTTAAGCAACTGGAGCTGTTTTTTTACCAGGTAAGAAACAGGTAATGCAACTTCATAGCGTTACGACTAGTAAGCAGACTGAAATGTAATATGGGAGCTGATGCCGAAAATGGGGGTAAAACTGTGGGTGGTAATTGCATGATGTTGTTGTTTACTATTTTTACTTCTGTTGGTTTTGTTGTCTGATGCGGGTCTCGTTGCTGGTGCTTAGTCTGGTGCTTTCTGGTTGTACAAGTCAGCTATCCGAACAGCGTGAAGGTTATCTGGCAGAATATACATACCAGGCATCCAGTGTCAGGCCGAGAATAAAAATGGTTGTAATTCATTATACAGCAGAGAATCTACCTTCCTCGCTTATGCTGCTGACAGGTCGTGATGTGAGCGCACACTATCTTATCTCCCCTCAGCCGCCTGTTAAAAAAAAACAGCCAATAGTCTGGCAGCTGGTACCTGAGACGCTATCGGCCTCGCATGCTGGTGTCAGTAGCTGGCGCAAGGCTATTCACCTTAATGATACTTCACTGGGAATTGAACTGGTCAATCCGGGTTTTTCTGTCGTCGGTACTGAGCATATCTGGTATTCGTATCCTCCTGAGCAGATTGCTGCACTGGCTGTTTTGCTGCATGACCTTGTCAGACGTTACGGCATAGCGCCGGAGAACATAGTTGGTCACAGTGATATTGCCCCGTTGCGTAAACAGGACCCAGGGCCGCTTTTCCCCTGGCGGCAGTTGGCGCAGCAGGGGCTGGGAGCCTGGCCTGATGCCGCCAGAGTTAACTACTGGTTGCAGGGCCGGCAACCCTCGGCCACAGTGCCAGTAAAGATATTACTTCAAAAACTTGCCTCATACGGATATGGGGTAACATTATCAATGGATGCGGCACAGCAGCAAAAGGTTATTGCCGCGTTTCAGATGCATTTTCGTCCATCAGATTACCGGGGGTTGCCTGATGCAGAGACTAGCGCTATTGCTGAGGCCCTGCTGGAGAAATGCGGGGGGCTTTAGCGAACAATAAATCTCATGTTCAGGGCATGAGATTTGTTCGTAGCTGGCATCCCGGTAACCTCATGTTCATCGCAGCGTTGCTTGCATATTATCTGAGCCAGACGCCGGAAAGCCAGCATCTATCACCCGGAGGAACTTGAATATTTGCATTTGTATGAAAACGGATGAAATTCCGTTATTTAGGATTGCCGTGTAGTAGATTGTTACAAATGTATGCCGCCTTAAATCGCTCTTACAGAATAAGGCATTGACTGCTCCACTTTTGCCGCTGAAAAAACTCTGTTCTGCGCGCAAAATAAGATTGGTTTTTAATATCTTTTCTTTGAACTACAATAGGTAATTGTTACATGAAGACGATTTTTCGTACGACATACAGAATTTGTGCTGAAAAAATCAGATGACTAAAATAATATGGTTATAATTACAGACTGAATTATACTCGTGGAAGTTTCCCGGAGCGGAAATGTTGTAATTTATTCTGTTACTAATTCATCATGATTAACTATGATCGTATTTGTCTTTCTTAATGCTGCGGGGTTGAAGTGCACTGAATTAACACTATAACAAACAGAATAATGATATGAACTAGAGTCAAT
>CAKZHC010000002.1 GCA_936920625.1 uncultured Enterobacteriaceae bacterium
AAGCATGACTATATCACCACTGTATACCATCTCTTTCATCCGGGCTTTTTCACGACCGCCGCGTGGCAATGGCTGATTAGGATTGATATAGCGCGGACGCTCGCGCATATTGATTATCTGGAAATCTGGAGGCGGGCAGTCGTCAAAAATGTACTGCTCGCAGATCGCTGACCAGGCGAACAGAGGGTACATGATGCACTCATAACACTCGGGCGCTAAATCGTCCTGTGGCAGATAATAAAGTGCGACCCCCGGCAGCCGAATACCCATTTTCATCTCCTTATGAACCATCTTTCCATCAGATAACCTCAGGCTGCGGCGGCATAACGCCACGCCGCCAAATGGGTTATCTTAACATCACCCTATCAGCCCTGACGCTATATTATCCCAGCGCCAGGGCAGTCTGGTGCCTGATTGCCTGCTGCCAGCATCATCGGGACACGCCGCAGCGACATCTCTATTGGCGAATCGTGTCCTGGCCAAAAATGACCCATTTATAGCTGGTCAGCGCCTCCAGCCCCATCGGACCACGGGCATGTAGTTTTTGTGTGCTAACGGCGACTTCAGCCCCAAGGCCAAACTGAGCGCCATCAGTAAAGCGGGTACTGGCGTTAACGTAGACGGCAGCAGAGTCAGTCTGGTTAACAAAGTATTCAGCATTGGCGATTGAGCGCGTCAGAATAGCATCCGAATGCCGGGTACCGTACTCACGGATGTGATTTATGGCCTCATTGATATCACTGACAAGTTTGACATTGAGATCTAATGCAAGCGACTCACTGCGATACTGCTGCTCTGTTACTGCTGTTACAACACCCCCTTGTTCCTCAATGCGGGCAAGGAGGTTCTGGTCAGCGCGGAGACGGATCCCCTCTTTCGCCATACGTGCAGTAAAAATGGGAAGAAAAACAGGAGCAATCGCCTGGTGCACCAGCAGCGTCTCAGCTGCGTTACACGCGCTGGGCCGCTGTTTTTTCGCATTGACGATAATGTCGAGCGCTGCTGCCAGGTCCATGCTTTCATCCACAAAAATGTGGCATACCCCAATCCCACCCGTAATCACCGGAATAGTTGACTGCTCACGGCACAACTTGTGTAATTCTGCCCCACCGCGGGGAATCAGCATGTCAATGTAGCGATCCAGACGCAGCATTTTTTGGACTAACTCGCGCTCCGGGCTCTCAACCGCCTGTACGCTCCCCGCGGGCAGGTGATGTTTGATGAGCGCTTTCTGAATCACCCTGGTAATGGCTGCGTTGGTGTGACAGGTCTCTTTACCACCACGTAAGATCACCGCATTGCCGGTTTTCAGGCACAATGCAGCGACATCTACAGTGACGTTGGGGCGGGCTTCATAAATTACGCCAACCACACCCAATGGGACGCGACGGCGTTCAATACGCAAACCGCTGTCCAGTACACCCCCATCTATGAGCTGCCCGACAGGATCAGCCAAGCGGCAAACCTGACGCACATCAGCCGCAATATCACTAAGACGTTTAGCATTGAGTGTTAACCTGTCCAACAAAGCCTCGCTCATTCCACTGCGATGCGCCAGGCCGAGGTCCTGCTGATTGGCAGTCAGAATAGTACTGCTGTCAGACTCAAGCTCATCAGCCATCGTCATCAGAACCCAATTTTTTTCAGCACTGGTAAGCGTGGCAAGCTGATACGATGCCTCTTTAGCGGCTTTTCCCATTTTTTCCAGCATTAACTTGTCCCTTTACTGACAATCATATCGTCGCGATGAACGGCGACGGGGCCGTATTCGTACCCTAAAATCTGATTGATATTTTGTGAGTGCTGCCCGGCAATCATTCGCATGGCATCGCTGTTGTAGCGAGTCACCCCCTGCGCCACATTGCCCCCGGCTATGCAGCGAATACGGATAACCTCTCCGCGAGAGAAATTACCGGTGATAGTACAAATGCCTTTTGGCAGCAACGAACTGCCACGCTCAAGAATCGCCGACCGCGCTCCTTCATCAACTGTTATCTCGCCGGCTGGCGGCGCGCCGAATATCCATCGTTTGCGATTCTCCAGCGGCGTTTGCTGGGCGTGAAAATGCGTGCCGACTGACGCGCCTGCAATAACATCGGCGATGACATTACCCAGCCCACCCGCTGCAATAATGGTATCCACTCCCGCCCGGCAGGCAATACCTGCTGCCTGAAGTTTGGTCACCATACCGCCAGTTCCAAGTCCTGACAGGCTCTCTCCAGCTACAGTCCGCAGTGCATTGTCAATATCATGTACGCTGCGTATTAGCTCCGCTTGTGGATTTGTGCGTGGATCTTCCGTAAACAGCCCGGGCTGATCAGTCAGCAATAACAACTTATCTGCGCTGGCCAGAATCGCCGCCAGGGCAGAGAGATTATCGTTATCACCCACCTTTATCTCTGCTGTTACAACGGCATCGTTTTCATTGATGACCGGTACAATGCCGTTATCAAGCAGAGCGCGCAATGTGTCGCGGGCATTGAGAAAGCGTTCACGATCTTCCATGTCAGCTCGGGTGAGTAGCATCTGGCCAATATGGATGCCGTAGATTGAAAAGAGTTGCTCCCAGAGCTGGATCAACCTGCTCTGCCCCACTGCCGCCAGTAACTGCCTGGAAGCTATAACCGGTGGTAATTGTGGATAATTAAGATGTTCTCGCCCGGCAGCAATAGCACCAGAGGTGACGATGACAATACGATGACCCAATGCATGCTGTTGGGCACACTGACGCACTAATTCTACCATATGGGCCCTGTTGAGCCGGTGAGATCCGCTAGTTCAGTACGCTGGTCCCTAGTTTAATGACCAGGGTCTGGATGCTACTCATTTTTCTCTGCCGTACATAATTAAGAAACGTTTTATGGTTATTTTTTATCAGGAGCTGAAGAAGAATCCAACCATTATCAGGAAAATTAAACACAAATGATACGATTACTCATAATGCATCATCAAACAGCGGCCTTACCCGGTGATAAGCCCCCACACTCTGCGGAAATATTAATGAATCAGGCCGAGTTGTTATAGTTATCGCCACAACAACAGCTGAGATCAATGCTGCTGTTGTTCGGGGAGCGGCCTGTTGTTATTAAAGACTCAATACCCGTTATCCGTAATTAAGTCCCCCAAGAGCATCAGCAAAACCCGATGCCGGTTTTAGTGACATTTGATGCTGGGCCAGCATTGCTTTCAGACGCTTATAGAAATCACGTAACGTTGTTTCCAGCTGCTGATAATTCTCTTCACCTTTTACTGTGGCTGACTGCCAGACACCTTGTTTGTCATAAAGCCCAAAATAGTACTCATAGGTGAAGTGATCTGCTTCCGCTTTTAATTCCATCCACCAGCCCCAGAACTCGCGGTTTTCTGGCGCCGGATTAACATTGACACAAACCGCCAGACAATCGAAAAAAAAACAATCTCCTGCACATTTTTCTTCGCGAATATAAGGCCCCAGCACAGCAAACTGCTTGACGAACTTGCTTCTCAAATGTCCACTTGGTAGAGTCATTTAACGATTTCCTGTGATGAATCAGTGGTAAACAACGCCTTGAATAGTAGCAACTGAGGATGTTACCTGCTGAATAATCCACTCGGAAATGTCTGACAATATAACCACGAGCCCGATATTACCAAACTTATGGGTAGTGCCATCAAGTTAGCTCTACCCACGCCGGCACAACCCGCTGCGCATGAGGGGGCGGAGCTGGCGAAATTAGCACGGCTGCGCCGGTACAAATCTCAGCGGAAAAGATATCAATATGCCTGAAGCGATGCTGGCGGGATGATTTGCAGGGTGGCGGCTGATTACCTTGGTTGAGGCGCTGTATAAGCGTGATAATTTCCATACAGCATGGCCAAAATAGCAGCTCAGCATAATCACTTTATAAAATAGAAGCTGCCTGACAACACACTATGCAACAAAAGATGATTCTTAAAACGACTCGTCACCGTTAACCAGTGGCGGCGTAAATGCAATTCCCATATCCCATGGCTGTTCTATCCAGACCTCCTGAGGGATATCTACCTGATAATCATCCACAAGAGGCCTGCCCGCTGGCTTGGCAAAAACAGAGACAAAACGTGCTTTTGGATATGTACTACGGATTACCTGCGCAGTGTCACCGGTATCTACAAGGTCGTCCACGACAATAAATCCCTCTCCGTCGCCCTCAGCACGTTTGAGGATATGCATTTCACGCTGGGTATCGTGATCATAACTGGAGATACATATGGTATCGATGTAACGAATATTGAGCTCACGTGCCAGTAAACAGGCGGGGACCAGTCCGCCACGTGTTACCGCAATAATTCCACACCACTGGCGGGCTGGCAGCAGACGTTTAGCAAGCTTACGGACATGAATCTGTAGCATATCCCAAGTGATAATATGTTTTTCACGCTCTTCATTCATAAAATTTCCAGCCAGTTATACGGCTCAACTTAATACCCGATGACAGAAAGTTGCGCGAGATTATAGTGTTCTGATTAACAAAAAACCAGTATGGCATCATATGGTCTGATGAAGTGATATTCAGCCTGATCGAGCGAGCACCTGATACCAGAGAATGGTATTCTTGCTTCTGCTGTCTGCGGGTTTAGTGCAGACTACAGGAAACAAGAATAGAAACGATGCCCAGTTTATACCAAACCAGGATTGACAATACGATTAAACAGGAGACTTATCGTGTCAGAATTATCGAAACTTTCACCGCAGCCATTATGGGATATTTTTGCAAGTATTTGCGCCATACCACATCCCTCCTTCCATGAAGAAGCACTGGCAACCTATATTTTCTCCTGGGCACGAGAAAAGGGATTTTTTGCTGAACGCGATAGCGTGGGCAATATTTTGATTCGTAAACCTGCCAGCATCGGGCTGGAGCAACTTAAAACCGTGGCATTGCAGGCACACCTTGATATGGTGCCACAAAAAAATAACGATACTATTCACGATTTTACTAAAGATCCGATTGTACCCCGCGTTGATGGGGCATGGGTAAAAGCCAGCAATACTACGCTTGGAGCGGATAATGGTATCGGCCTGGCCTCAGCCCTGGCGGTCCTGGCTGATGAACACGTCAAGCATGGTCCGCTTGAAGTGCTGTTGACGATGACTGAAGAGGCTGGTATGCACGGTGCTTTTGGTTTGCAGCCGAACTGGCTACAGGCAGAGATTCTGATTAATACTGACTCTGAACAAGAGGGGGAAATTTATGCAGGCTGTGCTGGTGGTATCACTTTCAATACCACGATGGCTATAGAGCGTGAGGCCATGCCGGCAGAATATCAGTTGTTAAAAATCACTATCAAAGGTCTGCGCGGTGGTCACTCCGGTTGTGATATCCATATGGGGTTGGGTAATGCCAGCAAAATTCTGGCCCGTTTTTTATTCAGTCACGCATACATATTGGATCTACGCCTGGTGGAACTCAAAGGAGGCAACCTGCGCAATGCAATACCACGAGAAGCGGTTGCTACACTAGCGGTTAGTCCGAATAGCCTGGATAAATTGAAAACCGCCGCACAAACTTACCTGAACATCCTCAAAAACGAAGTTAATCCGCTGGATGAGCAGGTGACAATACTGCTGGAGGAAGCTAAAACCACTATACAGCCGCTCAAAAACAATTGCCGGGATCGACTCCTTTCACTGCTCAATTGCACTCCTAATGGAGTAATCCGTTATTCTGACACAATCAACGATGTGGTAGAAACATCGCTAAGTATGGGTGTGGTGACACTCAGCGAAAACGAAGCCAGCATCAGTTGTCTTATTCGCTCACTGATCGAAAGCGGTAAAGCCTATACTGTAGATATGCTGACTGCACTGGGTGAGCTGGCCGGAGCACAAACGAGCAGCCATGATAACTATCCGGGCTGGGAACCCGACCCAGATTCACCGATTATGGCACTGGTAAAAGAGACTTATCACCGTTTGTTCGATAAGATGCCTAATATTCAGGTCATTCATGCCGGTCTTGAGTGTGGTTTATTCAAAAAATCTTATCCCAATATGGACATGGTCTCTATTGGGCCTACCATTACTGGCCCACACTCTCCAGATGAACAAGTGCATATTGGTAGCGTAAATCTCTACTGGCAATTACTTACCGCTGTACTGAAAGCAATTCCAGCCAAAGAGTGATTATCCATGCGATACAGTTATTCACAGTCCCAGCAGTAACTGTCGTTCTTTTTGTGGGTTAAGCAGTGTTACATGCAGCCCGACTAACCTGACTCCTCTGCCCCCCCCTGCGTTCATCCCAGGTTTTACGGGCAATGGAGATCAGGTCGGCTTTGTTAAGTTCTGGCTAGGCATGCTCCTGAGTTGTCAGCTGAAAATCATCGAATTTTAGCTTTACTCCCTGACGGGCAATCTGTAAGTCCGGCTTGATTTGCGCCAGTCGCCGCTCAAGGTCAGTATATAAACAGTCGATAATCTCGTAGCATGCCTGCCAGCTATGAATATCCTTGGCCAGCGTGCGCTCGACACCCAGCGATTTACGTAAGCGCTCAGTCATCACTTCGCGTTCATCAATGCCATGACATCGCTCCCAAAGTATACGCCCGAACTTCCCAAAATGTCGCAGTAGCATTGGCAGACTACTTTGCTGGACATCGCTACAGGTGTGAAGCCCCATATCAGAGAGTTTTTTCACCGTCACTCTGCCAACACCCGGTATTCTGGTCAGAGGCAGGGTGGCCAGAAATTCCGCCACCTGTTGCGGTGTGATGACAAACTGGCCATCAGGTTTATTAATATCTGAGGCAATTTTTGCAAGGAATTTTACAGGCGCTACACCTGCCGAGGCAGTCAGATTCAGTTCCCGGCGAATGGTATCCCGAATCTCCTGCGCCATCAGGGTAGCAGAGCCCTGACAGCGGCCACTGTAGCTAACATCCAGCCATGCCTCATCAAGGGAAAGGGGCTCAATCAAAGGAGTAAAACGAGATAAAATTTCCCGGATATGGTGACTGGCCTCCCTGTAGGCTTCAAAACGCCCGGTAATGATTTTAAGAGACGGGCAACGTTTTAGCGCCGTTGCGGTGGGCATAGCACTTCGTACACCATACATCCGGGCCGGATAATTCGCAGTGCTAATCACACCACGAGATTCCCGGCTGCCACCAATCGCTATAGGAACATCCCGTAACGCCGGATTATCGCGCATTTCCACCGCAGCAAAAAAACAGTCCATATCGACATGAATAATTTTACGCATCTCCCTTATCCTGACAACGGGGGTAAGTTTGACTATTACTATGATCTTGTTATATAACTTTATGACATAAAGCAGGCACTAATCATGCATCGGACTTTGCAACATTTAATGAAAAATGCCAGCTGTACTGTTATCTGCCTGGCTGATGTCTTAATACGAAACGTTTTTCATATGATGTGAGATACGAATAAGCGAACGAGGCTCATTGATAACAGAGGAGAATTTCCTGCCCGAGACATCAGACCATTGTAACTAGCACATAACATCCAGCTAATACCGAGTTTTTCCTGTTTAACACTTTATCTGGTTCACGCCTGTATCACCAGCACCAGTGGGTCCTGCTCTCTCCTTTCAGATCTGAATCCTTGCCTCTTGTAGAAGGGATAACTACGATCACTGGGCCACACGATAAGTAGCTCAATATCATTTTGCCTGCTAATGTACTCAACATACTTAAGTAACTCAGTACCAATCCCTTTGTTTCTGTATTCAGGTTTTACATATACATTAGTCAAATACCCCCAACTGCTATTAATCATATCCGGAGAGGGTACTTTAGCGACTAATATCAGCGTGATCACCCCTACAATATTACCTCCGATCTCTGCAAGATAGTGATGTATATTTCCTGCTGCCTGTTGCGTTTTCATTTGCGCATAAAACTGTTCAATAAAAATGCTCTGCTGTTCCTGGTTGACAGCCGCTGCATCATCAGTACATAACTGCCACCGAAGCTGTGCCAGTGAAGGCAAGTCCTTGCCGGCAGATTCTCTGATGATAATATCTCTACTTTTCATATAATTTCCTGATTTTGTACTTTCACGCTGCCTTACCGCAGGAGCAAGTGTAACATTAAAAATGCTGCCAGGCATGCCGGTTTATATTCAGATCTTTAAAGAAGAGCGCAGACTCGAGCTATACGGTAAAACAGGCAGTGATTACCGTCTGATTCATAGTTACCGTATCTGTAATTTTTCCGGGGGACTCGGCCCCAAACGTCGCACGGGTGATTTTAAAAGCCCTGAAGGTTTCTACAGTGTAGGGTTATCGCAGCTTAAACCTGACAGCCATTATTACAGGGCAATCAATATCGGCTTTCCTAATGACTATGACCGGCAGCAGGGTTACCTGGGAAACTACCTGATGATTCATGGCGCCTGCATCTCAGCGGGCTGTTATGCTATGACTGATGCTTATATTAATGAAATATATAATTATGTTGCCTCCGCACTCCATCATGGGCAAGCCAGAGTTGAAGTCAGTATTTTCCCATTTCGGATGACCCCCGATAATATGGAACGTCATCGCTACTCATACTACTATAGTTTCTGGCAACAGCTACAGCCGGGCTATGCATACTTTATCAAAACACATCAGCCGCCATCAGTAAGTGTTAACAACGGCAAATATGTACTGGATGCCAGCCCATCTCATACAACCCCCTTTCCAATAAAACCCGGGGCATCTCTGGCATTCGCACATTCTCATTAGACTCATCCTGGCTGCTGCACATGAAGAGCATTGCTGGAAATTTATTTAGGCATCGCACAATAAGATGCATCAAGGGTAAATTGAAACAATCAGTAATTCTCTAAAAAACCCGGCCAGTCACGTGTATGCTGCAAGAGTTACCGCCAGGCCATTCTTTATCTGCGCCTCTGAAATCACCAATTTATATTAACTCAGTACACTAATACCGATACCTACGGACTTATCGATGGTTGTTTTTGGCAGCTGACTAACCTTTACCCGTTTCATCATGGCCGGGACCAGCAGTGGCAGATATGTTTATCCAGTATGCCCGGCCGTATCTCTATGAAAATACGCCCTTTTGTAACAAAAAACGGACAGCATCAGCCTGTCTTGCCTCTGCCTGGCTCTCCGGCAGCCATAACACATGCAGTACATATCTGGCTGCGCCAGAATATTAATAATATACTCATTTTATGAAAAACCTCATCATTGGCAGAAACATTGATAATGTATTATATTACATTATTGAAACATTTTTAACTTAATATCTTTACTAATTTTAGTAATTGTCAAAAGAGACCAGAAACGATTATTATCAATAATAATGGACACCCGGAAAGGAAAAATCGCTTAGAAAGTGATCTCATCTGGCCAGATAAAGTTTTATGCTCAGTTTGACGGACACAGCCTGAGTAAGTCGTGCCAGTATTTGCAGTAATGAGCTGAAGGAGAATTTTATGGCTAATAGATCATATATCAAATATTATTAGGATGAATATAAATATGCTTCAATTTATAATTTTATTTCTCTGTATTATTAATACCTGCTTTGCTACAGAAAACTTTTGTTCTCCAATTCCAACTGGAGGAAAATCTGCTATACAAGCAATAAAGTGGTATCATGATAGTGCTGAAAAGAAGGCAATATATCGGCAAACCTATGCAATGGCTGCAGAATATGTAAATAATGAGGTAAAGCAACAACATTTAAAGCAACATACATGGGGAGTAATATTAGACATTGATGAAACTACGTCAGATAATTCATGGTATTATAAAAAATGTAATGATGACACCTCAAATGAAGATAATTTCGAACATCGTATTACTATCAAAGAAATATCAGTGGCATTGCCTGGTGTAATTGATTTCATAGATAAAGTTCATAAGCTGGGTGGATATGTATCTATGGTTACTAATCGGGATGGTGCATATAAAGACGATACCGGTAATAGTTTAGACTCTACGATTAATAATCTAAAAAAACAACATATTCACTATGACCAGGTAATTTTAGCCCGACACAATACAGATAAAAATCCCAGATTCAATGCTGTGGAATTTGGCAAATATGATGCTAATCTAATGGTCTGGTCAAACAAACTACCACCACATAAAGTAATTGCGTATGTTGGTGATAATATTCAGGACTTCCCTGAGTTAAAACAAGATAATATTCATAATTTAGATTGTAACAACCCAATATTTAATAAATTCGGTCATGGATATTTTGTTTTACCAAATCCTATATACGGAAGCTGGATGAATATTTGATTTTTATATCTTTTATTATATAAAACCAGAATTACAAGACCATAGTAGTCCTGGTTTTTGATTATTAGTGAATTTTTAGAAAACGCAAAAATTCCTAACAGCAATATACAATCCCTGAAGATAAAATCCAGTCAATACCCGAACAGGAATTCTTTAGAATTGGCTTAATAATCCACAATAAAAACTGTTTATAAAATTTCACACCTTATCTGACAGCAACACTGCAAAACAGGATACGAATCTACAATGGATAAAACATAACATATCGGTATTATCATTTATTTATCAGCGCCCAAATACAAGATGGATTTTTTACTAGAGGGCACTGCATACAGAGATATTCAAGTCAAGAAATACATCGCATATATGTATAACTACTCTTCCCCTATTGACACATATATTATAGCTTCAGGCTCTTCATTTCGCCATCTCCTGTTCTATCAATAATATCAGAATGTGAATGATCTTAATGTGGATCTCCTGAATACGATCAGCGTAACCAAAATGGGAAACACAAATTTCAATATCAGCCAGCCCTTTTATTTTCCCGCCATCTTTACCTGTAAGCGCAATCACCTTCATCTCCTGATTTTTTGCTGCCTCGATCGCTCTGATAATATTGACGGAATTACCAGAGGTAGAGATTGCCAGTAAGATATCCCCTGAGCGCCCCACTGCCTCTACATAACGTGAAAAAACATAGTCATAACCGTAATCGTTACTAACACAGGAAAGGTGGCTGACATCCGAAATGGCAATAGCCGGATAACCAGGGCGATTTTCCCGGTAGCGGCCGGTTAACTCTTCAGCAAAATGCATGGCATCGCAATGGGATCCCCCATTTCCACAGGAAAGCACTTTATTATTCGCCCTGAATGCCTCTGCCAGCAGCAAAGCTGCACGTTCAATCGCTTCAACAGCCTGATTATCACTATGAAACCGACGGAGCGTTTGTGCTGCCTCGTCCAGTTCTTTTCGAATGGTAGTCTGATACATAAACATAAAAGGAGCACCTTATACTTCGGGAAAATTATTGTGCTTAAGTTTACCTAAATGGTCTCTGCACGCAAAGATGCATCGATCCTCAACCTGTATCTTACCGGGAGTGTGAACCTGGTTGTAATTATCGTGTTATAGCATTGCGAACAAAAGTAAACTCAACTAAATCTGTAGGAACAGGTCAGACCTCTTATTAATCATGGAGCAGATTATGTTGTCTATTTCTGTTATCGCTACGGTAGTCATGATTGGTGCACTATTTTATCACCGTATGAATCTGGCACTTAGCAGTGGGATTATCTTGATATGGAGTGTTCTGCTGGCCATTTTGCGCCTCTGGACTCCCTGGTTACTGCCACCCCTGGCAATCGTTCTGCTAATTCTGAATCTGCCCAGCGTGCGCCAGCGATTATTCTCGAAGCAGATTATGAATATCTTTTTAAAAGCCATGCCCTCAATATCCAACACTGAGCAGGAGGCTATCAATTCTGGTACGACCTGGTGGGAAGGTGAACTATTTCGCGGCAATCCCAACTGGAAAGCACTACACGACTACCCACAACCAAAGCTGACTGAAGAAGAGCAGGCATTTCTGGATGGGCCAGTCGAAGAAGTCTGCCGCATGACAAACGATTTTGCTATCACGCATGAACTGGCTGATTTACCCCCGGACCTCTGGGCCTTATTAAAAAAACATCGCTTCTTTGCCATGATTATCAAAAAAGAGTATGGCGGGCTGGAGTTCTCTCCCTATGCACAGTCGCTCATATTGCAAAAGCTGGCGGGCGTCTCTGGTATTGTCGCCATTACAGTCGGCGTCCCTAATACGCTTGGCCCGGGCGAGCTTCTCCAAAATTACGGCACCGATGAACAGAAAGCATATTTTCTGCCAAGGCTGGCAAGGGGTGAAGAAATACCCTGCTTTGCACTAACCAGCCCTGAAGCAGGTTCCGATGCCAGCGCTATTCCTGATACTGGCGTGGTTTGCATGGGCGAATGGCAGGGACAACAGATTCTTGGCATGCGCCTGACCTGGAATAAACGCTATATCACTCTGGCACCTGTTGCCACGGTGCTGGGGCTGGCTTTTAAACTCTGCGATCCTGACCATCTGCTTAGTGACAACGAAAATCCGGGTATTACATGTGCTCTGATACCCACCTCTACTCCGGGAGTAGAAATTGGTAAACGTCACTTTCCTCTTAACATCCCGTTCCAGAACGGTCCAACGCGTGGCAACGATCTCTTCGTGCCGATTGATTACATCATTGGTGGACCAAAGATGGCTGGTAAAGGCTGGCAAATGCTAATGGAATGCCTGTCTGCGGGGCGTGCTATCACTCTGCCTGCCAACTCTACGGGTTGCCTGAAATCTGTTGCACTCGCAATCGGTGCTTACGCACATATTCGCCGTCAGTTTAACTGGCCGATAGGCAAAATGGAGGGCATAGAAGAACCACTGGCACGTATCGCCGGTAACACCTACGCCCTGGACGCGGCTTCCTCGCTGGTAATCTGTGGCATCATGCTGGGTGAAAAACCGGCAGTACTCTCAGCCATTGTGAAGTATCACTGTACTCATAATAGCCAACGGGCAATCATCGATGCCATGGACATTGCAGCCGGAAAAGGGATTATGCTTGGTAACAGTAACTTCCTTGCCCGCGCCTATCAGGGAGCCCCCATAGCCGTCACCGTTGAAGGAGCCAATATCCTGACCCGCAATATGATCATTTTCGGTCAGGGAGCCATCCGCTGCCATCCCTACATTCTTGCAGAGATAACTGCTGCGCAGCGGGGCGATTCAGAGACCTTTGATCATCTGTTTTTCAGTCACCTGGGGCATACAGGAAGCAACAAGTTTCGTAGTTTGTGGCTAGGGCTCACCGCAGGCTACACCAGCTATACACCTGAGCACAGCGCCACCCGCCGCTATTATCAGCACATTAACCGCCTGAGCGCTAATCTGGCACTGCTATCTGATATCGCTATGGCTGTTCTGGGTAGCCGTCTGAAACGACACGAACGCCTCTCTGCCCGCCTGGGCGATGTGTTACGTCTGCTCTATGTGGCAACAGCAATCTTGAAACGTTATGAGAACGAAGGTCACCAGAGTGGTGATTTACCTCTGGTGCGCTGGAGTGTGCAGGATGCATTGCATCAGGCTGAAACCGCAATGGACGCTCTCCTGCGAAACTTCCCAAACAGGCTCGCTGCTGCTCTGTTACGTGTGGTAATTTTCCCATCAGGCCGCCACTGTAACCCTCCCCCAGATCTGCTCGATCATCAACTGGCAAGTATCTTGCAGACACCCTCTGCTACTCGTAGCCGTCTGGGCCGTGGTCAGTATCTGACACCCAGTATCGATAATCCGGCAGGTTTACTTGAAGAAGCACTAGCACTGTTGACCGAGGCAGAGCGTATCCACCAGCGTTTGTGCAAACAGCTACAGAAAAAGCTTCCCTTCTCGCGTCTGGATGAACTTGGTCAACAGTGGTTAAAACAACAACTCATTAGCGAGGAAGAAGCAAACAAGCTTTCGCAGGCTGAAATTTGCCGTCTGCGTTCTATTAATGTTGATGAGTTTGATGCCAGCGCGCTGGCGGCTCAACCCAGCAAATTCAGCAGAGATCAAAAAAGAGTCGCTGTGGCTACAGCTCGTTGAAAGTAAGGATAACTAAAACCTGACCCTATGAATTATTTCATCGTGTTATAGTTTTCGTCTAGGATAATCAGATAACCTGTTTTGATTAGCTGATAATGTTACTGAATAATATAAAATTACTGCACGGGCACGAGCTTAAATCTTCAATCAGATGGCGGATATATTGACAGAAACAGAGAAAAGAGGCACTGATAGTACCTTTTAAAAACTCCCGTCACTGTTTTCTGCCGCCTCTCTTCCGCAAATTAATCCACCTCTGTTCTGCCGGGCAGGAAAACAGGCTGGGTACCACCACGGAGTGAATAATGTCAACTCTCAAAATCAGTTTATTACAGCAACCGTTGGTCTGGATGGATGGTGAAGCCAATCTGCGCCATTTCGATGGAGTGCTCAGCGCTAGCGGACAGCGCGATTTGATCATTCTGCCAGAGACATTTACAAGCGGTTTTGCACAGCAATTCAGCAACCTACTATCCGAAGAACGGATTATCAACTGGCTTCACAGCCATGCGGCCCGCACAAACGCTTTAATGGCGGGCAGCGCAGCAATTCAGACCGGAGCAGGTCTGGTCAATCGTTTTTTATTAGTTGAGCCAGATGGTCGCGTTCATTATTACGATAAACGCCACCTTTTCAGGATGGGTGGAGAACAAAAATACTTCCTTCCTGGTAAGCGAAGAGAAATTATCGCCTGGCGCGGCTGGCGAATTTTGCCCCAAATCTGTTACGACCTACGCTTCCCGGTATTTTCACGTAACCAAAATGATTATGACCTGGCTCTCTATGTAGCGAACTGGCCCGCCCAACGGTCCCTGCACTGGAAGTCATTGCTAATGGCGCGTGCAATTGAAAACCAGGCCTATGTGGCAGGATGCAACCGGATTGGCACTGACAATAATCAGTTGGTTTACAGCGGTGACAGCCAGATTATAGATCCTATGGGCGAGATAGTCGCCTGCACAGCACCCCATAAAGCTGCTTGCCTGAATGCCATACTTTCACTCAACACAGTGAACAACTATCGGGAAAGTTTTCCAGCCTGGCGTGATACCGACGACTTCATTCTTAAAGAGGAGTAACAAGCAACCACTACAAAAATAATCATTTGCTGGCAGACAGGCAGATACCACTACCTATGGTCCGGATAGCGTGTTGATAACGTTATTGTCTGTTATCATACTCTGGCCATATAATAGAAAACCCGTGCTATTAAACGCGCTTCGCTGGCACATAGCAAAGACTGTGAACACATTATCATTCAGTTAAGAATAAAAGGGCTGCGCCGCAGTCTCATGCATCAGCGTTTAACTCGCGTGATTATTCGGTAAAGGGGTGATACTCCCTCCAATGATCGGCTATCTGCTGTCGGGTACAAACCCAGACATCATCGTACTGTTGGATATGATCGAGAAAACGTTGTAACGCACGAAAACGGCCAGGACGACCCAGCAAACGACAATGCATTCCAACAGACATCATCTTAGGCTTCGTTTCACCCTCCAGCCGTAATACGTCAAAAGCATCACGCAAATAGGTATAATAGTGATCAGCGGTGTTAAACCCTTGCGCCGTCGCAAAACGCATATCATTGGCATCAAGTGTATAGGGGATAATCAGGTGTGGCTTTGCCGATCCATTCTGCAAGGTGACCTTAGTCCAGAATGGCAGATCATCACCATAATTATCACTGTCATAAGCAAAGCCACCGTGCTCTACCACTAGCTGACGAGTATTTGGACTGTCACGCCCGGTATACCAGCCAGTTGGAGCCCGACCAAACAGCTCACTTAATATCTCAACGGCCTGTTTCATGTGCTGGCGCTCAGTATCGATGTCTATCCCCTGATAATGCAACCAACGCCAGCCGTGACTGACAACATCATAATCAGCCGCCGTGATCGCCTCAACAACCTCAGGATTACGCGCCATCGCCATCGCCATCGCCACACCAAAAATGGTCAGTGGCAAACGCCGTTTCTGAAACTCATTGTGAATTCGCCAAAAACCCACACGCGAACCATATTCATACAACGAATCCATTGACATACGGCGAGCTGGATAACTGTCCGCACCAATAATATCAGACAGAAACTGTTCGGAACCGGCATCACCATGCAACACATTGTTCTCAGAACCCTCCTCATAGTTAAGAACAAACTGTACGGCAATCCTCGCTCCACCCGGCCAGTGGGCATGGGGAGGATGGCCAGCATAACCACGCATATCGCGTGGGTAATTCTTATTGAAACTGTACTCTTTCATTGCATTCATGGTTCTGTCTCCCTGTTTACAATTGACTGAACTGCTGAAACATTCCACTAAGTGGCTTCTCTTCCGGATAGTCCAGGTCCCCATATTTGCTAGTGGAGAAACCCAACTGCACCAGTGATTCCACCATCTTTACCGCTGCACCAACACCATCGATTACCGGAGCACCGAGTTCTTTAGTCAGTTCAAGTGCCAGGTCCGCCATGCCACCGCACCCCAGCACGATCGCTCCGCAACCATCCTCCTTCAATGCCTGTGCACAGCACTCATGAACTTTTTGTTGCGCGAGCCCGCTGCCATCCTCCAAAGCCAGCACGGGCAGATCAATTGCATGCAGCGCGGCACAATGATCACTAAAACCATACTGCTGCAGGAGATGGCGAGCAATGATCAGGGTACGTGGCAACGTTGTTACGATTGAAAAGCGCGTAGCCACCATTGTCGCCATATGCATAGCCGCCTCCGCTATTCCAATCACCGGACCTCTGGCCAGCTCACGAGCAGCCAGCAGGCCAGGATCACCAAAACAGGCGATCACATGTCCATCCACCCTCTGTTCACGACCCGCTTTTATCTGCTCGAGCACGCCCATGGCCGCAACAGCTTCATCAAAATGCCCCTCGATGGAAGGCACTCCTGCAGAGGGACAAACAGCAATAATTTCTGTACTGGGAGCTGCCGCAACACGAGCAGCCTCACCGATAGTTTCCGTCATTGCTTCACTGGTGTTGGGATTAATGACTTGTATATACATCCTGGACATTTCATCTTCCTTCTTATGTTAATCAATATATCATATTGAAATTTAACATTATTTATCGCTACACCTAAAGTCCCTATTGGTCGCCGACATGATCGAAGTGAATTATTACGCTCTGACAAGCCAGCTATACTTTTTATTGGTGAGCAGATAAGCGTTCAACTGTGTTTCCCCGGAAGAGTGTAATGCTCCGGGGGAATAAACCTTTGACAAAAATACACATCACCTCCCCTCAAAATGTTCAAATTTTTTCCAATCAGCATCCATGCCCTGCCATCAGCAGATTTGACAAATATTTTTACATAGCATCATTTTGATTAACAAAAAAAACATTTTTTTAATATATTTTACATAAATTGTCGATTAATCCCCACTAGGAACTGTCATCCGGCAGCTTCAGCACTGGAGGATTTACCTTAAGGAGCGCATTTTATGTTAGATAGTCAGAGCGTGAGTCGCAGTACCCCCCTGAAAATAGAGCATGACTATAGCCCCAGACTTTACAATAAAGACCTCGCACCTGCCGAAAATCAGAACTGGAACTGGTTTAACATCCTCACTTTCTGGATATCAGATGTACACAGCCTTGGCGGATACCTGGTTGCATCCAGCTTATTTAGCTTGGGGCTACAAGGCTGGCAGGTACTGGTCAGCTTGCTGGCAGGCATCCTGGTTGTACAAATAGGCGCCAATCTGATGGCCAGACCCAGCCAGTTGACTGGCGTCCCTTACTCTGTGATTTGTCGTCAGGCATTCGGTGTGTTTGGAGCTAACATTCCAGCGGTCATTCGTGGGATCATTGCGTTAGCCTGGTATGGTATCCAGACCTACCTGACAGCTAACGCAATGATGTTGGTGATATTAAAATTGTGGCCAGATTTGATTTTACTTACTCATCACTCCCTATTTGGATTGTCACATCTCGGGTGGATTTGTTTTATCGTTATGTGGTGCTTGCAGGCACTGGTATTCTGGCGCGGTATGAACACGATTAAACACTTCATTAAAATCTCCGGCCCGGCAATTTACACTGTTATGTTGATACTGGCTGGCTGGATTTTATACCAAACCGGACTCAAGGGTATCTCTTTCAGCCTCTCTGACAAATCACTCTCTTCTGGCCAGCAGCTCTTTCAGATGATAACCGCCAGCGCATTGGTGGTCTCTTACTTCTCTGGTCCACTGCTCAACTTCGGCGACTTCGCCCGCTATGGTAAAAGTAACCGCCATGTCCAGCGTGGCAATTTTTGGGGATTACCGATAAACTTTCTGATGTTTTCACTAGTCGCGGTGATGATCGTCTCCGGCGCTCACTCGCTATACGGTCGTATGATCACTAATCCCATGGAAATACTGGACCAAATTGACAGCAAAATAGCAGTGGCAATTGGTCTGCTGACCATGATAATCGCTACCATAGGAATCAATATCGTTGCTAATTTTGTTTCACCCGCCTTTGACTTTTCCAATTGTGCCCCGCAAAAAATCAGCTTTCGCACCGGTGGACTGATCGCAGCTGTGGGCTCTGTATTGCTGACACCATGGAACCTCTTTAACTCACCAGCATTAATTCACTACACACTGGACATACTGAGTGTCTTCGTTGGCCCTCTGTTTGGCATTCTACTGACAGATTTTTATCTCATCAAACGTGGCCAGGTGTCAGTCAGATCTTTGTTCGATGACGCCCCAAAAAGCGAATACTGGTATCGTAATGGATTCAATCCAAAAGCCATTACTGCTCTCGCTTTATCTCTGTCTATTGGCCTTATGATCATGTTTATCCCTCAGCTAAAGATTCTGGTCAATTTTAGCTGGTTCATTGGGGTGCTAACGGGGGTAGTATTCTACTTCATTTTGGCACGAAACGAGCGTCAGACGCTGGATACTGCCACTATCTCAACACAGGAAATCTGAAAACGAAAAAGTGGCCGACTACCATATGAAATTATGTAGTTAACAGATTTGAAGTACCGTAGGGAGCCACTATTATGACTTACCCGCCTGCTTTCGAAATCAAAAAACAGGCGGTCGAAGGAACTCTGCAAACAAACAGACGCCCTGAAGCCGGATGACCAAAAAGTCATCTGCCGCTTTGAAGCAGGGACGGCACAGCCTACCTTAGACGCCCTGATTAGGCTGGCTAAAGTGCTGCATGTGTCGCTGGATCAGCTGGTGTTTGATGAAAACGAGCGCGGCCCCTCTGATGATCTGGCCCTTCAGTTTGAAGCGATCAGCGTAATGCCGGAGGAAGAACGCCGGATTATCAAAGCATTGCTCGACGGGATGATTTTGAAGTACCAGGCTAAACAGATCACTGAGCGCAGTAACAACGGGTTGCCCCCCGCCGTTACTGCTGACCACAAGCAACTGACAAGGAGTTAATTATGGCTGAGATACATCATAAGCCAGAGACCGCGGCGGCTACAACAAGGGCTTATACCGTCGGGTATGTCCGCGATTCCCGCACCTTTGAACCCGCTCCCGCCATTACCCTTAAAGGCGGCTGGCTGAAGGCGGCACTGTTTGACACCGGCACACCGGTTAATGTCCGCGTGCTGCCGGGATGCCTGATTATCACCTTACAGCCACCGCTGCCGGAGCCACCGCCAGAGCCGGACGTGCTCACCACACTGCGCAGGGCCTGTAAAAAACTCTCCGCACGAAAACAGCAGCAGATCAAGGAGTTTATACAGGTGATTGCCACCCCGCAGAAGCGGCCGCCCCAACCGAAGCCGGGCGAGGTGATATGGCAGGAACTGAAGCCACAGTGAGGCTGTAAAGTAAAGTCCCGGCTCTGAGCCGGGATTGATAGAAAAACAACATAATTACCTTATATTAAAAAACCAAAGGACAAAACCTGATATAAATCCAACTCCTGCCATCTTTGAATAAAGATAAATATTATCCTTAATGAGATCAATAATATCTATCCCTCCGCTGACCCAATAACCAGCTACATGAAAAATAAGGCTCATTGCAAATAATGCAAGAGCACAAGCGCAAGGAAGATAAATCATCAACCATAACGGTTCATTTCTTTTCATCATTTTGTACTTTATTTTTTAATTGGTTTTCAACTCCTTTACTAAAAAATTCTGAAGCAACAGAATCACCCATATTGCCAATCACAGAAGGAACCGAACTTTGAGGCGCTGGCTTAGTTATCGTCCATACCCCTGTGGGAATCCATTCGTACTGTTTTGAGACAGGATTCAATTTCTTATCAAACGGTACCTTAATGACATTACCTGCCGCATAACCCAATGAAGCCCCGGCTTTACTCACTAACGCCGCCATAAACGGGTCATCACCCTTGATTTCTGCCTAGTAATATCCTCCTGCCGCATTCCATGTTACTGTCGGGTTGTAGCCCTTACCGGCGGTAATAGCACCAATAACACCTGCGCCGATTACATCCGACAGTTTTACTTCTCCCGTCGTTCCGTACTGAATACCCGCACTGGCAACACCAGATACACCGACCGCAATTAACTGCTCTTTCCCTCTGTTAAAAGAATTACTGATAATCGCTTTGCCACCCATCAGCACAACCGGCCACGATGTCGGCGTCATAACTACCTCTAATACACGGTCTCCTGTCGTGATATTGTCCTTCAGGAATTTAAGATCTGTGCCATTGAGATATTTCACTATTGCAGCCGCATCGGGATCTTTGAGTTTTTCATCAAAACGAATCTGGAGTGGGTGGGCATCTCTCGCCACATTGGTATTCACATCAATTAACTCTTCCCAGCTCACACAGGCAACACCGCCGCCAGTGCAGGCTTCCGCGAGTTCTCTGCTGTTTTTATTGCTGATGGCAATATATTTTTCCAGTACCGGCTTACAGTCACCGCCTGAAGCCTTACAGGCTGACAGCTCCTTATCAAGCTGGCGCGCCTCCTTTTCACTCAGCCAGTTATTCTCCACCGCGTTTTTGCCGGACTGGGCGGCGGTGACTGCTCCTGAAGTATTACCCGTTATCAGCCCGCCTGCCAGCTGACTCAGAGCACTGACCTGCTGTTTTTCGCTTTCGCTTAACTCGCCTGGCGTTTTACCGGGGAACAGCCGCTGAGTTATCACCCGTGCGGCCAGCTCGCCACCGCCAGCGCCCAGCCCTCCGGCGACTGCCGACTGTTTATTCAGCTCCGCCGTTATCGCCCCCAGTATCGCATGGGCCATTGCATTGGCTGCCGCATTATCCTCGCCAATTCGTTTTTTAATTTCCGTTGCCAGATAGGGAGCACCACCACCCGCCAGTGCGCCTGCCAGGTTGTCACCCGCCAGCGCCGTCAGCACCCCGGTTACTGCCTGCGCGGCTTTCTGAAGATTGCTGCCTGTGCCGAAAGGTCTCATCGCTTCGCGGTATTCATCCGTTTTGCGCAGCTCACTGGCATCTTTGCCTCTGTGCTTCTCCTTCGCCGCCTTCAGACCCTCGATATCCCCCTGAGTACGAATGATATCCATAACCTGACTGCCCACTTCCCCGATTATCTGTATCTGCCTCAGACGGGTCTGTTCTTTCTCCTTGTCGAAAATCGGATTAATGCTGCCATTGGCATGTTCGGTATCCCGGCTGAGCTGTGCGGTGTCCTGCTGCTGGCCGGCCTTGTCACGAATAACCAGCGTGCCTTCGCTTACCGCCGCCTTTGTCGTTCCCTCGTCATGCCCGCTGTTGCCGCCGCCCGTGAGCATCGCGCCGGACATATTAGTCAGAAAATCCTGGCCTGCCGCCCCGCCGCTGCTAAGCAAGCCGCCACTGTGGCTGGTTTTAAAATCCGCTCTGTTTTGGATGTCAGACCAGCCCAGCGTACCGGTATCGAGCTTATTTTTGTCCGGTGATGCACCAGACGCGATGACTGCGCCGTCCAGCTGCGTATGCTCGTTAACCTTGACGTCATAACCACCCTTACCGGCAAACAGCCCGGTCTGCTCCTGAACACTCTGGTAGTTGCTATGGATATTGTCTTTACCACCACTCAGGCTAACTGACGGGCTGCCCGCCCCAATGGGGATGCCTGCGCCGCTGCTGACATTGGTTTGTGTGGCATCGTAGCGGTCGCTGTCCTGCTGGCTCTGCATGGCCAGATTACGTCCGACACCGGCAACAATACGTTCACCGCTAACCTGCGCACCTTTGAGTGTGGTATCTCGGCCACTGCGGATGGTGGTTGTCCTGCCGCTATCTACCGTGGACTCGGTCCAGGTGACGCCGTTGCCATGCTCTCTGCCACGGCCTGCGTTGCTATTCGCAAACACATTAATCCCGCTGTTGGCGCCAATACCAATACTCACACCAACAGCACCGCCACTGCTGGTATTATTGCCTTCAATTTTCCGGATATTGGCCGCGCCAGATAGCAGCAGGTCGTGTTTTGCATCAAGGGTAGTGTTGCCACCTGCCTTAAGCTGACTGCCAGTAATAGCGATATTGCCACTATTTGCTCCGGCGTTTTTGCCGGTCGCTGTTACCGTCAGGTCATTACCCGCATTGAGTGTTGAACTGGCTACGGTGGTCTGTTCCACGTTCTGGGTTGCGGAAGATTTCTGTTTACCCAGTGAGATGCTCACCCCAAAGGCACTACCTTTAGTGGTGTCGCCCAGGCTGATTTGCCCGAGTGCCTGTGCCCCCTGAATGCCAGACAGCGCCGCTTTGGTGTTGAGCAGCGCTTTCACCCGGCTATCGCTCTCCTTCCTTGCTTCCTGAACTGAGTTGACCGCGCTATTGAGCGCGCTACCAGCCGCCCCCGACAGGCCTATTGTTAAGCCACTCTGTTTATACTCCGTTTTGTGGTTACTGAGGTTGCGGTCTTCTGCCGCCGTGATGCTGACCTCGTTAGCACTAAGCGCCATGTTCTGGCCACTTATCAGATCAGAGCCATTAACCACCAGCTTATTGCCAGCCTCCAGACTTAAGCTGCCCTGATTGCTGCCGATAACACTGCCGACGTTACTGCGAGTGATGCCGTCATCTTTGTCTTTGATCTCTTTTGTACCGATGGTGATGCCAATGCCGCCAGAGCCCATCAGGCCGGATTCTTTTTCTTTACGCAGATGGGTTTCCGCGCGGTTTTCTGTTTCCGCTGCAATATTGAGGTCATGCCCCGCTGAAAGGCTGACATCTCCCTCGCCCGCGACATTACTGCCGCGCACGGCCAGATCGTTTCCTGCAAGCATCGTCACCGTGTTGCCGCTGAACTGGCTGGCTTGTTTGTTGGTAGCTTCAACTTCATCGTGGGTTTCCAGTGAATAGCTCGACAGGAAACCTTTGCTGGTTTGCTTACTGTGCTCCGTTAGATGATACGACGATTCCGCCGCACCAGCTGTCAGGTTATGGCCGGCGGTTACGGTTAAATCGTCTGCTGCCCTGACCAGCGCCCCGCGGCTGTTGAGGTCGTTGCCTGCTGTAAGCTGCAAATTACCGTTAGCAGAAATCTGACTGCCGATTTCATCCTGCTGTGTCAGGTAGCGATAGGTATCTTTACCCCAGTTGCCGGTTTCAGTGTGCACGGTTTTCAGCGTACCAAGGTTAAGATCGTTACCCGCGGCAATCAGCATTGTGCTGTTGTTACCGTTGTTTGCAATTAACGTTGCGTCAAGATTGACGTTGTGGACTCCCTGTAACACCAGCTTGCCCTGATCGTTACTGACATAGATTCCCGCTGTACGATCGAGATAACGCTCGTCACTGCCGCGTAGTTCGCTGGCACTGTTGATATCACGCCCGGCATTAAGCAGCAGACTGTTGCCTGCTATCAGCGTGCCGCCCGAATTGGTGATGTCGGTACGGGAGCGGATGTCCAGCTCATTACTCTGTATCAGACCGCTGTTAATCAGATTATCTGCCTCAAGCCGGGTGACCTCACGTCCGGCGATAGAGCCGCTGTTGGTGAGGTTCTGCTTCACCTGCAACTCCACTTCGCCCCCGGAGACCAGCGAACTATTGCCGTCTGCATCTCCCTCCCGCACGCGGGTGTAGAGCTGCGGAACCAGCACGCGCTGACTACCACCACCAGGGAGCTGTACGGTCTCTTCCACCAGCCAGACCATATCGGAGGTGAGCAGTGCCATCTGTTGTGAACTCAGTGCTATGCCCAGCTGCAAATGATACTGGCGGCCAAAGGCGATTCCAGCATCCATCAGAGCCTTATACTGAGTATTATTATCGTTAAAACCGTTAAGATAGTAGTGGCCGGTCAGATCGATAATCTGGGAACGGATCAGTTTTTGTTCGTAAAAACCATCTCCGAGACGTTTGAGGACAAGGTTACCATCAGACAACAGCGCATTTTGCATATAGTCCGACCCCAGCCACTGGCGCTTATTGGTGAAGCGCGGGTCGGTTTCAACCAGGTAACGACTGGTGGACTCCGGATGTACCAGATAAAGGCTGTTGGACGGCAGGCGGATGTCAACACCACTGGTGCGTACCACCGGATCCAGTTGCTGGCCAGTCATGCCACCGGTGGGCTGACGTACCTGCCATGTCTGGCCTGGCGGGAGCTTAACGGGCTGTTCAGGGCTGAAACTGGCGCTGGTCACCGGTGCCAGCGAGACGGCGGTATTGCCACTATGACGGCCACTGATCCGCATTCCGCTGCCCTCGCCCCAGCTGTTTCCTTTCCAGGCCAGCGCGCCAGGGTCAATGGTCAGCTCAACGACTGGGGGTTTATAGGGGGATCCGTCCTTACCCTGGGATGTTTTCGTACCACCGATACCGAGAGTTTTTTTCTTCTCTTTCTTTGCATACCAGTGCCATTGCGTGCCGATGTCGGTGATGGTTTTAAGGCCCGGAGTTGCTTTATTGTTCAGCTCGCTAACGCTGGCATAGAGCTGTCTGCCTGCGATAATACGACTGTCACTGTTGTTTACCTGTCCGCTATTGATGCTGAGATTTCCCCCGGCGATAATCTGGCCTGGGTTGGTCTCTTTGATGCGCTGTTCGGTAATTATGCGATTGTAGAAATATTCGTAGAATTCATCACTGGAGCTGCCATTCGGCATTATTGCATCGTGAACACCATATTTGTTGGGATTACTGATTTTGACCCTGCTCCAGTCATAGCGCGTGGTCTGCCCCGAGAGCACGGCTTCGTGATAATCTTGATCTTCGATCACGACCGTTTTCAGCACGAGTTTGCTGTTCTCGTTATCCAGCCGGTTCAGGCTGATGCGCATGTTGCCGTCGGATTCGATAGTCGCGTTGCGATTGAGCAGCTCACCGCCCCAGCCGGTCGCGTTAAACGCACTGTCCAGCCGCCCGCCAATCGCCATAGAACCGAGGCTGTAGATCAGGCCGTGGTCAATATTGCTGACAGACCAGGCACCAATGTCCAGCCTGTCGCGGGCGGCAATAGCCGCCGCCCGCCCGTTTTCGGTCTGATTGCTGAGCGTTCCGGTTTGTAGCGCGACATGATCACCGTGGATGCAGCCGCTGCCGATATTGGTCAGCCCGGAGCTAACGATATGGGTTAGCTTACCGTCTATTAACCCACGGTTAACCAGAGCACCGGAAAGCAGCAGATGGGTTTGTGTGCCACTGGCCTCTGCTCCCCTCTGATTATTGAGTCGCAGAGCATTGAGCGTCAGGTTACCCCCTGAGCGCAGTAATCCCCGATTGTCTACGCCCCCCTGGGTGGTTAGCGCGAGGTTGCCGTTGGCAATGACCTGCCGCTGGTTGGTGAAGCCCTAGCGGAGAGTCAGACTTAAATCGCCATCGGAGAGCACGCTGCCGTCACCGCTCAGTGAACCGGCTTCCAGCGCCAGCGCTTCACCCGCAATTATTTGCCCCACCCGGTTAGTGAGCTTCAGCGCACTGCCGCCCTGAACACTGAGTCGCTTAAGCGCAGAGAGCAGGCCGCGGCTGTTGTCCAGGCTGCTGTTGCTGTTGAGCGTCAGATTTTCACCTGCCGCTATCCGCCCCTGCTGGTTATCAAGCGTCGCGGCAGTAAGAGTAACATTCTGGCCTTCAATGCCGGTGTCGTTATGTCCGGTCTGTCGGTTTATGATGCGCTGCGCCAGCAATGTTGCGGTAGTATTAGCGCGAATTACCCCCAGCGTATTATCGATGACGGAGTTCGGGGCATTTATTGCCAGATCATTTAGAGATTGTAGCTGGCCCTCACGATTATCTACATTGCCGCTGGTTAGCTGTATTGCCCCGCCGGAGGTCAGTTCGCCGTGACGGTTATCTACAGTTTGCCCCTGAGTATCGAGAAGAAGTTCACCTGCACCTGTCAACAGGCCATCCTGGTTATTGAGCACACCAGAATTCAGACTCAGAGTGCCGCCCGAGCTGAGTTTTCCCTGCTGATTGATAACAGCATTACCCTTGCTGTTCATCACCAAGTTGCCGGCAATCTTTAATACTCCCTCTGAGTTGTTGAAGGTTCCTGAGTGAATCTGCCAGTCCTGGTTACCGGTTATGGTGCCATTGCGATTGATCACCTCCTGCATGTTAAGCGTGGCCCCTTTTTCTGCCATGATGACACCCAGAGTGTTATCCAGTGCGCCGATGTCGAAAGAGAGTGCCCCCAGGCTGATTATCCCGTTGTGCTCGCCACTATCATGGTTGCTAAGCGCCATTCCATCAGTGTTGAGGCGCATATCCGACCCCGACTGCAACAAACCGCTGTCGTTATTCAATGCGCCACTGTCAATATTCAATTTGTCGGTGGCAGCAATGGTGCCCTGCTGATTGTTGAGAGCGGCATGATCGAGCGACAACGCAATTTCCCTGCCAACCAGTTCTCCTTCCTGATTATCGAGACCGGAGGATAGGAGGCTGATATCATGACCGGCTTCAATCCGCCCTTTGTGGTTAGTGAACTCACTACCAGTCACCAGCCCGGCTCTGCCCTGCGAGGCTGAAACCAGTCCACCTGCACTGTTGTTAATCAGCCCGGCTTCCAGGTCCAGGTCACTGGCAGAGATCAACTGACCGCTACGATTATCCAGTATGGCGTTGAGATTTCCACTCTGCGCCGCAATCACCTGCCCGCCCCGGTTATCCATAGCAGCCGCCCGGAGCATAATATCGCCGTTGCCTGCTAGGCTGCCACCCCGGTTATCTACGCTGCCTTGTACCATCAGGGACATTACCCCGGAGCCAGTCTGCACCATCTGTCCGCCCCGGTGAGCCAAGGCATCTGCCTCGAGCCGGATATGCTGAGCTGAGGTAGTCGCATTATTCAGTTGCAGGTCACGGCCATCGATAAGCAGATTTCCGGCGGAAAGCATTTTGCTATCGTCACCTTTTACTGCATCACCGCTGACAGAAAATGCCCCCTGACCTGTGTGGATAATGCTGCCCTGCTGGTTATCAATTTCCCCTGCGCTTAATGTCATGTTCCTGCTGTTGCTGGCAATGCGACCTTCCCGGTTGTTGAGGATTCCTGTTGGTGCAATAACCATATCCGCATCACCTGACTGGGTGATACTGCCTTTCTGGTTACTGACATCGTGTGCACCGAGGACGATGCGCTGCC
This sequence comes from uncultured Enterobacteriaceae bacterium, assembly GCA_936920625.1. GTDB lineage: Bacteria > Pseudomonadota > Gammaproteobacteria > Enterobacterales > Enterobacteriaceae > Izhakiella. Next base: position 27,433 of record CAKZHC010000002.1, read on the forward strand.
CGCTCAGGCTGCCATCATCGTTAATTATGCGCTGGCGGCTATTCAAACGCAGATTATAGCGTGCTTCCAGTTGTGCCCCGGTATGATTCAGGTCGCCATCCTGAGCATCGAACACCACGTCTGCCGTCAGCCAGCAGGCCTGCCGCCAGAATACTGCCTTTTGTGCTGGTTAGCCTGCCAGCACTGATGCTGATATCACCTGACGCTGCCATTAGGCCAGAATGCCGGACATCACCGGTGCTTTTTACAGTTGAATTGCCTCCGGCAAATAATTTACCGCTGTTGATCACCTCATTGCCAGCAAGCCTGGTATCACTGCTACTGTTTATGGCCCCGCTGTTCTCAATCCGCCCGTCGACGGTGACAGTGACCATCCCTGCCTGGGCTGCCAGTTCGCCCGCATTGCGTACGCCAACACCGGTTTCAGTGCCAATCAGGCGGATCCTGCCAGCATACATACCGCCCAGCTGGGCGACATCCAGCGCAAAACCGGGGCGGGTGGCAGGATCGGCACTTTTAGATTCGATAACCTAGTGCGTCGCGTCTATGCGGTTTGCGCCGGTGGTGATGCTAAGCTCTCCGGCCCAGATTCCGGCATTGAGGCTGACTGAACGGGCAATCAGATCAGTGTGATCTGCAAGGCTTGCGTCCATTCCCCGGCCCTGTATTACAATCTCACCACGCTCAACGTCATAACCTGCGATTGTGTCATTTTTAAGCAGTACATTACCGGTTGTCATCGTGGCCCGGCTGGCGTTGATAAAACCACAGCCATCACAGGTAATGCCTGACGGACTGGCGATGATGACCTGCGCTTTTCTGCCCGCCACTTCAATAAACCCGTTAAACCTGCTGGGGTCGCGGGAATTTACCTCATTGAGGATGACTCTGGCTTCGCCTCTTGCCATCCACGGGTTGGCGGTTATCATTCCGCCGAGCTTTGTCTGGATACTGGCATGGGAGTTATTGAGGATGACACCCTTGTTGTCAACACTGAACTGGCTGTAGAGGTTGCGCGATACGCCGCCTGCACTTGGCGTCTGAATATTTACCTGCGGCGTGCCGTTGGCGCTGCTGATGATAGTAGGCTGCTGGTAGCCCGGCGCACGCCCATCGGCAACAATGGCCGCCTGTGCCGGTATGATGGCGCCCAGCGCCAGCCACAGGGAGAACTGCAACGCGGTGAGCGTGCAGAAACGTTTTGTCAGGGTGTGGCCGGTTCCGGAGGATCGCCCGCTATTTGCGCGGCCAGATTTGGCAATATCGGCTGCGACCATCAGCATGCCGCGGGCTTTGTTGTAAACGATACGATAAAGATACTTATTCATAAGTCCGTCCTTGTATTTACTCTTCACTCATCCTGACCGCCAGAGGGTGAGCTGCGCGCCACTCCCGTGCCTGTAAGGAGCTGATATTTTTCCCATGAAAATTAATTACGCGCTTACCGCGCTCTTCCCCACGATGCCAGAGCGAGCGGAAGCAGTCGTCGGGAAACAGAGCAGACGTGACAATACGGCGCATTGCAGCGCTGAGCCCAAAGGGGGCGATAAAATCACGTATCCACAGACGATTACCGCTGGCCCACTCATCATCCTGCGTGAGGATGTGGGGTTGAGTGAGGTAACGGTGTTCAGCCTTCACATCGAGCCACATCCAGCTCAGATAAAGCACCGGTCGATCATTATGGCTGGTAATGGCGTACTGTTGGCGTTTAATGGCTGGCAACAGCACTGTCGGCAGTGCGTATAACGGAAAATCGCGATGCTGGCCTGAGTGCATCCAGAGCCAGACGGCCGCGCCAAGTACTTCTGCCTCACTCATCTCGCTACCAGTCAGCACTGGTGCCTGCAAACGATAGTCATCCATCCACATAATCAGTAGTCCCAGCTTAGATTAAAACCAAGCGTCACCGGGCTGGTGCGATAGCCGTCTGGTTTGGAGAGTGGTATCCCCGCGAAGAAGTCGTAGTTGGTGTTGAACGCGTTTCCGCGCCAGCCGATAACACCCCCTGCCAGACGCCTGCCCACTGACTCTGCGCTACCACGTTTGCCGATTTCGCCATAATCGATGCCAGTATAGAGTTCCTGCCCTGCCAGGGGCATATACCAGCCAATATCGTTACGTACAAACCAGCCACTATCAGCACTCAGCAGCCGCTCGCCATCAAAACCACGCACGGTCCAGCGGGTACCGATAGAAAACTGATCCTGCGGCGTTAGCGGTGTGCTGCTTATTTGTTTTTGATAAAGCAGGTTGTAGTGAAGATTTTGCTCAATAAGCCTGAAAGGCAGGTCAATCTGGGCGTTAAACCGGACAATTTTGCTAAGTGCTGTAGCTTCTCCAAAATACTCTTCCGGTGCCGGTCGGGCGCCAAACCAGCGGGTGCCGCGCTGATAGCTGATTCCTGCATCAATCGTTGCCCATTCAAGATAGTGACGGTGCTGCAATCCAAGATTCCAGGCAGAGGTGAGGCGTCGCTGAACACCGATTTCAGTATCGTTGATAAAGTTTTTTGACTCACGGACGGAGACACCATAACTTAGCCACGTTTTCTGGGTGCCGCTGCGGTGCAACACCCGGCTGAGCTCGGCATTTAGATTTCTGCTGGTACCGCTGTAGCGGATATCACTATTGAGCTCTGCTACCGTCTGATGATAGTCGTAATCGTTGGCGTTGAGGCTGAATAGCCAGTAGCCGAAAGGGAACGAATAGTGACCGCTGATGTTTCTTGTTCCTTTTCCGCCGCGCTTGTCGAGAGCATGCAGGGCAGAAATATAAAACAGATCGCTTAATGAAAAGGGATTGTCCAGCGACAAGGTCAGGCCACCCTGGTAACGGCCGGTTGATTTGGTTCCAACGTCATCAAAAAATACGCCCAGACGCCACATTTTGCGCTGCAAACGTCTGAGAATGATATCGCTCTCTCCCGGCTGCTCGCCCGGAACAATTTCTATGCTGGCCTGAACTGTGGGCAGCCGTTGCAAGTTTTCCAGCCCCTGCTCGATATCGCGCAAGTCAAGGAGCTCACCTGCATGGGCAGGGAACGTACTGAAGCGCCGGATATACTGGCTACTGTCTGGCGTGAGTTGCACCTGACGCACAGAACCAGGCACAATGGTCAGCTTCAGCGTGCCACTTTTTAAATCCTGCGAGGGCGCCAGTACACGGGTTGTGATATAGCCATGATCGATGAGTCGGTTCTGGATGGTACTCATCAGCAGGTTTATCCCCTTTACGCCAAGACAACGCCCCTGCCCTTGGTTTGCAAGGCGTTGTAATGGCAGCCAGTGCGGTAACCTTTTCTGGCCACTTAATTCAATATGGCTGATGAGAAAACAGGGGGACTCGTTTGGAAAACGAATTTTGCCCAATGACGATGGAGGCAGTGACAGGCGCACATCCGGGGCTGGTGGTTTGAGCTGCTGTTCAAGTGCCCTCTGCCGTTGCTGCTGGATAATTAACTGCTCATTGCGGTTCGGGTTTACCTCTGCGGCAATAGCATTTATTACAAAGGGCTGGCTAACAGCAACGGTGAGAATGAAAGCTGTAGTTAAGAAAAGATAGTATGCTCTACCTGCGTTATTGTTCATAAACATTCCCTGTCGCGTAAAGAACAGCACCAGACGGTAACTTGTTCAAATTCATCCAAAATCAGATTTTCAATTGTATAAGATTACAATTACCGTACTGAATTATCTTTGCACGTTAAAATCCGGCAATGATAAAAACTATGTTACATAATACATAGCTTTTAGCATGATCAGATTTTCTGGGCTACTATTTTTTAAGGATTATTTTTTACTTTGAAAATAGTTCAGCACTAATCTTACAACATATGCAGATTATTTCTCTGCGTACTATAACTTTTAAGTTATTAAAATCTTACCATTGTTATTGTTTGCTTTATTTTATATCCCTCTGTAAGGTAATGGCGTATACATTCATCTTACATAGGCTGGAATACACTTGACTAACTTTATGAATAGTCAATTTAAAACCCTGAGTCGATACCTTATCTATTTTTGACTTTTTATGCTGATCACTATTAACCCGATCTAATTTGACATTTTTGCAACGATGCCGGTTAGAATCAGATTGATTAACTCTGATGTGTAAGTTTTATTAACTAATGCTTAACCAGTCAGAAAAAATGATAAATAATAAATTCGCCAGCAGTTAACATGACGCCATCTTATCCGGCGTACGTCGCTATCGCTCATTCTTAATATTGGCAGAACTTTTGATTGCAGCTCGCTGATGCTTATTCCCGCTGGGTTCATGTCCACCGCAGAAATAGTTCTGGCCAGCCGCTGGGTGCGGTCAGTAGAGCTTGCAAAGAAGCGCAGAAGTACTGGATACGACAGGATGAATACTGCACAGACTAAAATCATCAAAAGATTTATACTGCCTGTTTATGCCGTTTGATTATACAGACTTTGCAATGATTTGGCGGAACGGACGGGACTCGAACCCGCGACCCCCTGCGTGACAGGCAGGTATTCTAACCAACTGAACTACCGCTCCGTATTTTGCCCCCTTGAATGATGGGTGCTGGCGCATATTAAAAGTATGCCTGGCTGACGTCAATGGTTTTTATCTAAGAAAATCACAACCGTATGTATTTTCAGCAGCCACACCCCGTTCATCTGCGCCAGAGACAGCTGCCACAGTCTCTGGCTATTAAATCAAGCCGTGATTCGTGTGCTGCCATCTCTGCTTCAGTGGCAACCACCACCCGCAATCCGGTCTTTGAGCATACTGCTCGTTGTAACTGAACGCCTTGCTGCATTTGCTGGGTATCATTCTCTGTCTGAAACCGTAGTGACGTCTGGCCACCCGTCATCGCCAGAAAAACCTCAGCGAGAATTTCGGCATCGAGCAGTGCGCCATGAAGTTTACGCTGACTGTTATCAATGTGATAACGGCTACAGAGTGCATCCAGACTGTTGCGCTTACCGGGATGCAGTTTGCGGGCCATCGCCAGAGTGTCGGTAATCTGACATAAAGATTCAGCCTGTTTTATATCCCGGTTCAGTAATGAGAACTCATAGTCGATAAAGCCGATGTCAAAGGCGGCGTTATGGATAACAAGCTCGGCACCCTGGATATAATTCAGGAAATCATCAGCTACTTCAGCGAAGGCAGGTTTATCAAGCAAGAACTCGTCGCTGATGCCATGAATATTAAAGGCTTCAGGATCTACTGGCCGGCCGGGGTTAATATAAACATGGAAGTTGTTACCCGTTAAACGACGATTGACGACCTCAACACCACCTATTTCAATGATGCGGTGTCCTTCATAATGGACCCCGGTCATATTCATACCGGTGGTTTCAGTATCGAGTACAATCTGGCGAGTATTTGCTGTGCTCATGGCGCTCATTGTGTCACACTTAGTTTTTTCTCCTTCGGAGTCTACCAGAGATAATGAAGCAGGTAGAAATTTTCACTGATGGCTCCTGTCTGGGTAACCCTGGCCCAGGAGGATACGGCGCAATTCTGCGCTATAACAAGCATGAAAAGCTCCTTAGTGCCGGATATCATATGACCACCAATAATCGGATGGAGTTGATGGCAGCAATTACTGCTCTTGAAGCATTAACGGAGCCCTGCCGGGTTGTTCTCAGCTCCGATAGCCAGTACGTACGTCAGGGCATTACGCAATGGATTCATAACTGGAAAAAACGTGGCTGGCGTACGTCGGCGAAACAACAAGTGAAAAACGTCGATCTCTGGCAGCGGCTGGACAGTGCTCTGCAATCTCATCAGATCACATGGATATGGGTGAAAGGTCATGCCGGCCATCCTGAAAACGAGCAGTGTGATCAGCTGGCACGAACCGCTGCCACTAACCCGACCGAGAATGACTGTGGCTACTTGCAGGAATGCTGACCCTTGGCTATTTTGTATGGTGATGTCTTGTGGTGCCTACGGCAGGTCGAAATCGAGGTTTTCCCAGCATTTTACGGGCCAGGTTGAGAGTCAGAGGCAAAGTACGCTTACGTGCTACTAACAGACTGATACAGCCCAGTGCAGGAAAATGGGTGCTGATGACCACTCCCCCCTGACGATTCCATGGCAGTACCTGAAAACAAGTGCGCTGTATCACTTCATAATTGAGCAGACTGAGCCAATCTGTCAGGCGCCCCTGACTGTACATGTGCCCGTTCCATGGAACACAATGGTGCAATCCGGGTATAAGCTTACCCACTCTCAGCACGCTAAAAGGATTAAAACCACTGATAATCAACCAGCCATCATCAATCAACACCCGGTCAACCTCACGCAACATACGGTGAGGATCATGACTCCAGGCAAGAGTGTGAGCCAGAATACAGGCGTCTATCGATTTAGCCACAAATGGCAGAAAAAGTGGATTAGCCCGCAAATGAATATTTTTACCCTCTGGCGCAAGGTTGATCTGGTGATCAATTGGACAATTTTTAGTATCAATCTCGGCACTGAGCTGGCCGATTTTGACCAAATGCGTTCCATAAAGCTTCATAAGGCAAGGCTTAAGATGTGTTGTCAGCGCATCGCGATAATACTCCCCCCAAGGCATATCACTCCAGGTGCCGGGAATAGTCGCTGTCTGAGGTATTTTAGCAGGCTTCATGCTTACCCATTGTCTTCCATATCGTTTGCAAGAGGTGATTATGCTGTTAATTCCATTACCCTCGCTAGAGGATAACTATATCTGGTTATTGAGTGATGCGTCCAGGCGTTGCCTGATTGTGGATCCCGGGGAAGCCGCCCCAGTTATCTGCTATCTCAATGAACATACTTTGCATCCTGAGGTCATTTTGCTCACCCACCATCATTCAGACCATGTTGGCGGAGTGGCAGAGTTGGTTAAAAAATACCCTCATCTCAGAATTTATGGCCCCGCTGAAGTAACCAATGGTTGCGTTACAGATACTGTGTCGGAGGGTGATATTGTCTCGGAATTAGGGCTTAATTTTAAGGTTATCCATACACCCGGCCACACTTTAGGACATATCCTATATTTTAGTCACCCGTATCTCTTTTGTGGCGATACTCTTTTTTCAGGAGGCTGCGGACGATTATTTGAAGGCACGGCCACACAACTATATCGATCTCTTGAAAAAATTAGTCAGCTTCCTGACGATACTCTCATTTGCTGCGCGCACGAATATACACTATCAAACATGGCATTTGCCCACGCTATCTGGCCTGAGAATAAAACGATAGCTGATTTTTATGAAAAAACACAGATTATTCGTAAGGATAAACGTATTACGCTTCCTTCCACGCTAGGTTGTGAACGGCTGATAAATGTTTTTTTATTAACTCAAGATATTGAATTAACTGGTAAAATTGGCATGAACCCTAACGCGACGACTCCAGAACAGGTTTTAGCCGTTTTACGTCAACGAAAAGACTACTACCGATGATTTCGATTGAATTGTATTATTCTGGAACGTATTATTGCCCGCCTGTCTATCAACTGAACAGTTGGCGTATTCATGAAGGCTAAAGCGATAGTTGTAGCCTCAGTCCTGCTGGTAGGGTGCCATGTATCCGGGCATGATACCAACGCTCCAAAACAACATGCGCAGAGTTTGTCAACGCCCGGAGCGAATGACAAGCACAAAAATCACCTGTTATCATCCCGATGGAGCGGTGCAAAAACCAGTTCGACCAGAGGACAAAATTTATGGACTCATATCCGTAACGGATTAAAAATGAAGGTTCCCGACAATCCCCTGGTTCGCGAACAAAAACAAAATTACTTAAAAGATAAAAGCTGTCTCAGTGAGGTGATATTGCGGGCTGAGCCTTACATGTACTGGATTGTCGAACAGATTAACATCCGCAAAATGCCGATGGAACTGGTACTTTTGCCCATAGTTGAAAGCTCTTTTAATCCGCATGCTACCTCCAGCTCGAACGCGGCTGGTATCTGGCAAATCATTCCAAGCACCGGCAGACATTATGGCCTTAAACAAAATGCTTACTATGACGGACGCCGCGATATCCTGGCATCGACAAAAGTCGCGCTGGATATAATGGAGCGTCTGAATAAGATGTTTGACGGTGACTGGTTAGTCACCATTGCAGCTTATAACAGTGGTGAAGGCCGGGTGATGAATGCCATCAGACAAAACCAAATGAATGGCCAGCCAACTGACTTCTGGAGCCTTTCTCTGCCACGAGAAACCACGATATATATCCCTAAAATGTTAGCACTGAGCGATATATTAAAACACTATATTCGCTATGGCGTTCAGCTGCCAAAACCTGACGGCGGCCGCGCTCTGACTCGTGTCGAGATAGGCCAGCAAATAGAACTGAACCAGGCTGCCAGAATGGCAGGAATGAAACTGGCTGCGCTCAAAAGCTTCAACGCTGGATATAAAACTCATTCGACAGCACCTGACGGCCCCCAGTACATAATGGTGCCGAAAGCTAAGGTAATCAGATTACGCAGCTCACTGGCAAGCAGGAAGATAGCCGCCGTCCAGCCACGAAAATCAGAACGCAGAGGCGGCAGCCACAGCTATATAGTACGCCCCGGCGACACGCTTTCTGGCATCGCAAAGCGGATGAAAGTCACCGTCAGAGACTTAAAACGTAATAACAAGTTACGTGGTGCACTAGTTAAACCCGGTCAGAAACTGATAGTGACTGTCAAAGCCGGTTAGCATCCAGCCGGATCATAGGTGAAATACATTAAAAAATCTGCCGGGTAATGAGCAGTCCAGCGGCATTCACTTCCTGAGGCTGATGTACAGCACCCTCATCAGCAAAAGCGTCAGCAGATAAATCGCTATGACATGAACTGGATTTATTTTCAGAATGTTACCCACACTGCACCCGCCTCAGCAGATTGAACACAGCGTTCTACCCAGCGCACTCCCTTCGCCCCTGCGCACGCATCGGGATACCAGAATTCCTTTAAAAACGCGACATCTTCACGGTCTGTTGCATCCATCGCCAGGGCAAAACGGTGATACAAATTAGCCCATGCCTCAAACAACCCTTCCTGATGACCGCCACTAATGCGATCTTCTGCCAGTGCATCAGCTGTAAGATAATTCATACCCCGCTCCAGAATACGCACAGGTTCCCCCTGCACCTCAAAACTCAACTGATTAGGCCGTTCATCACTCCACTCAATGCTGGCTTTGGAGCCGATAACCCGAATCTTATGACCATGCATCGATCCACAGTTCACAGCAGATGTCCATAATGAGCCCATGGCGCCATTATCATACTCCATTAACACCCAGGCATTATCTTCCAGTGGCGCTCTGGTTTTAACGAAGCTCTGCCGGCTACACAGCAGACGTGTGATCTTCATCTCTGGTAGTAGCGTTTCGGCAATGAACAACGGATGCGTTGCCAGATCGCCCAGTACATAACTGGGGCCCGCCAGTTCAGGATTAACACGCCAGCTGATGCTAGGATTTTCTAACTCCACCGCCTGATGATGAAAACCGTGAGCAAACTGCATGTTGACAATGCGTATTTCGCCAAGTTGCCCCGCGGCAATCATCTCACACCCTTGCCGTATCATCTGATGCCCAGCATAACCATAGGCTACACCGATAATTTTGTTTTGCTCACGAGAAAGTTGCATAAGTTCCTCTGCCTGCTGAGTAGTGAAACAGAGTGGCTTTTCACATACCACATGCAACCCCGCCAGTAAGGCCGCGCGGCAGATAGCGAAATGTGTGTTACTAGGCGTAGCAATCGAAACGGCTTCGATACCACCAGCGCGTGTAGCTTCAGCAGCAAACATCGTTTGGTAATCGGGATAGCAGCGATCTGCTGCTATCCCTAGCGAAAGACCAAACACCTTACTGCGGTGGGCATCAATGTCAAAAGCACCAGCAAGCAGAGTAAAGTAACCATCACGCTGAGCTGCACAACGATGAATGTAACCAATCTGGCTGGTGCCACCACCACCCACCATGCCCCAGCGCAGAGTGCGGACTGGGGATTCTGTATCATTGAGCATACTATTTCCCTGAAAATGATTGGATTGAATATAATCGGCACGTTAACGGACTTCCCTCAGGCTGATGTACTACCACTCTGCCGGACTACGTACCCGTTGAAAAAGCGATTCTGCTCTGAAAAAGCTAATAGCATCCTAAGAAATGGTGGATAAAAAGTGAATCACACCCTGTTCTGTAACCTGATGGCTTGCTGATAAACACACAGAATGTCCATTGTTGGCTATATTGTGGCATCCTGTTACCCCCATGGCCCTTCGCAGTAACGCTTAGCGATAGTATCAAATTAAAATTCCATTTCAGACAACAATAGAATTTTTATTCTTTGATTATGATCATACTCTTTCAACAGTTTTTTATCGGAGTACATTTGGTATACAGAAGATTAACTGTCGTTTAAAATAAGTTAACTTATTGTTATATATGTTTTTTTGGCAAAACTGCTCATTATAATATCAGCTGTCTGCGCTAATGCCCTCAGGGATGCTGTATTAATCAGATAAGCTTCCAGGACAGACACATTTACAGCCTAATATCTTTGATTAAACCATCAGCGAAACATGCCAGCCAGATCAATACAGCGGGATTTTTTTTACTTTGTGTATATTTATAGATGTGTACCATCTTTAATATATTTATACTCAGTAATTCTTTTCTTATATGCCGAAACAGACATTAATTTATCATTTTTCCCTGTCTTTAAATTTTCTTCAAATCTTAACGAAAGCGTTTGATTCTTTTTATTAATGACAGCCTTTTTTGATGATTTTTTTGATTTCAAATATTCCTTCAGCCGGGGTTCACTCTGAATATGCTTATAAAAATCTGGAGGGAGATACTTGTCCGCTTTCTTATAAGGCAAATATTTTGTATCATAATCAAGATGGAAAATTTTACTGGAGACAGATTTATTAGCGATAACACCCTTGATATTATCTTTATGCATTTTTATTAAATCAGAAGATCTAAGGTGAAGTTTTTTTGCTGTCACCAGGCTAAAAATACCACATTCGGAATAACTTTTTTGAAGGTTCATTTCTACACTGAAAAAGTGACAATCAGGTATCTCAGCTTTTTTAATAGACTTTTTTACCCTTGATGCAAGATGGTGAGACCAACTGTGTGTAAATTCTGTAGGTTCAAACAACATCACAGATGTATTTTTACCAATGACTTTGCAATCAATCGCTCCAAAATGAATACCAGCTACCCCGGAACCGATTATAAATCGAAAACAATTATCTCCCTCAGAGATCGATTGTTTTATTAATTCTCCAAGATTTTCGGGATCTTCAAGATATTTAAGATTGACCCCATTATGTTTTATATTTGCCATGTCTGCCATATAAGGCATCCACTTGATATCGCTATATGCATAAAACCTGGCGTTAAAACAGGCTCCATTATCAATATCATCTTCGAACCGTCTGATATGGACTGCGATCTCATCTTTGACCATAGAAAACCTGTTCAAAGAGGAATATTTACTGACATCCTTTTGCGCAAAGCCTCCCGCCGCAGCTGATCCCTCAGCAGCACCCTGATCTGAGTTAATATTTAATTTCTTAAATGAAATATCTATATCACAAACCTGATATATATCCCGGTGGAAATCTTCAACAGCCAGCCTGCCAGGCCTGCGTTGTGATTGGATATTGTCAGCCTTTTTATCAAAGTCATTCATCACAGCAGCGGAGGATATAGCGGCGGCAGAAAAACAGTTCCATTTAGCACTATTTTTCAGCACAGCGGCAAATTGAGTATCAGCAAACGCAGTCTTTCGCACGGCAGAATTTTCGGTGCCATGTAACAGCTCAAAACCAGTGCCTGCTGCCCTGAGGGCAGCTTTACCTGCATCTTTTACTGGATTCGTCTGGTCAGCCGGTGCTCCCGCTGCTGACTGCCTGGCAACTGTCATTGTTGCTTCTGCGACTATTGTGGCTCCCCATGCATCCTCCACCGCGCTGACGTCTTCCCAAATCACTGTCTCTGTTGCTCTGGCGACAGAACCCGCTTCAGGTATCTGAGTGAGAACGTCTGCAACTGTGCTGGATATCCCCCATCCGGTGTTACCTCTCTGTAACTCACATTTAGTTCCGTACACAGGGGCCCTGCTCGGACCAGCTTTTTTAGCTGGCTCCCCGACAAAGTAGCTGTCTGAGAACAAATTTTCAGCCACGTCCTGTTGAGTAGAATTTTTCGCCACTGCTGGCATCTGTGCACCGTCTCCATTTTTCAGTGCTTCGATGCTATTTTTTAGCGCTGATGCAGCATGTTTTGTGGTATCTGTAACTGCCTTCTGCTGATGATTAACAGCACTTTTTACTGTTGTAACCCGCATAATTTCTCCTCTTTTCAGATTTCAGCATATCAACCCGGTAATTTCCGTTGTTGTCTTCACTACCTAAAAAAATCGCACCTCCAATGCCATCTCAGTTTATTTTGTATCTCAAGCCTGCCGGGCTTTATATATTTTCCGATTCTTCTTTAATTAAATAAAACGGCCAAGACTAAGCCGTTCCATATGTTATAAAGTCAACAGAACAAAAACGTAACTACGTCGGAGTTGCAAATCAGATTCTTCGAATGTCTTAGTATGTTAGCTACCAGTCCTCCATGCCCTTTCACGAATTTCATTACCAATTCACGATAATAATGGCCATTATTAACAATGACAGCAAATAGCCTACTGCATGGTGCCAGTGATGTAATAGCCATTACATAGAATTATTAAAACGTATATCCTGTCACGAAGAGTTTTTTCTCTTCATAATAAGCAGATTGCCTTTTAAGAAAATATTCCTCTGTGCTTCATTTGCGATTTTTTATCAGGATAACTTCTGCTGATATACCTGAGTATTGGAGCTCCCTTACTTAATTGTTTGTCCGTCAAGATATAAAAGAGCTGTAATGATACTAGTTCGTAATAACAGACTAATATACCACCTCCAAGGGAATATACTTTGATATATGATAACAGATAAATCGATACTATTGCATCCGTACCAGCTACTAAATTCATCACGGGGAAATTATATTACAGATAGCATTTAGTTTCTGTAGTGGACCTTTAAAGACAGGATGGTTATAAATACTGCCTGATTTAGAGTAGTCTGCATAGCCAATTAGATCCTGTGTATTAGTGGTATTTACACAATCAGTAAGGTTGTCACATACTTGCGTGAATATTATATTTTTCAGTACTAAATTATAAAAATATTTATACCTGTCCTTTTATGTATCACATATTTCAGTAACCTTTTAGATATAGTCAAGATTTTATTCGTTTATGACATGACTGATGTTATTTTATTTGTAATTCAAATGTTAATTTTATGCTATCATTTATCTTATATAAATCTGTCTTATCGAAGTGAAATGCAACAGCATAAGCAGGGTGAAAAATGAATAAGAAAGTGGATTTATCTATTGGATTTTTTGTAACGTTACTTTGGGGAATGAACTTTACTGTCATCGAACTAGGTCTTGAAGACCTTGATCCATTTATACTGACTTTTTTAAGGTTTACATTTTGTGCTTTCCCGTTAATTTTTTTTATCAAACGCCCAACAGGTGTAGCATTATTCCACATTGCTTTATATGGAGTTATTTTTGGAGTAGGATTATGGTGGGTTGTTAACTTTGCTATGTTCAATGGATTATCAGCCGGGTTATCTTCAGTATTCCTTCAGTTTAGTGTCTTTTTCACAATTTTTCTTAGCAGCTTGTTTCTTAAAGAAAAGGTAAATAAAATTCACTTATTAGGTATGATAATATCCTTTTCTGGATTAATTATGATTATCATTTTCTCAGGGCAGACGTCCACTGTAAAAGGTATCTTCTTCGTTATTGTTGCAGCTTTATCATGGGCTGTTTGTAATATGATTATAAAAATAGCAAAACCAGCTAATATGATCTCTTTTATCGTCTGGTCCAGTCTTTTTTCTGCTCCCGCTGTACTTGTTATGAGCGTTTTTGTTGAGGGATGGACGGGAATATTAGCAATACCTGATAATCTAACGGCTGGATCTGTCTTTTCTGTTTTATTTCAGGCATACATAACAACAATTATAGGTTATATGATATGGAATAATTTAGTAAAAAAGTATCCAGCAACAGAGATTGCTCCTTTATCACTTTTGGTTCCGATCTCAGGTGTTATTACATCATATGTTTTCCTGAATGAGAGGTTAAGTATACAACAACTTATTTCTGTTACAGTTGTTATCCTGGGGATTTTTGTTTTTTTAAACTCAGTAAGAATAATGAGTTTAGTAAGTCAAGGAAAACAAAATTACGAAGCACAATGATGGGTTAGATGACTATCCGCGGTATAAGGAAATATTATTTATCAGCTTTCGCAGCAGTGCCTTCCCCAGCCAGTTCTATTGTTCGCACTACAATCGTCAGCTGAGTTCAGCACTATGCACCTTAAGCAAAAAAGCGGCTGTACTGGTCAGCCCCATTGCCCTCATTTGTGGCATGCCGCGAAACATATTTGAAGGCCAACAGCTGACGGACTCTTTTGCGCCGCGTAGCAGACCACTACGCCGTACCACTAAAGCGGAATACTGGTTTCCGGTAAAATTTTACGTTGTCTAAAACGGTAATAAAACCCCGTTTACAACCGTGCTATCTCTTCTGCTACTGAAAGGCGAGGAAAAAATGTCCACCTGACCTCGGGCAGCAGATATAGCAGATATAGCAGATATAGCAGATATAGCAGATATAGCAGATATAGCAGATATAGCAGATA
>CAKZHC010000003.1 GCA_936920625.1 uncultured Enterobacteriaceae bacterium
GTGAAATACTGCCTGTAAAACAGCAGCCCGGATGAAGATGTCCTGGAAATAACTCACTATTTCTGCTAACCGGTAATGTAGTGCTGGCTCGTGTTTTAATGAAATTTAAGAAAATCCTTTCAAAACGCATGAGAAGTATGAAAAATAATTTTATTCTCTCTTTATCTGCTGGAAAGTTGCAGTAAGGAATAACGCATATGCCTATAAAAGTCCCGGATGAATTACCTGCGGTAAATTTTCTGCGTAATGAAAATGTATTTGTGATGACCTCCTCGCGTGCCAAAATTCAGGAGATCCGGCCGCTCAAAATGCTGCTACTCAATCTTATGCCTAAAAAGATTGAGACTGAGAATCAGTTTCTGCGCTTACTTTCTAATTCGCCTCTGCAACTGGATATTCAGCTGCTGCGTATAGATAATCATCAATCCCGCCATACGCCCGCTGAACATCTCAACAATTTTTATTGCTATTTTGACGATATTCAGCATGATAATTTCGACGGCCTGATTATTACCGGTGCACCATTAGGATTGATAGATTTTTGCGATATTGTCTGGTGGACGCAGATTGAGCGTATTTTGCACTGGGCGCGCGAGCATGTTACCTCAACGCTATTTGTCTGCTGGGCGGTACAGGCGGCGCTTAATATTCTTTATGGCGTTCCTAAACAGACACGATGTGTAAAACTGAGTGGCGTGTTTGAGCACCAGATTCTGCATCCCCACGCATTACTGACACGTGGTTTTGATGATATCTTTCTTGCTCCACACTCCCGGTATGCTGATTTTCCTTCTCAGTTAATTCGAGAACACACTGATCTAGATATCTTTGCAGAGGCGGAGCGGGCCGGTGTTTATCTGATGGCGAGTAAAGATAAACGTCTGGTATTTGTCACAGGGCATCCAGAATATGATGCCCTGACGTTATCTGCTGAGTATCATCGTGACTGCGAAACGGGCCTGAATCCACAAATTCCACATTGTTACTTTCCGGATGATAATCCTGAAAGGGTGCCACGGGCCAGCTGGCGTAGCCATGGTAACTTGCTGTTTTCCAACTGGCTGAATTATTGCGTCTATCAGATTACTCCTTACGATTTGCGCCACATGAATCCAACCCTGGAATAGGCGCTAGCGTAAAGCGTTTTGATTTGGTTTCATGCTGTTTTGCGGCATATAACGGCAGCTTACTGTGATAAATAGCGCTGGCCGGGAACGCAGAATAATGGCGGGTTTGCATTTATCCGGCGGCATGGTGATTGGCAGCAACGCAATAGCGAAATGGATTTCTTTTCCGTCGGTCCCCTCGTGGTGAAAAAATAAAAAGGATCGGTATTATGATCAACAAGGTGAGGGGGATTTGAGTGAGCAGTAAATTTGAAATTCTGAATCAACAGTTAGCCAGACGCATCATGATTCTGGATGGTGGAATGGGTACTATGATTCAGCGTCATCAACTGTCGGAGGCTGATTTTCGGGGTGACCGATTTGCTGACTGGCAGTGTGATCTTAAGGGAAATAATGATCTGCTGGTGCTGACTCAGCCGGGCATCATAAGCAGCATTCACCAGGATTATCTTCAGGTGGGCGCCGATATTCTGGAAACGAATACCTTCAACTCTACTGCTATTTCTCTGGCAGATTATCAGATGTCATCATTTGCCGCCGAAATTAACTATCAGGCAGCGAAGCTGGCTCGTGCCTGTGCTGATGAGTGGAGTGGCCGCACACCTGAGCGCCCACGCTATGTCGCCGGTGTGTTAGGGCCTACTAACCGCACCTGCTCAATCTCACCTGATGTTAATGACCCGGCGTTTCGTAACATCACTTTCGAACAGCTTGTCTCTGCTTACCGGGAGGCTACCCGGGCCCTGATTGAAGGTGGCGCAGATATTATCTTAATTGAGACTATTTTTGACACGCTAAATGCTAAGGCCGCAATAGTGGCCGTAGAGAGTGAGTTTGAGGCATTGGGAACAACGCTTCCATTGATGATATCCGGCACTATCACTGATGCATCGGGGCGTACGCTCTCCGGACAGACTACAGAGGCCTTCTATAACTCCCTGCGTCATGCCAGACCACTCTCTTTTGGCCTGAACTGTGCTTTGGGACCGGATGAACTGCGGCACTATGTTGCTGAAATGTCGCGACTGGCAGAGTGTTATGTCTCAGCGCACCCTAACGCTGGTTTGCCGAATGCATTCGGTGAATATGATCTTGATGCTAGTGAAATGGCTGAAAAGGCAGGGGAGTGGGCGCGTTCCGGTTTGCTAAACATCGTTGGGGGCTGCTGTGGCACCACGCCAGAACATATCGCCGCCATCGCTCAGGCGGTAGAGGGTGTTTCGCCCCGCACGCTGCCCAATGTGAAAGCTGCCTGCCGCCTCTCTGGCCTTGAGCCGTTAAATATTGGCCCGGATACATTATTTGTCAATGTTGGAGAACGTACCAACGTTACCGGCTCGGCAAAATTCAAACGACTCATCAAGGAGGAGAAATATAGTGAGGCGCTGGACGTTGCGCGTCAGCAGGTAGAAAACGGTGCGCAGATTATCGATATCAATATGGATGAAGGGATGCTGGATGCGAAGGAAGCAATGGTGCGTTTTCTCAATCTTATCGCGGGTGAGCCGGATATTGCCCGTGTTCCCGTGATGATTGACTCTTCGCGCTGGGAGGTTATTGAGGCGGGTTTACAGTGCATTCAGGGTAAGGGCATAGTGAATTCAATATCGCTCAAGGAGGGTGTGGAGACATTTATTCATCAGGCGCGATTAGTGCGCCGTTACGGTGCTGCTGTAGTGGTGATGGCCTTTGATGAAGCCGGGCAGGCAGATACCCGCGAGCGTAAAATTGCAATCTGCCGCCGTGCGTACCAGATTCTGACTCAGCAAGTCGGTTTTCCGCCGGAAGAGATCATTTTTGATCCCAATATTTTTGCTGTAGCAACCGGAATTGAAGAGCATAACAGCTACGCAATGGACTTTATTGGAGCCTGCGCGGATATTAAACGTGAACTGCCCTGCGCGCTGATTTCTGGTGGTGTGTCAAATGTCTCTTTCTCCTTTCGGGGCAACCACGCGGTACGTGAAGCGATCCATGCTGTTTTTCTCTATTACGCCATAAAAAATGGCATGGATATGGGTATCGTCAACGCCGGGCAGCTGGCTATCTATGATTCACTGAGTGATGAGCTGAGAACTGCGGTAGAAGATATCATCCTGAATCGCCGCATTGATGCTACAGAGCGCCTGCTTATACTGGCTGAAAAATACCGGGGCAGCAAAAGTGACGATGAAACAAACGCTGTTCTGGCAGAGTGGCGCAGTCTGCCCGTTGAGAAGCGACTGGAATACGCGCTGGTGAAAGGCATAACAGAGTTTATTAACGAGGATACCGAAGCTGCGCGTTTGCAAAGCAGCCGCCCCATTGAGGTTATTGAAGGGCCATTAATGGCAGGAATGAATGTAGTGGGCGATCTGTTTGGTAAAGGTAAGATGTTCTTGCCCCAGGTGGTAAAGTCGGCCCGGGTAATGAAGCAGGCAGTAGCTTGGCTTGAGCCCTGGATTGAGGCCAGCAAAGAGGAGGGGAGTAGCAAAGGCCGGATTGTGCTGGCAACGGTTAAAGGGGATGTACACGACATCGGTAAAAATATTGTTGGTGTGGTATTGCAGTGTAACAACTACGAGATTATTGACCTTGGCGTGATGGTGCCAGCAGATAAAATTTTGCAGACGGCGATCGATCACAAAGCCGACATTATCGGCCTCTCTGGCCTGATCACACCGTCGTTAGATGAGATGGTGAGTGTAGCGAAAGAGATGGAGCGGCGTGGATTTACGGTTCCGTTGCTGATTGGTGGCGCCACCACTTCAAAAGCTCATACTGCGGTTAAAATCGAGCAGAACTACAGCGGGCCAACAGTTTATGTCCAGAACGCATCGCGTTCGGTTGGTGTCGTGACATCGCTATTATCGTCGGCACTCAAAGAGACGTTTATTGCCCGTACGCGCAAGGAGTATGACACGGTGCGTATCACACACGGGCGTAAAAAACCCCGCACTCCACCGGTCACCTTACAAGCGGCTCGTGACAATGCGCTGCGTCTCGACTGGCAGAACTATACGCCACCCCGGCCGCAGACAATTGGCGTCAGTGAAGTACAAGCTTCGATAGAAACGCTTCGACGCTTTATTGACTGGACTCCCTTTTTTATAACATGGTCACTTGCGGGCAAATATCCGCGTATCCTTGAAGACGAGGTGGTCGGTATCGAGGCAAAACGTTTGCTCTCTGATGCTAGTGCAATGCTGGATCAGTTAAGTAAGACCCGCGCACTTAATCCGCGCGGTGTGGTTGGCATTTTCCCGGCTAACCAGTCAGGTGATGATATCGAAATTTATCGTGATGAGACGCGTACAGAGATCATTGCAGTCAGTCATCATTTACGTCAGCAGACCGAAAAAAAAGAGTACGCCAACTACTGCCTCGCTGATCTTATTGCGCCTAAAGCAAGCGGTAAGGCAGATTATTTGGGAGCATTTGCCGTGACTGCGGGGCTGGAAGAGGATGCACTGGCACAACAGTTTGACAGTCAGCATGATGATTACAATAAAATTATGGTCAAAGCGGTAGCAGATCGTCTGGCTGAAGCCTTTGCTGAGTATCTGCACCAACAGGTACGCAAAGTGATATGGGGTTATGCTGCAACGGAGCAGCTAAATAATGAGGCGCTCATTCGGGAGCAGTATCAGGGAATACGCCCGGCACCCGGTTATCCTGCCTGCCCTGAACATACCGAGAAGGGTACACTCTGGCAGCTTCTGGACGCAGAGAAACACACAGGCATGAAACTGACGGAGTCTTTTGCGATGTGGCCGGCGGCTTCTGTCTCTGGCTGGTACTTCAGCCATCCTCAAAGCCGTTACTTTGCTGTAGCACAGTTGCAGCGTGATCAAATTGAAGATTACGCAGCCCGTAAGGCGCTGCCAGTCAGCGAGGCTGAACGCTGGCTGGCAGCAAATCTTGGTTATGATACTGACTGAGCTATGTCACTTTTTGATTGACGCAGGCGGGCTGTAGCCTCAGCTTGCCGTTATTCAAACAGGTGGTCATGTAATCTCTGAACAACGTGTTTAGCATCTGCTTCTGACACCAGAAAGCAGAGATTATAGCTGCTCGCACCATAACAAATCAGACGCAGATTAAACGGGCTCAGTATGCCGAACACCTTATCTCCCACGCCGCGCGCGCTGGAGAGGCTATTGCCAATCAGTGCCACTAGGGCTAAATCCTGCTCTACTTCCACCCGGCAGAGCGATGACAGCTCCGCCAGCAGCTCCTGACTTAGCGGGCTGTCGCCACTAAAGGTAGAGCCCGCCGTATCCAGTGTCAGAGCGACACTGACTTCTGAGGTAGTGATCAGATCAACGGAAATGTGATGGCGGGCAAGAATGCTAAAAATTTCTGCCAGAAAGCCACGAGCATGCAGCATATTCAGACTATGAAGGGTGAGTAATATTTGTTTACGCCGTAATGTCAGGGCCCGGAACAGAGGCTGACTTAGCGTTGTGCTACTTACGCAGGTGCGGCCTTCAAGCGGTGCCAGACTGGAACCAACAAAGACGGGAATATTGGAGCGCACCGCCGGGAGCAGTGTTGCCGGGTGCAGAATTTTGGCGCCGAAAGTTGCCATCTCCGCCGCTTCTTCAAAAGTCAGTTCGTCAATGCGTTTAGCTGATGGCACGATGCGTGGATCAGTGGTATAGATGCCGGGCATATCAGTCCAGATATCAATCTGGCTTGCAGCAAGCGCTTCAGCAAGTAAGGCAGCGGTACAGTCGCTTCCTCCGCGCCCGAGGGTGGTTGTTCTGCCTTTTGCTTCACACCCGATAAATCCCTGAGTGACCACTAATCCTTCACTCAGACGCGGTTTTAGCTGTGAGCTGGCGAGCTGTGTCAGCACAGCTATATCTGGTTCAGCGTGACCAAAGCGGGCGCTGGTGCGCATCACTTTACGTACATCAAACCACAATGCTTCAACCCCGCGCTGGCGCAGAATTTCAACAAACAGCAGTGTAGACATCAGCTCGCCGTGGCTTACCAGTTCATCGGCAAGCGCACTGGATGTTGCCAGTGCAGCGGCTTCAGAAAGCGTAGTGATGTTATCCAGCATAAGATCTATTTCATCTCGGATAACGGCAGGATTGTCCAGGCTGTCAATGATAGAATGCTGGATATGGTGAATTTTATCAATTATCTGAACACGCTGGTTCTGTTCTGGTCCCTGGGCGAGTGATATTAATAAATTAGTCATGCCTGCTGATGCAGAAAGCACTACCAGACCAACCTGTTTATTAGCCAGCAGCAGTTCAGCACTGCGTGACATTGCCTCGAAATCGGCAACACTGGTGCCGCCAAATTTTGCTATTGTTAAAGACTGAGACATCTCAACTATCCTCGTGTCTGATGACCCCGGCACAAGAGGGACATTAATCGGGCAGACAGCAGAGTAACACCACGTGTCAGCCAGAATACCCAGCCTTGCATCTCCCCGAATGTCATTCTGCAGACGCTTATTAAACTGGCTATGGGCTCACATCATTAAGATTGCGTTGTTAATCGCGTCGCTGCCTTGCTTTTATTATCTGCATTCTATTGGAATCACCACTAACCAGAATGCGGAGAGCGACCACATGGGGCAGGCATCCTGTTATAACCACCAAAGCCGAAGATTATCCGGGCATCGCGGCTTGCTGTGAATCTGTCACATGGGTGCGAAATTCCGCATGATACCTGAAAGAGGAGGTTTTTGCGCATTAATTAGCGGTACAGGCGGGGGATGGGGGAGAATTATCAGTCTGAGGCATCGTTATCAATTATTGTGCTGGCGTATATTTCTCCATATCACTCTGGCAGCCGGCCTGAGCAAACTAAAAAATTTGGTTAATATTTGTATCAATTGATAATTAAAACATAAGTTTTATTACTGAATTTTACATTTTGTTGTTTTCTTCCTGAGTGAGAAATACAGCAAATCGCATCCTGATTCTTGCCATTAATTTTCTCTAAATGAATAATTTTATTTTAGTTAATTTGTGATATAAATCACAAATAACTGGCATTTTTATCAATAGAATGACAACAAAATTTTATTAGTTATAATAATTGACGCTTAACTTTCTTGCGGGACAAGTCACATTCAGGCTACCCAAAACCACTAGAAATACTTAAACTTTTTTAAAGTAAATAATGCTCAGGAGATAGGTGATGTTTAGTTCAATCAAAAATCGTAAGCTTGCTGCAATTGCTCTGGGTCTGGTGCTTATGTCGTCAGTTTCATCGTCCGCATTTGCTATAGCGTGCATGGATCAACCGAATGCAACCGCAGCAGATTGTGAGAAAGCTTGCCAATGGACCCTTATCACTCCCTGGGTCTGGCCTGTTTGTATGTAACGTTGTTTTTTACTGACGCATAGTCAGCTACTAAGCTGGCCTTGCTTTACATATTTGTAAAACGTACAGCTATGTTGGTAAGGCCTTAGACTGAACATTTAGTTTCCTTAAATATGTCCAATAATCATGACCAGCCTGGAGTACTTCTGGCGTTGTTGTCTTCCGAAAGAAACACTTTTTGTCCATGGGATTGTGGTAACAGACAAATCCTCATCACAGCAGAGAAGACGCTACATGGCCTATACGGCTACGTAATATGGCACCCAGCTTGCTATGGTTTTATGCCATATAGCGTAGCGTTGTCCTGCATCCCCTGTTTTCAACTCTCCGGATATGATTCGCTAAAATAATCGGTAACGGTTAATCCTCTTTGCTGCGAAAAAGAGCAAAGGTGATGGCGGGATTAAGTGGGCAGAAGTGCAAAGGATAATTCAACTGCCTGCTGTTATTACTCCGTGACGCTGATAAAGCAATTAAGACCTTAATTTGCAATTTTTTATTACTTTCGTGTTTTACACCCGTCATACTGAATGCAGAGTGATTAATAGAAGAGTGCGCCATGAAGAATATCAACCCGACACAAACCGCCGCCTGGAAGGCTCTGGAACACCATTTCGACCAGATGAAATCGGTGACAATTCACGATCTGTTTGCAGAGGATCCTGAGCGCTTTGCTAATTTCTCAGCCACATTTGATGATCAGATACTGGTGGATTTTTCCAAAAATCGCATCACCCGCGAAACACTGGATAAACTCCATGCCCTGGCGCAGGAGAGTGACTTGCAGGGGGCCATTAAGGCGATGTTTTCAGGTCAGAAAATCAATCGTACTGAAGATCGTGCAGTGTTACATATTGCGCTACGCAACCGCAGTAATACCCCTATTTTGGTGGATGGCGAAGATGTGATGCCAAAAGTCAACGCGGTACTTGATAAGATGAGGGCGTTCTCGACCCGCATTATAAGTGGCGAATGGAAGGGGTTCACCGGTAAACCGATTACTGATGTTGTCAATATAGGTATTGGTGGCTCTGATCTGGGGCCTTACATGGTAACGGAGGCGCTCAGGCCATATAAAAATCATCTTACCATGCACTTCGTTTCTAATGTGGATGGCACTCATATTGCTGAAACGTTGAAAAAGACCTGCCCGGAAACCACACTTTTTCTGATTGCCTCCAAAACCTTCACTACTCAGGAGACTATGACCAACGCGCACAGTGCGCGACAGTGGTTGCTGCAAGCGGCGGGAGAGGAGAAACATATTGCCAGCCACTTTGTTGCTCTCTCCACCAATGCTCAGGCGGTAAGTGAATTTGGTATCGATACCGATAATATGTTCGAATTCTGGGACTGGGTAGGGGGGCGTTATTCTCTCTGGTCGGCGATTGGTCTGTCGATTGTGCTCTCGATTGGATTTGAAAATTTTGAAAAACTGCTTGCCGGTGCTCACGCAATGGATCGTCATTTCGCTCAAACCGGGCTCGGGAGCAACCTGCCGGTTCAGCTGGCGCTGATTGGCATCTGGTACAACAACTTTTTTGGTACCGAAACCGAAGCAATTCTGCCTTATGACCAGTATATGCACCGGTTTGCTGCTTACTTTCAGCAGGGCAACATGGAGTCAAACGGGAAATCTGTTGACCGCAATGGTAATCACGTAAACTGGCAGACTGGCCCTATCATCTGGGGCGAACCGGGCACTAACGGTCAGCACGCTTTCTATCAGTTGATTCACCAAGGCACCAAGCTAGTTCCCTGTGACTTTATTGCCCCCGCTATTTCTCACAATAAACTGGGAGATCATCACCAGAAGCTGCTTTCAAACTTCTTTGCGCAGACAGAGGCACTGGCGTTTGGTAAATCACGCGAAATAGTAGAAAAAGAGTTTGAGCAGGCTGGTAAAGATATCCGCTCTGTTGCGCACATTGTACCGTTTAAGATTTTTGAAGGTAACCGGCCGACTAACTCGATTTTGTTGCGTGAAATCACACCTTATAGTCTGGGAGCGTTGATTGCCCTCTATGAGCACAAGATCTTTACACAGGGCACTATTCTCAATATTTTCTCCTTTGACCAGTGGGGCGTTGAGCTCGGTAAACAGTTAGCAAATCGCATTTTGCCAGAGCTGAAAGATAGCAGGGAGATTACAGGCCATGACAGTTCAACGAATGGCTTAATAAACCGCTATAAGTCCTGGCGTTAGTTAATAATGCCTGCTATCAGAGGGGGACGCTCCTCTGTGATATAGCTCTTTGTTGGATAGCAAATAAGCAGGTATTATTCTGAAAATAAAAATTAACTCTGAGAATAGCTGGAAGAAAAGCTGAAAGCTGCACTGAAATTAATTTCTGTTGATTTAAAAAAAATAAAATTAACATCCTGTTTGACAAGAAAAAAATAATGATAATGCGAATACTCTTATTTTACACCACATGCTATTGCTATTCAGTTAAAGAGGTAGTTTTATATTAATAAATCTTTTTAAGATAATACAATATATTGTTTTTCATATTTTTTATTTATTGTTATCGTCTGTTTTAATATTATCAAAATATTTTGGAACAGTACCATTAAGATGGTATAGCCAAAGAATATTATGACTTAATTTCTGTTATTTCGCTCTTATATACTTGGATGGTCTGAGGTTTTCTCGGACAACGTATCCATTCATCTTATGAAGGGAATATCTCCTATGAAGAAAATGTTGTGTAATACAGTCGCCCTGCTTTTGCTCGCGGGAGCTTCCCCGACGTATGCTGCATTAGAAGCCGCAGGCGCGGCGGCAGTTGCTGGTGCGGCGTCAATTTCCAGTGTATCCGGATTTACTGGCGGTAGAGTGGTGGCCGCTGGTGCCGCTGCCGGTGCAGGCTCGTTTTCCGCAGGTAACTCTGCACCGACGGGGATAAGTGGTGTAGGGGCAATGGTTGGTGCGGGAGTTGCTGCCGCTGGTGGCAGTGATGGGTCTAACACCGGGACAACCACTACAACAACAACCAATACAACCTGTTAACGCTGTTTTTAATCATAACCACACTGCGGTGTGGTTATTTTTTTCGTATTATTCTTTTCTAAAGGATTACACCAGTGCGTAACACTCCTTTTCTATGCCTCTGCCTGTTACTTCAGTCATGCTCTTTCACTCAGGAAGGGCTGGTTGATACGCTAAAACTTGCCATAACCGGTCCTGATGATATTACGCTCACTAATCAACAAATCGCTGATATGCCTTACTCCAGCCTCTACATGAGGATAAATAACGGTCAGCGTATTTTTGTGGTGCTGGGCTATGAGGAGCAGGGAGATCAAAAATGGGTCACCCGTGATCAGGCGATGATGATTACCCGGCATGGCCGTCTGGTTAAAACACTCGGACTGGCCGATAACCTCATCAATATTAATAACTTGGACAGTGATCCGCTGCTAAAGGGAGGAATGATGACCAGCGGTATGCGATGGACCCGGACGGTGGGCTGGACAGAACAAGGCAATTATCGTGCAGATACTGCTACTTCTTTATTTAGCCGCCAGGCCGACGAGGTATTGAAGATAGCAGGAAATAGCGTTTCCTGCCAGGTCTGGCGCGAGCAGGTCATCATGGCTGGTACCGGTAAACGCTGGGACAATACTTTTTGGATAGACAGCCGGACCGGTCAGGTGCGTCAGTCGATACAAACACTCGGTGCTGATTATTTCACTATTGAAACTACCATACTCAAACTGGCATAACGATGAAAATAAAATGTTCTCCCCTGGCGGGAGCACTCTTTATGTTGCCTGTGCTGGTTCGGGCAGAGAGTGAAGTCACCGTATATTACCCTCATCAGTACACCACCATTCAGGTAAATGATGCCGGAAATCTGGCACAACTCATCATGAGACCCGCCATTAATGGCAGG
Organism: uncultured Enterobacteriaceae bacterium; assembly: GCA_936920625.1. Lineage (GTDB taxonomy): Bacteria > Pseudomonadota > Gammaproteobacteria > Enterobacterales > Enterobacteriaceae > Izhakiella. Next base: position 11,357 of record CAKZHC010000003.1, read on the forward strand.
ACCTGGTGGCCAGCAACAATTATCAGTACGCCGCAGGCAACCGTGGCAGCCAGGGTTGAAAAGCAGGCGTTACTTGCCGGACTGCAACAGTTAGCTGACAGGCTTAGCGTAAACGATGATCCCATGGCTGGCGTGGTTCGCTCCGTCTGGCGGCAGGTCAATGTTATCAGGGTCACCGGACGGCAAATTGTTAAGCTGGATCCTGACTGGGTCCGGCTGCGCCCCGAAGACAATCGCCGGTTACAGGGAAGATATCAGCTCTATACTGCCACCAGGCCAGATTCCGTGCAGCTGGCTGGTGTGGTCAGCCAGCCTGGCACCGTTCCATGGCAGCCAGGGAAAACAGTGGCGGATTATCTTGCCACCACGACTCGTGTGCCGGGTGCTGAACGTAATGTAGCACTGCTAATTACCCCGGAGGGCACAATCCAAAAAGTGCCAGTAGCTTACTGGAATCGCCGACACGTTGAGCCCCCTGCGGGCAGCATTATTTTTGTTGGCTTTGGCCGCTGGAGTTTGCCTGAGGATGAAGCCGTAATTAACCGCCGCTTTCTCTCTGTTCTGACGCACCGGATCCCTGACTAATGAAAAAAAATTAACGCTTAAGTTACTGGCACTTTTTATATCCGGTGCCTGTCAGGCTGAGGTAACAACCTGGCCGGATCCGGTAGGGCCATCCCAGTCTGATATTGGCGGTGTTGGGCTGATGCAGATACCGACTGCGCGTATGGCGCCTGATGGTGAGTTCAGTCTTAACTACCATTATAACGACCAGTACCGTTTTTACTCCGCTTCGATGGTGCTATTCCCCTGGCTGGAAGCCACTGTCCGTTATACAGACGTCATAACTCGCCGTTACAGTGCGGTAGAGAGCTTTTCTGGTAATCAGACCTACAAAGATAAGGCGTTTGATCTAAAGTTACGTCTGTGGCAAGAGGGGTACTGGATGCCAGATATTGCGCTGGGAGCGCACGATCTTGGCGGGACCGGTCTTTTTAACAGTGAGTATCTGGTGGTAACCAAAGCCTGGGGGCCGTTTGATTTCACATTGGGACTCGGCTGGGGCTACCTTGGCAATAGTGGCACAATTAAGAACCCTTTTTGTAGTATCAGCGACAGTTACTGCACGAGGTCAACCATAAACGGAACCGCGGGCACTGTGAGCGGTAATGATCTGTTTAAAGGGCGTTCTGCTCTGTTTGGTGGGATAGAATATCAGACCCCATGGCAGCCACTTCGCCTGAAGATAGAGTATGAGGGCAACGACTACCAGCACGATTTTGCCGGTAAGCTTTATCAGAGCAATAAAATTAATGCCGGGGCTATCTGGCGTATAACTGACTGGGCCGATGTTAATGTCAGTTATGAACGTGGCAATACCCTGATGGCGGGTTTTACCCTGCGAACTAACTTCAACACGTTGCATCAAATTCACCGCGATCAGCCCAAAGCCGATTATCGTCCAGCCGCGCAGCCTGTGGTGTTGGACGAGCCCGTCGCCGCCAGAGAACTTACTGAACTCAGATATAACGCGGGGCTGAACATGCCAGCTATTCAGTTACAGGGACGCACACTCTATATTTCTGGTGAGCAGTATAAGTATCGTGATACCCAGATGGGGGTAGATCGTGCTAATCGGATTGTAATCAATCAATTACCAGAAAACATCGATACGATAAAGGTTACCCAGACGAGATTTAATATGCCGCAGGTGACCACTGTCACCGATGTTAACAGCCTGCGCCAGTCGTTGGTGGGGTATCCGCTGGGGCAGACGTCGACACTTAAACAGCACCGGACTAACCCGCAGACAGTACAGAAATCACAACAGGATTATTACATAGCGCCTGCCCGATTTGGCGTAAGTCTGGCACCGGTGCTTAATCAGTCTGTAGGTGGGCCAGATAGCTTCTACCTCTATCAGCTTGGTGTAATGGGTGGGGCTAACTGGTGGGTAACAAATCATCTGTTATTAGATGGCAGCGTGTTTGTCAACCTCGCCAATAACTACGGTAAGTTTAATTACGATGGCACTCCGGGTGATTCTGCACTACCGCGGGTACGTACCCACATTCGTGACTATGTGGGTAATGATGTTTACCTCAATAATCTGCAGGCCAGCTACATGCGCTATCTGGGTGGTGATTATTACGCACAGTTTTATGGTGGTTATCTGGAGACGATGTATGGCGGCGTGGGAGGTGAGGTTATCTGGCGTCCCCTCGATTCTGACTGGGCAATAGGGCTGGATGCGAACTATGTCAAACAGCGTGACTGGCACAATATGATGAGCTTTGTGAATTATCATGCTGCTGTAGGTAATCTTACCGCTTACTGGAAACCCTGGTTTATTCGTGACATTCAGGTCAAAGCTAGTGTAGGCCAGTATCTGGCTAAAGATAAAGGCGCGACGATCGACATCTCGAGGCGCTTTAAAAGCGGCATAATGGTTGGTGCTTATGCCACTAAAACTAATGTTTCTTCCCATGATTATGGTGAGGGGAGTTTTACTAAAGGCTTTTATATCTCTATACCAATGGACCTTTTTACTGTTCCATATAATCGTGGCAGAGCACAGATAAACTGGACACCTCTAACCAGAGATGGTGGTCAGATGCTTGGCAGAAAGTACCAGCTTTATTACATGACATCTGATCGTGACCGGGATTTCCGTTAAGACAGGACCAGAAAGAACCTTTCCATACTGCTATTCTGGTCATATTATTGCCTGTTAATCGCTTATATCAGTAAAGTGATGTAACAGGCACGTCAGCAAAATAAGCCTGAAGATTGCCTTAGCAGGGAAGATGATTCTTAATACGGGGATTGACTGCCCCAACTATGAAATATTTTAGACGGGCTATTACTTCTCTTAACATTATTGTCTGTAACGGTATTACGGCTAAATATTTATTTGTCTGACGATTGTGAATCATGACAATAACTTTAATTACGCTTTACTATTGTAATGTAGTTTAGATTGATATTATCGCTTTTTGTCCGGTAAATAGTGCCTTGAACGGTGATGAATAATTAATATTATTAAATAAATAAGCACGAATTCATCTATTTTTTGCATCCACGATAGTCTAGAATTTGCCAAATTATTCGCTGCGATTGTCACAGTTTAATAGCAGATATGCCATGGTAATTAGTTACATGGCGGGATACTATATTGCTGCAATCTGTGTCCTCTGCCGCGTGACATTGCACCTGGTAGTTTCCAGTTAAACTATTAATCCCGTATTTTTTCGGAGTGCTACATGTCACATCCCGCTCAGGATCAACTTTGTAGAATGTGCTGGACTACATTTGATGATCCTCTCATGACTGCTCATGTGCGCGACTGGCTGAAGGAAGAGGGCTCTATGACCCGTCGGTTTGAGAGGATCTGCCAGAGTGTGTCAGTTGAGGTTTTGCGTGAGCAGTTTGTTGGCCTTGATGAGGCCGGCGGAGAGGCCAAATTACTTCCTGAATCACCACGGTACTGGCTGCGTGAAATTGTGCTGAGTGGTAGTGATGTCCCGTGGCTGCTGGGGCGTACGCTGATACCTGAGTGCACACTTCATGGTCCGGAGCAGATGTTGCAGCACATAGGGACTGTACCGCTGGGACGATATCTTTTTTCACACTCATCATTAAGCCGAGATTTTGTTGAACCAGGAAGGGCTGATACACTCTGGGGACGGCGCTCATTGCTGAGATTATCCGGCAAGCCTTTGCTATTAAATGAGCTCTTTTTACCAGCATCACCACTCTACTATTAGATGCCCGAATTCTGGATGGAAAAACACCTTTCACTGAGTAAATGGCGGACATACGGCCGTCTGATGCGTTTGGATAAGCCCATTGGCGCTCTGCTGTTGTTATGGCCCACGTGCTGGGCACTCTGGCTGGCGGCTATGGCTATGCCACCACTCAATGTACTGATCGTTTTTGTACTGGGCGTGGTCGTGATGCGTGCTGCGGGATGCGTAATCAATGATTATGCTGATCGTCATATTGATGGCCACGTCAAACGTACCCAACAGCGCCCAATGGCAATTGGCGCCGTGACAGGCAGAGAAGCTAAAATTATCTTCCTGATTTTGATTTTCTTTGCGCTGCTATTGGTGCTGACATTAAACCGGCTGACTATCCTGTTGTCGTTTGCTGGCCTTGCCCTGGCCTCGTGCTATCCCTTTATGAAGCGTTACACCTATTTCCCTCAGGTGGTACTGGGAGCAGCCTACAGCTGGGCAATTCCAATGGCCTGGGCCGCCGTATGTGGAACGCTTCCTGCCGCATGCTGGTTGTTATTTACCGCCAATATTTGCTGGACGGTAGCTTATGATACTCAGTATGCCATGGTGGACCGGGATGATGACCTGAAAATCGCCGTAAAATCTACCGCTATTCTATTTGGGCACTCTGATACGCTGATCATCGGGCTGCTGCAAGTGGCCACGTTGTTATTGTTGGCACTGGCTGGCATCATGCTCGACGTCAACAGATTTTATTATGTTGGGATACTGGCCGCTGGTGGGTTGTTCATTTATCAGCAGCGGTTGATTTCTGATCGCGAGCGCGATGCATGCTTCCAGGCTTTTCTCAATAACAACTATGTCGGAGCAATAATGTTTGTCGCTGTTGCGCTAGGTATATCAGCTTTCTGAGTATTCAGCTTCGTCAGCAGCATCAATATGCTGCCGGATGCGTTATTGCTCTCCCGGTTAAAAAAATCGTACGGGCAGTTGATTCGTGTCAATCAAAAAGCGTTTGCTGTGTACGGGTTGGTGACGTCTTATTCCTGCCCAGATCCCTCGCTGGTTACCGTTAATGATTCAAGCGCGATAGCACTCTCGATAGTCATACGTAAATCCTGCGTGATCAGTTCTGACAGTAGCTGCCAGACACGACGAACGGGAGCAATCAGCGCCTCATCTGAATCACTGATGTAACCTTCATGACGCAGTGTCATAGCCAGGGTACTAAATACTGCTTTATCAATAAATTCTGGGGAATTAATACCATGCAAAACCGAAAGGCGCTGTGCGAGCATTCTGCTCTCTTTCTCCAGACTGCAACGGCTGATTGCGGGATTAGCGCCTAACAGCGCAAAAGTAATCGCATAGCGCAGCAGCATCTCCCGCACACCTGCACCGAGCAGCTGAAGTGTGGGCATTCCGGCGTGATCTGGCCGTAATTTACCGTCATCAATAATAATCAGCTTCTGCCGGCTCAGCTCATTTGCCAGTGCATCCACCAAAGAAGCGAGATCCTGTGTTTCCCAGTGCAGAAACAACTCACTTTTTAACAGGGGATAGATAATAGTCACCTGATGTAGTAACTCATCACGATCCACGTTACGGTGCTGTATCACAATAGCAGCAATCAGTGACGGCATTACCAGCATATGATGAATGTTATTGCGATAGTAAGCCATTAGTACAGCCTGCTCACGCCGCAGTGCGATGATGTCACCAATGTCATCTTGTTCAATATCGAACTTGTTCATGCTGAGCGCATGTTCAAGAATCGCTTCAGGGGCGATGCCTACTACAGTAGCATGGCTGGAGTAAGGGACATTATTGAGCAACGCCTGGTAGCAGGCCAGCTGAGAGATAAGTTGCTCCCGCGTTAATGAACGCTGGAGGGAGGCAAGTAGCGCTGTCACACACAGATTGATGGCATTGGCCGCCCCGGCGGCATTGATGCGCGTCATTACCTGTCGGGCAATAGTGTTTACTGTAGGCGTGAACCAGAGGGGTCGCTGAGCTTCTATAGGGTCAACAGACTCACGCCACTCGGGGACATTGGTATTGAGCCAGGCTGTTAGCGACAGAGGCTCGCCAAAATTGACATATCCGTGGCCCAGTTTGCGCAGCTTACGCAGGCCGCGTATCATTTGCAGTAAATTCTCTTTCTCTTTAGTCGCACCACGTAACTCTTTGGCATAGGTTGCTACTTCCATTACGTGCTCATAACTGATGAAAATCGGAATCAGTGTAATAGGGCGACTTCCGCCCCGCAAAAGAGCCTGAATGGTCATCGCAAGAGTACCGGTTTTTGGCTCGAGCAGGCGGCCAGTGCGGGAACGGCCACCTTCCATGAAATATTCAACGGAATAACCGCGGTTGAATAATTCACCCAGATATTCACGAAAAACAGTAGAGTAAAGTTTGTTGCCCCTGAAAGTACGGCGAATAAAGAATGCACCCAAATGGCGAAAGATGGGCCCTGCCGGCCAGAAGTTTAGATTGATCCCGGCGGCGATGTGTGGCGGTACCAGGCCTTGATGATAGATAACATAAGAGAGCAGCAAATAATCCATGTGACTACGGTGACATGGCACATATACTAGTTCATGACCATCCTGAGCCAGTTGTCGAACCCGCTCCGCACCATTAACCACGATGCCCTGATAAAGCTTATTCCAGGTCCAGCTTAGAATTCTGTCGGTGATACGAATAGCTTCATAATTAAAGTTTGCAGCGATCTCCTCCATCATGGCAACGGCAGACTGCCGGGCTTTTTGAAGCGATATTTTTTTACTGCGTGCTTCATCTTCAACTGCACTGGCAATGGCTTTAGATTGTAACAGGTGAGAAAACAGTTCCTGGCGAACTGGCAGAGATGGCCCCACCGTGGCCAGACGCTGGCGGGCAAAATGGATTCTGGCGACGCGAGCCAGTTTTTGGGCAATCGTTTTGTCTGTGCCGTGTTCAGTAGCGATAGCACGCAGTGATACAATAGTCGAAAAGCGAACAAAACTATCCCGCCCCAGCCAGAGAATAGCAAAGAATTTTTGAACACCGTTGAGCAGGCGGAGATGAGGCTGAGGCTGGCCCTGAACCTCCCGACCGGGAGCACGACCAAACATGACAGAAACAGGCACCATCTGTACATTCAGTTCGGGAATATTGTTGTGCAGATCCAGATAATCCTGAAATAATTTTATCGACTGCAAATTAGGTGTGTAGTAGGGAAATACGCGAGGCCCGTCATGGATGAACACATAGCGAGGCAGTATGCCAGAACTGATTTTCAAAGGCTCCAGTGGATCGGGCAGATCATGCCGGCGGCATACTTCCCGTAGTGTAAGAAGGTCCGCTTTAGAGTCATAAGGCAAAACATACATAATAGGACGTGTGCGGTCTAACCCTAACCCCGCAACTGGCTCCGTCGGGATAACCTTACTGCTCACCATAAATTTCAACACGATGCTTAATGACTTATAATATAAGTCGCGCAAACCTGACATAGATAATTTAAAGCCTCTTAATTTAGTTGAGCGCGGCAAGCATACCAGAAAAAGATACTCAGGTCTGGCAGGGGCTCATAATGCTTATGATGTCGCTGTTGATAATACTCTCATCTGACCTGCCGGAAATGGCCGACAGTGTACATCGATCGCGGCGCACATCAGATAGTTGAAACTCTAAGAATACTGCCCTAGCCGTAAAAGCCAGGCATCCAGTCAAGCATCATAATTATGTCTGGCTGACGATGAAATTCTACTGTCTCTGTTCAGATGCAAATCAGGTGCAGAATAACTTTTAGTTTTCATTGAATAATTACCTGTATATACTCATGGATAACTGTACAAAAAAACAGGGGGCTGGATGAAACCATTAACCGCAAGGCAGCAGCAGGTGTTTGACATGATCTATGGTCATATCAACCAAACAGGGATGCCACCGACTCGTGCTGAGATAGCACAGAGGCTGGGTTTTCGCTCCCCTAATGCGGCGGAGGAACATCTCAAGGCACTGGCGCGCAAAGGTGTTATAGAAATTGTTTCAGGCACTTCCAGGGGCATCAGATTATTGCAGGGGGTGCAGGAGCGTGGGCTGCCATTGGTTGGCCGGGTAGCAGCCGGAGAACCTCTGCTGGCTCAGGAACATATCGAAGATTATCTCAGCATCTCTCCCGGTTTGTTCAAACCTCAGGTCGACTTTATCTTGCGTGTAAGTGGCATGTCCATGAAAAATATCGGTATTTTGGATGGTGACCTTCTCGCAGTACATAAAACTCAGGACGTGCGTAACGGTCAGGTGGTGGTTGCGCGTATTGATGATAACGTGACGGTTAAACGTTTGCAAAAACAGGGTAATATCGTACGGCTGCTGGCAGAAAATAGTGAGTATTCGCCTATCGTTGTTGATTTGAGCCAGCAAGAATTAAGCATAGAGGGCGTGGCGGTAGGCGTCATTCGCAGAGGCAACTGGCTATAATAACGCACTTTTGCACCATTTTGGATATAAGGCTCAGGACTGGCGATAGTAACCTTCATGTTGCGCAGTAAACTCATGCGATTTTTCACTCCTGCGGATAAACAGCTCTGGTTTTTGGCGTTGCCAATGATCCTTTCTAATATCAGTGTTCCATTGCAAGGACTTGTTGATACAGCGGTCATTGGACATCTCGACAGTACAGTCTATCTTGGCGGTGTGGCTGTAGGGACCACTGCGACTAACCTGTTGTTTATGCTGCTGCTTTTTTTACGCATGAGCACGACTGGTCTGGCGGCTCAGGCATTTGGTTCAGATAACAAGTTAGCGCTGGCCAGGACGCTGATGCAGCCATTGCTCCTTGCCCTGATAGCTGCGGGCGCAATATTACTACTAAAACGCCCGCTGATTACTCTGGCAGCATGGTCTGTAGGTGGTGCCCCGGACGTGATGACTCAGGCATCAGCGTTTATGTCCGTCCGCTGGCTTGGCGCGCCAGCCACTCTGCTCAACATGGTCCTGCTGGGCTGGCTGTTGGGAGTGCAATATGCGCGTGGGCCAGTCATCCTGCTGGTAACGGGGAATCTGGTGAATATTTTGCTCGTTCTCTGGTTCGTGACAGGTATTGGCTGGGGTGTCAGAGGGGCTGCGGCTGCGACTGTCATTGCGGAGTATTGTACCCTCGCTATCGGACTGGTAATGGTCTGGCATGTATTACGTTTGCGTGCAGTGGCTCCGGATTTAATCAAACAGGGCTGGCGTGGCCGTTATGGCCATCTGCTCAGAGTTAACCGCGATATCCTGTTGCGTTCTTTCATTTTGCAGTTTTGTTTTACCTTGTTAACGGTAGCAGGAGCGCGTATGGGTAACGATATTGTTGCAGTGAATGCAATATTATTAATGTTCCTCACGTTTAGCGCTTATGCACTGGATGGTCTGGCGTATGCCGTAGAGGCTTGTTCCGGGCAGGCGGTGGGTGCTCGTGATTCTGCCAGGCTCAGTGCTGTCTGGCATGCTGCCTGTCGCCAGGCAGGGCTGGTTGCGCTGTTATTCTCCCTATTCTATTTGTTGTCTGGCCCACAAATAATCAGTTTGCTGACGTCATTACCGGAACTGCAAGTGCTGGCAGCTCACTATCTGGGTTGGCAAATCGTGCTGCCTTTGGTGGGTGTCTGGTGTTATTTGCTGGATGGTATGTTCATAGGCGCTATGCGTGCCAGTGATATGCGTGACAGCATGGCAATTGCCGCCGCGGGCTATCTGCTGACGTTGCTTACGTTGCCTGTTCTGGAAAATCATGGCCTGTGGCTGGCCATGATGGTCTTTTTGTCGCTCCGGGGAGCGACATTATGGTTTATCTGGCGGCGGGAGTGGCAGCTCGGACGCTGGTTTTCACATATCCAGTGAGCTCAATTCTTCAGTGCAACTTTCAGTTGTTGCTATACTTTGCATTAGGCGTTAATCCAGTCTCTTACTGGCATGACGCCACTGCATATCAGATAAAAACATGATGTTGCTCTACTAAAGGAGTCACAAAATGAACCATCCTCAAGCCAGTGGTAACTGGAATCAGTTTAAAGGTAAAATCAAAGAGAAATGGGGTAAGCTGACCGACAATGATCTGACAGCCATTGAGGGAAAACGTGATCAGCTCATTGGCAAAATTCAACAACATTACGGCTATACCCGCGAGGAAGCAGAAAAAGAAGTTGATAGCTGGAAAGGTCTGAATGATTTTCGTTGGTAATAATCTTAGCCTGCGGCCGTAACTTCATCTGTAAAGTGTGGGCATTCGCTGACTGAATACCGGGAGTGCTCACGGTAATTTGTTGCCGGTAGTAAGCTAAAGATTACCCCTTCCCTGCTTACGTGTGGTGTGTCTGCTGTGGTTATGTTTGCGTTGATGAGCTTTTTTACAGGTTCTGATTTGCGTACATTTCGCGCAGCACCCATGCGCTTCAATAATGCTGCTATCTGGAATGAACCCCATTTTTCCGGCCAGGGTTTTCAGCATCTCCTGCACTCCTTCAGCATGCTGTTCAGTTATGTTGCCACACCGATTGCAGATCAACATCACTGATGTATGTGCCGGTTCTGCAAAGTGATGACACACCAGGAAGCTGTTAGTCGATTCCACCCGATGAATAAAACCCTGTTCGAGAAGAAAATCAAGGGCCCGGTAAACAGTAGGTGGTTTGGCCTGCGGTTTTGAAGCGCGTAACAAGTCGAGCAGGTCGTAAGCGCTGATGGCACTTTGCTGTTGAGCCATCAGGCGTAGCACTTCATGCCGCTGCGGAGTCATGCGGACCTTGCGCTGCTGGCACAGAAGCCGTGCCTGGGTAAGAAACGCTTCACACTCAATACTCATTTGCTCGTCCTGGGTGATATCAGAGTTTAATGTATCATATTCCACGCATCAGAGATGGGGATGAATATGCCCAGTGCCTTCAGGCTGATTCGGCCGGTTATTGGGCTCAATTGCCCTGCCATTTGCTGGCTATCTCAACGTCAACTCTTCGTTATGTCAGAATCAGAACATCACAAGGGCGACGTTAAACCCTCTGTTACAGAGGGAAGCGTGGGGCCCGGCCATTTTTTACAGATGCCAGCGCCTCCTACCAGTTGATCAGCAAAGCCGGCTCCGGGAAGATTTTCCGGAGCCGGGGATATCATACAGCCGTGCGGCGTAATTGTGCATTCCCGGCAATATAGTAAGGTACCTCAATGCATGGCAGAGCTGGTCGGTTTCGGATCATATCGGCAATTTTCTCGGCAATCATAATGGTGGGCGCATTAAGATTGCCGGTAGTGATTTGCGGCATGATGGAGGCATCTACTACTCGCAAGCCATCCAGACCATGTACTTTGCCATCGCTGCCGACAACAGCCATATCATGATAACCCATGGCATTCGAACAGGAGGGATGATAGGCAGTTTCTGCATAATGACTAATAAAGCCATCTATTCCGGCATCGCTTTGTAAACCGGCTCCTGGGGAGAGTTCGCGGCCACAGAAGGGCGCCAGCGCCCGCTGTGCCATGATTTCTCGGGTGATTTTAATAGCCGCCCGAAACTCACGCCAGTCCTGTTGATGGGACATGTAATTGAAGCGGATAGCAGGGGGGGAAAAGGGATCTTTAGATCGTAGCTGCACACTGCCCCGGCTGGGTGATCGCATGGAACCCACGTGCGCCTGAAAACTATGAATTTTAATAGGATTCGAGCCATTGTAATTAACTGCCAGGGGCAGAAAATGATACTGGATATTGGGCCATCCAAATTCCTGATGGGAGCGTATAAAGCCCCCCGCTTCAAAATGATTACTGGCACCCGGCCCTGTACCATTTACCAGCCATTCGATACCAATAGCTGGCTTGTTGTAGAACTTCATTGCGGACGACAGCGACACCGGCTGCCGGCATTCATACTGGAGATACATCTCCAGATGGTCCTGAAGATTCTCGCCTACTCCGGGTAGCGCCTGCACCACAGGAATATCCAGTGATTTTAATAAATCGCCGGGACCGACCCCTGAGCGTTGCAGAATTTGAGGAGAAGCGATAGCGCCAGCACACAACAACACTTCCCGATTGACAAAGGCCTGCTCCTGTTTGTTTTCGCGTAACCAGCAGATGCCGTGAGCGCTTTGGTTGTTGAACAGGATACGATCTGTCATGGCATGGGTAACAATGGTCAGGTTAGGGCGCGAGCGTGCCTGATCGAGATAACTTCGTGCTGTGCTGGCGCGGCGTCCCTGAGGTGTGACAGTACGATCCATCGGACCGAATCCTTCCTGTTGATAACCATTAAGATCATCGGTACGGGGATAACCTGCCTGAACACTGGCTTCTACCATGGCGTGAAACAGAATATTATTGTTGTTTTTTGGCGTCGTAACGCTCAGGGGGCCGCTGTCTCCGTGATAATCATTCCCGCCGATATCGCGTCGTTCAGCAGCTTTAAAGTAGGGCAGGCAGTGAAGATAGCTCCAGTTTTCGAGGCCTGACTGGCTGGCCCAGTTATCATAATCCAGCGCATTGCCACGTATATAGCACATCCCGTTGATCAGTGACGACCCGCCTAATCCTTTACCCCGCCCGCACTCCATACGGCGGTTGTTCATGAACGGCTCTGGTTCAGTAAGATAAGCCCAGTTATAGCGCCGTCCCTGTAGCGGGTAAGCCAGAGCAGCAGGCATTTGCGTGCGAAAATCCAGACGATAATCGGGGCCGCCGGCTTCCAGTAGTAATACAGTGACATCTGGGTCTTCTGTCAGACGTGCTGCCAGCACGTTACCGGCTGACCCTGCTCCAATGATGATATAGTCGTACTCCCTGTTGATTTTCATCTTCTGCCTCTTGTCAGAACAGTGATTTGAAAGGATTCAGCTCAACCTGAACTGATTTAATGCGAGTGTAGTGATGCAATGTAGAGAGGCCGTTTTCGCGCCCCACACCTGATTGTTTATAGCCGCCTACAGGCATCTGGGCGGGAGACTCACCCCAGGTATTGATCCAGCAGATGCCCGCCTGAATCTGATGAATAATGCGATGTGCCTTTGCCAGGTTTGTGGTGACAACGCCTGCTGCCAGTCCAAAGTGAGTATTGTTAGCGCGCCTGATGACCTCCGGTTCATTATCGTATGTAAGAATGCTCATTACCGGGCCAAAGATTTCCTCTCTGACGATAGTGTGGTCGTCGGTACAGTCAGTAAATATGGTGGGTTGTACAAACGCGCCCTGTGCGAAAACGCCGGAGGTTTCTCTCTGCCCCCCGGTTAACAAAACTGCCCCCTCGCGTTTGCCTTGTTCGATGTAGCGCAGAACGTTGTCCATATGGCTAAAACTGACCAGTGGACCAAAGTTAGTAGCGGGATCGTCCGGCAGACCAACACGCATGCGTTTCACCCTTATCATCAATGCTTGTTCGAGTGCACTCTTTTGTGAGCGGTGAACGAATACTCGGGTGCCATTAGTGCATACCTGCCCCGAGCTATAAAAGTTTGCCATCATGGCGATGTCTGCGGCCTGACTGATATCGGCATCGGGCAGAATAATAAGCGGTGATTTGCCACCCAGCTCCATGGTGACTTCTTTTAGTGTTGAGGCTGCCGTACTGGCCATCACCTTTTTGCCGGTTTCAATCCCCCCGGTGAAAGAGATTTTTTCGATGCGCTGATGTTCAGTCAGCCACTGTCCTGTCTCGCGGCCTGAACCCTGCACCACGTTAAAAACACCATCAGGCAAGCCCGCTTCAGTATAGATCTCAGCCAGCCTGAGTGCGGTTAGCGGTGTCGTTTCGCTTGGCTTAAATATCATGGCATTACCTGCCGCCAGCGCGGGTGCCGACTTCCATAGGGCTATCTGAATCGGGTAATTCCAGGCACCAATGCCGGCAGTGACGCCAAGTGGTTCACGGCGGGTATAGAAAAAACTACTATCCCGCAGGGGGTATTGTTCGCCCTCAATGGCGGCTGCCAGGCCGGCATAATATTCCAGTACGTCAGCACCAGTAACAATGTCTGTGGCCAGGGTTTCAGATATAGGCTTGCCCGTATCCTGTGTTTCCAGACGCGCCAGGGAATCATTACGTTCACGTAAAATAGCGACTGCACGCAGCAGAATACGTGAGCGTTCGGTGGCGGTCATGGCTGCCCATACGCGCTGGCCGCTCTCCGCGCTTTCAACAGCGCGTTCAATGTCGGCACGGGTTGCGCGCTGAACATCGGCTAGCACTTCTCCATTAGCGGGATTAATGGTGCTAAATGTGTCACTGCCACTGGCGTCAGTCAGTTTGCCGTGAATAAAAAGTTTTTGCAGGGGGTAGAGTGCCATGTTTGCCAGTTCCTTATTTAACATTCCAGAGGAGAAGTGTCTGCCAGTTTATGCCACCTAAAGGCGCCAGAGAGAACATTGTTGGTATAGGATTGACATCTCCTCGCTCAGAAAGCGTGTTAATCAATGCTATCAGCAATAGATATCGTCTTAACAATACCGGTGGGTAATCCGCGTAAGGGCGGGTAGCGCATAGCAGGGGGTGATATTGCTGGCGATCTTCTAACGTTACAGTGATTGTCAATCCCAGCTAAAATAGCGGTAATCTGGCAACCTGTCGCAGAGTGATATTTGCCAGACGCAGGACCATTTATTGTTATATACATAGCATTTATTAACTGCATATTGTGCTGTAAAACAATTTCCCTGCACATCATCCCATGTTTCCCAGATTTATTATGTAATCTATTATCCATTGATCAAATGTGCAACAAAATACAATTTTGTTGCAAAAAATTTAATGAAAAATAAACGTTGTCAATGTCTTATTAAGTTCTGCATATAAAAATATATTTTGGAAATGAGATCATGACGTCAGGTCATTTGCAGGATGCACAGCACCCGCACACTATCAGATTAAATTTACCTGTGTTTATCAGTTCAGCATTAGTCTTACTGCGATTGGTACTAGCAACGCTGCTCAGTCCGGGCAGCAGCGAGCAGTGGCTGGAACAAGCGTTACTATGGGTATCAAAAATGTTTGGCTGGTACTACCTGTTGCTGGTTGGTGGAGTACTGGTATTCGTTATCTGGCTTGCACTTTCGCGATTTGGTTCTCTGAAACTGGGCAGTGACGATCAGCCGGCAGATTTTGGCTATCTTTCATGGTCGACAATGCTATTCTCCGCCGGTATTGGCATTGCGCTGGTCTATTATGGAACCTATGAACCTCTCGAACACTTCCTGCAACCTCCGGAGGGCAAGGGGGGGACTATTGAAGCTGCCCGCCGGGCGATGGTGCTCACCTTTTTTCACTGGGGCGTTCATGGCTGGGCACTGTATGCGCTGATTGCTACTGTGATAGCCTGGTTTGCTTATCGCCGTGGCCAGCCGCTGGCGCTGCGTTCGGCGCTCAGCTCTTTAATTGGCAGGCGAATCGATGGCTGGGCAGGTCACATCATAGACAGTTTTGGTATTTTGGTGACAATCATCGCGATGGTGCTGCATCTTGGCATGGGAGCAGAGCTGATTAATTCTGGCCTGAACTACCTTTTCGGTGTGCCCGAATCATTGTCTGTAAAAATCATACTGATTATCATCATGATGAGTGTGGTAACCCTAGCGGTAGTGGCGGGTGTTAAGAAAGGTATTGCTCTGATTTCCAATATTAATGTGATTGCCCTCAGCTTACTGCTGCTTATATTGTTCGCCGGGCAGACATTGCATCTGGTCGATGGTCTGTTACAGAACATAGGAGATTATCTTAATAATATTGTGGGCCAGAGTTTTAATCTCTATCTCTATGGCAAGGCACAACAGTGGCAAAGTAGCTGGACACTGTTCTTCTGGGCCTGGTGGCTGGTCTGGTCGCCGTTTATAGGATTATTCATTGCCCGTATCTCAAGGGGGCGCACTGTCAGAGCCTTGATCTTTGGGACTATGCTGATTCCGCTTGGATTTACCTTCGTCTGGTTATCTCTGTTTGGCAATACGGCGATTACTATCGTTCTGGATTACAAAGATACGCTGCTTGGCCAGGTTGCATTGTCGGACCCGGCGATGTCGGTTTATAAAATGCTAGAATCGTTACCCTGGAGAGGCTTCACAGCCGGGTTTACGCTGGTGGTGACATTTTTACTGTTTATCACGCCGATAGATTCAAGCACGTTAATGGTGGCTAATCTTTCAAGTGCTGGTGGTGCGGTAACGGATGACGCCCCGATGTGGCTGCGTGTTTTCTGGTCAGTTATTATTACGCTGGTCTGTGGGGGGTTACTTTATTCAGGCGATTTCGACACGATCAGAACAGTGGTAGTACTCTTTGGGCTGCCATTTTCTGGGGTGGTTATACTTTATATCGTTGCGTTTTACCGCGAACTTCGCAAAACAGAAATATTAAAGCAGGAGCAGGGCGGTGTGAAACTTCATAATACCGACAGCATCCATCAGGATGTAACCAATAAATTGTGAGCTCTGCACTATGACTAACAGCCCTGCCAGTATAGTTATCCGCAGCTGATAATACATGCAGATTATCATTCTGATATCGGGCAGATTTAAAATAATATTCACTGCGCCGCCATAACCATAAACAGGGCAGCGCAGTTGTTATACGCCAGCGGCCTAATCTTGCCATTTACTGGACTTATCATTCAGTTGGTCTACTCTTCATTGCACAAATGTTAAATTAAATGCAATGCCGTAATCTGTTTTCTAAAAATCTCACTATCAGAATGTTGCATTTTTTATAGAAAATATCGGATAGGTGAGCATGACGCCAGACTATTCCCAGGTCCTCAAGTCCCAGCGTGCCGTCAGGCTAAATCGCCCCGTGTTTACCAGTTCAGCAGGCGTATTATTGCTATTAATAATAGCAACGTTACTCAGTCCGGACAGCAGTGAGCAGTGGCTGGCACAGGCACTATCATGGGTAACCAAGGTGTTTGGCTGGTATTACCTGCTGGTGGTGGGAGGATGTCTGCTATTTGTCCTTTGGCTCGCGCTTTCCCGTTTTGGTTCCCAAAAATTAGGAAGCAACGACCAGCCAGCAGATTTTGGTTATTTGTCATGGGCGACGATGCTATTTTCATCCGGTATCGGTATTGGGATAGTTTATTATGGAACCTATGAACCACTTGAACACTTTCTGCAACCCCCGGAGGGAGCAGGAGGAACGATTATGGCTGCCCGCCAGGCGATGGCCCTCACTTTTTTTCACTGGGGCGCCCATGGCTGGTCACTCTATGCGCTGGTGGCTACAGTCGTAGCCTGGTTTGCCTACCGGCGTGGCCAGCCACTGGCACTGCGATCACCATTTTGTTCACTGCTGGGCGAGCGAATCCATGGCTGGCCAGGCCATATCACAGACAGTTTCGGCATTCTGGTCACCATCACTGCAATGGTGCTTCATCTGGGCATAGGCGCGCTGCTGGTTAATTCGGGTCTGCACTATCTTTTCAACATATCTGAATCATCACCCGTAAAAGTCATACTCATTATCATCCTGATGAGTGTTGTTACTGTAGCAATGATTACAGGAGTAAGAAGGGGAATCGCATTCATGTCCAACATCAATGTGATTATCCTGTGCTTATTGATGCTGTTTATCCTGTTTGCCGGGCCGACATTACATCTGGCCAGGGGCCTGTTACAAAACACGGGTGACTATCTTAATAACATTGTGGTCCAGAGTTTTAATTACTATCTCTATAGTAAGGCGCAACAATGGCAGAGTCAGTGGACAGTGCTCTTCTGGGCATGGTGGCTAATCTGGTCACCGTTCATCGGATTATTTATTGCCCGAATTTCAAGGGGGCGGACTATCAGAACATTGATCTTCGGTACCTTGCTGATTCCGCTAGGGTTCTCCTTTAGCTGGCTGTCGCTGTTCGGCAATACGGCGATTACGATGGTGCTGGAGTACAAAGACGCTGCACTGGGGCAAATTGCATTAGAGGACCCGGCCATGTCAGTGTATAAAATGCTGGAGTCATTACCCTGGAGCGGGTTTACAACCATACTTACTCTGGTGGTGGCCTGCTTTTTGTTTATCACACCGATAGATTCAAGCACGTTAATGGCCGCCAGGCTGTCGAGCACGGGTGGTTCCGCCACGGATGATGCGCCTGTCTGGCTGCGTGTTTTCTGGTCGGTTATCATCACGCTGGTTAGCATAGGGCTACTCTATGCGGGCGATTTTAATTCCTTTAGATCACTCGTGGTGCTCTTCGGGCTGCCGTTCTCTGTTGTTCTTATCCTGTATGGCATAGTGCTCTGCCGTGACCTCTATAAAACAGAGCAGGCAGGGATAATCGCAGAGCGGTTGTGAAGCCATATCATCAGGAAAATCCGTTATTTATCTTTATTGCGGGATATGTTGGCAAAATATCAGCCGGTAGAGTAGAGTATGAATTTCATCCCCCCAATCCGTTTTGCAACAGACCGTGGCTACTAAGGGCGCTGTAATAGATAATTTTATTTTTGACTAGTATTTAAGGATAAAATAATGGCTAATGGAATTAAGAGAATAGATTATATAAGAGACATGGCAATTTATAAAAAATTTAGCTGGTCTTCCTCCTGCATAGATAATAATGAGATAGCAGAATTTGCATCTCTCAATTTCTTCTATGGCTGGAACTATTCCGGTAAAACCACGCTGTCACGACTATTCCGGGCATTTGAAACGGGCGTGTTATCTGAAAAGTATGCCCTGGCAACATTTGCGTTGACATCAGATGATAATAAAACGTTAGACGAGCAAAAATTAAAAAATCACAATAAAATTATCCGGGTTTTTAATCAGGACTTTGTTAAAGAGAATCTTCGGTTTTTTACTGATGACCAGCAGTCAGTAAAACCCTTTGCTATTTTAGGAAGCGGTAATGCCGAAATAATGGCTGAAATACAACAGCACCAACAAGAACTAGGCAACCAGGAAGATAACAGTGGGCTGGAGGGTAAGGCTAAAGCGTTACGCAATCAATATAACGAGGCTGAAAGCCAGCATGAAAACAAAAGCAAGGAATTAGATAAAATATTAATAGGAAAAGCCACGTCACCGGGAACAGGAATAAAATATAACAGTTATTTTGGCGACATTAATTACACTAAAACCAAACTGGCGAAGGAGATAGAACAAGTCAGTTCAGGTGAATTTAAGGATATTACGCCGGAAGAAGCAGATACCCTGCGTCAGTTTGTCAGAGAAGAGGCGAAACCAGTCATCCCGCCACTAACATCATGCAATTTACAATATGAGCAAATTTCGCGTGAGGCAAAAACGCTGGCTGAGAAAAAAATTGAGGTTTTAGCGCCCATCCGTGACCTGTTAAACGATGTTGTACTGGCGTCATGGGTCAGGCAGGGCCGCACGTTACATGAAGGCAGGCGCAGTCAGTGTGGCTTTTGCGGAGGGCATATCCCGATGCAGTTATGGGAAAAGCTCGACAAACATTTTAATCAGGCGTCGGAGGATCATCTTAAAGAAATCACGGCGCTGTCAGGCGCTATTGACAAGGAAATACAGGGGGTCTCCTCGTTACTGAACATCAGGGAAAATGGCTTCTATAAGCAATACCAGCCCGAGATTAAACAATTAACAGAGAAGGTTACCTCTGCTGCCGGGCAGTATGTCGCGGAACTAAAAGCGATAAAGTGTCAGCTGGAGGAAAAATACAGCAATGTTTTCAATCCATTAACCTATGGTCTCCCGGCCGCCAGCGCCAGTCAAACCATGCTGAAGGAATTAATACAACGCTATGAAGCGTTGCGCAATGAGTCCAACCAAATGACGGAGACATTAACTAAAAGGCAGGACGAAGCCAAAATCAAGCTCAGGCTGCATGAGGTCCGCCAATTCGCACGGGATATCGGGTATCCAGAGCATAAAAACGCTATTGGGGAGTTTAGGCAAGCAGAAGACGACGCCCGCAAGGCGCTGGGAGAGGCGCTAAAAAACGTAGAAGAAAAAAAAGGTCGTATCCAAGAACTGGAAGCGCAGCTCGAAGATACCAGTGCCGGCGCCGCACGTGTTAATGATTACCTCAAACATTATTTTCAGCACGATACGCTGTCGCTGCGGGTGATTAAGGAAACGGATAATGAAACGGGCTCCGATCATAACGGGTGTCGTTTCGAAATCATGCGTGGCGAAATGAAAGCCTTTCATTTAAGCGAAGGAGAATGCAACCTGATTGCATTCTGTTATTTCATGGCCAGACTAAATGATAGCGAAACCCAAGGAAAGGCTCCGATAATCTGGATTGATGACCCGGTTTCCAGCCTGGATGCGAACCACATCTTTTTTATTTATGGCCTGATTCATGCGGAGTTATTCAATGAGAAGGAATCAACAACCCCAGAACAATCACAAAACAAAAAATTTAGTCAGTTATTTATATCAACCCACAATCTGGAGTTTCTTAAATACCTTAAACGGCTCCCCGGCGCATTGAATAAGGAGAAAGCGAGATACTTTATAATCAGCAGACTTTGCGACAATAGTAGCACAATAAAACTCATGCCTGATTATCTTAAAAAATATATAACCGAATTTAATTATTTATTCCATAAAATTTATCAATGCGCTTACCCGGCTATAGAGAACAGCCAAAATACAACAGGTAATCAAAAAACATCAAACAGAACGGGTAAAGCAGAGTGTTCGGGCAGTGATGACTATAGTAGTTATTACAGTTTTGGTAATCATCTCAGGAAATTTCTCGAGATGTACCTTTACTACAAATACCCCAGCTCAGGTGAATATACCACAAAACTGCATCGCTTCTTTAAAAACGATTGCTGCGCAGCTGCAACAAGTATCTCGTCTTATTCATGTAGTTAAATGTACGACGCATAATGAAGTAGGGTTTCATGCGCATGATAATCTTGGACTAGCGATGGCAAATAGTATTGAGGAAATTAAAGCAGGGGCCAGTTTTATCGATGCTTCACTTTTGGGCATGGGAAAGGGAGCAGGTAATTTAGCCCTCGAGTCATGGCTTGCATTACTAAATTTTTATGAGAAAAAAGAGAGAGATAATATTGAGCTTATGTTAAACCAGATCAATATTCTCCGAGAGTTCTGGTGCATCTTCCAACGATTGTTCATTCGAATCACCAGAGCCGGCTTAAAAGAACCTTCTCCAGTGAGTATGCAAGGGAATTTTCGCAGCAAAAGCTGTCTGTATCACTAGATAATGGCAGGCTGCGGCCAGAGATTTATCAGCTTATTGAATTTGCCGGGCACAATAATATTGTGCTCTCCTCGGGGCACGCTTCAAAAGATGAGACGCTCAGACTGATAGAAGCGGTGGAAAAGGCGGGAAGATGCAGACTGATGCTTAATCAACCCGCTAACCCTGTTAGCGGTTTCTGTGCTCAGGAATTAAAAGCGCTGGGTCATTATGAGTGGCTTTATATCGAGCAATGCGCGCTCACTGTTTATTTAGGGTATCAGACTGAAGCTGACATGTTTACGGTGCTTACTGAGGTGAACAACGTTGTTTATAGTTCAGACCTCGGGCAGCCAGATAAGTCTGATGTTGAACAGTGGCTGGAGGATAGTCAGCGCTGGTTTTCCCTAGCAGGGCTGACAAGTGACAGGGTGAAAGCGATCACTTTGTTAAATCCTCTGAGGATGCTAGAGCCGGCTCCGTCAAGTTAAGCGAGCGGATGAAATTGATAAAAGCCTGTTCTTTGGGTGAAGGATGGGGGTTGATATATACCACATACATTGGCAGTGGCGGCGGCATAAGCTCATCAAAAACAGTAATTACTTCTCCTGTTTTGATCCCTTCACTGATGGTAAAGCCGGGCAGATAGCTGATTCCCAGCCCGTATTGCACCATTTGATAAAGGTCGAGACTGCTGCTTGCCCTGATGGTGGTCAGCGGGCGAATCTCTCTGATTTCACCATCAAACACATACTCCCACGACCGCCTGTGGTTATCAAAGTGCATCAGGCAGGTATGATTATGTAAGTCGTTTGGGTGCGGTGGAATGCCATGCCGTTGGGAATATGCAGTGGAAAGGCAGGTATGCTTATGCCAGTAGCCAATCAGTGTGTAATAAAGGTTGCTGTCTGGCAAGGGGCCACACTGCAAAGCCAAATCAAAACCATGGCTGAACAACTCCATACAATGGTTTCCGGTTACCGTTTCCAGCCTGACGTTAGGAAATTTATCAAAAAATTGCCATAAATGCGGAATGATATGTAAGTTGTTGATTGAGTGTGGGATACCAACTTTTAAGTCCCCACAGACTTCAGCGCTGAGACTTTTTACATCGCGAAGGCATAGTTCATATTCATTGAGAATAGAAATACACAGTTTATATAACCGCTTACCGGCAGTAGTGAGCGCTATTGTTCTGGAATTTCGTTTCAAAAGCAGAACGTTGACTTCCCGCTCAAGACGTTCTATGCGACGACTGATCATTGCCGGAGAGAGTTTCATTGCAGCGGCAGCAGCTCTGAATCCCCGGCACTCTACGACCATCCTGAAAGCTTTCATATTGTCCAGCACTACAAGTCTCCCTGATACCCGCAATTTCCCAATGTTGTCACAGTTATCGTTATTTCACAGCAGTAACAATTCATATCTCTGCTGTTCAGTTCAGCGATGGCTCAGCTCCGGGCCGCTTTGAATACCGGCGTGTGGGTTCTTCGGCCGGTGTTCTCTGACGTGTCCAGTTAACTTTTTTGCTCACATAAAACAGATGTATCGTTGTAAATTAGTCAGAAGATGCTTTGTTAGTGTATTCGGGCTTTACCGTCGTTAAATCAGATCTAGTAGCCTGAAAAGGAAAATCCACACGTTTGTGTGGATTTCAGGTATTTTCTGACGTCTGAATATCTCATCATGACATTTCGTGAAACAGCAAAAACTATCTGCACGTTAAAACGGAATATCATCATCAAAATCGATAGATGGCTCGTTACCTGGCGCGTTTTGTGGAGCAGCTCTGAATGGTGTATTACTGCCTTGCGATGACGGCTGCGCCTGTGGTGGCGGATTCCAGTTGCTGTTGTTACTGCCCTGAGCTTCCATGGGCGCGCTCTGGCCACTATTCTGACGGCCACCGAGCATTTGCATGGTGCCACCAACGTTGACGACAATTTCCGTGGTGTAACGATCCTGACCACTGTTGTCCTGCCATTTGCGGGTGCGTAGCTGCCCCTCGATATAAACCTGCGATCCCTTACGCAGATATTCACTGGCAACTTCGGCCAGTTTGCCGAACAGGACTATCCGGTGCCACTCGGTTACCTCTTTTTGCTCGCCGGTCTGCTTGTCGCGCCAGCTTTCAGATGTGGCGAGAGTCAGGTTAGCGACTGCTCCACCGCTCGGCATATAGCGGACTTCCGGGTCCTGCCCCAGATTTCCCACCAGAATAACTTTATTTATGCCTCTGCTGGCCATTTGTCTCCCCCGAGGATCTGTTCAGTTCTCTTAAATGTGTGATGATGATTAAAACCTGATCTGATAAACGATACTCCCGACCAGTTTACGTTCAGACAATAACCAGCATTCTGACTGACTCAATAGAATAGTATATTGCGGTTTTTGTCTGTTACAGGGCGCAGATTTTATTATACGCCCTGTATACAGAATCAGTTTATTATCTGATTAAGGATGTTCACAAATAGAGTTTATCACTATGCTAAAGTCATTCCTACTTCGTGGCAGTAGTAAGATTTGCACTTTGCAGCTGGTTACGCATTGTTGAGATTTTTAACCTGCGTCAGTCAATATTCCCCCCTCTCTGACCAGCGATAATTTACCCTGCTCCCGGATAATTGACGCCTGAGTTACGATTAACCGTTAATAAGAGCCGTGACGCAAGGGCGTTATTATTTGTAAATGTATTCAGCGTATATGGGAAAACTATACCATCAGGCGAGTATAATTGTGTCATAATACCGCGTTTAATTCTGGCCGTGCCGGGAGGCATGGTGGTGTCTGTGCTAGCTGGGAAAAGCGAATGGACAAGATCGAAGTTCGGGGTGCCCGCACCCATAATCTTAAGAATATTAATTTGATCATTCCACGGGATAAACTGGTAGTGGTGACCGGTCTTTCCGGTTCAGGTAAGTCCTCTCTGGCGTTTGATACCCTGTATGCAGAAGGTCAGCGCCGTTATGTAGAATCTCTATCAGCATACGCACGCCAGTTCCTCTCGCTGATGGAGAAGCCGGATGTTGATCATATTGAAGGGCTTTCTCCTGCTATCTCAATTGAGCAGAAGTCGACATCGCACAATCCCCGATCAACTGTTGGCACCATCACTGAAATTCACGACTACCTGCGGTTGCTGTTTGCTCGTATTGGCGAGCCGCGTTGCCCGGATCACAATACGCCTCTGGCTGCACAGACTGTCAGTCAGATGGTAGATAATGTGCTCAGTCAGCCTGAAGGCAGCCGCCTGATGCTACTGGCTCCGGTGGTGCGTGATCGTAAAGGTGAACACACTAAGACGCTGGATAATCTGGCCGCACAGGGGTTTATTCGGGCGAGGATTGATGGCGAGGTGTGCGATCTCTCCGACCCGCCCAAACTTGAACTGCAAAAGAAACATACTATCGAAGTGGTGGTTGATCGCTTCAAAGTCCGGTCTGATATAGCTCAGCGTTTGGCAGAATCATTCGAGACGGCGCTAGCGCTGTCGGGTGGTATGGTCGTTGTGGCATCGATGGATGACCCCCACGAAAAAGTGTTGCAGTTTTCAGCAAATTTCGCCTGCCCGGTCTGTGGTTACAGCATTAACGAACTGGAGCCCCGTCTGTTCTCATTTAATAATCCCGCAGGCGCCTGCCCCACGTGTGATGGTCTTGGGGTACAGCAATATTTCGATCCAGACCGGGTTGTGCAGAATGCGGAATTGTCACTGGGTGGCGGAGCGATTCGTGGCTGGGACCGGCGTAATTTTTATTATTTTCAGATGTTGCGTTCTTTGGCAGAGCACTATCACTTTGATATTGAGGCACCGTTTGAGTCGTTAACAGGGAAAGTACAGCACATTATTTTGCACGGTTCCGGTAAAGAGAATATCAAATTTCACTATGCCAATGATCGGGGTGATACGATTGTCCGCCGTCATCCTTTTGAGGGGGTGCTGCACAACATGGAGCGCCGCTATAAGGAGACAGAATCCAGCGCGGTGCGTGAAGAACTGGCCAAACATATTAGCAGCCGCCCCTGCGCCAGTTGCCGGGGTACACGCCTGTGCCGGGAAGCGCGCCACGTATATGTTGACAACACCACACTCCCGGTGATTGCGGATATGAGTATCGGCGATGCACTGACTTTTTTTGAGACACTGAAGTTGCAGGGGCAGCGGGCAAAGATTGCTGAAAAAGTGTTAAAAGAGATTAGCGATCGTCTGCGTTTTCTGGTTAATGTCGGGCTCAACTATTTGTCAATGTCCCGTTCCGCAGATACGCTCTCCGGAGGAGAAGCCCAGCGCATCCGACTGGCGAGTCAGATTGGTGCAGGACTGGTGGGGGTAATGTATGTGCTCGATGAGCCCTCTATTGGATTACATCAACGGGATAATCAACGACTGCTGGATACTCTGATACATCTGCGCAATCTTGGGAATACCGTAATTGTGGTGGAGCATGATGAAGATGCGATCCGGGCCGCAGATCATATTATTGATATTGGTCCGGGGGCCGGTGTTCATGGCGGGTGTATTGTTGCCGAGGGCGATGTCAGGGCGATCATGGCAGTGGAGGCATCGCTGACGGGTCAGTATCTGAGCGGTAAGCGGGCGATCCCTATCCCCCAAAAACGGCTGGCGGCCGATCCGGAGCGGATGTTAGTGCTCACTGGCGCCAGAGGTAATAATCTTAAAAGCGTGACACTCACGCTGCCTGTAGGTCTGTTTACCTGCATTACGGGTGTTTCCGGTTCCGGTAAATCAACACTTATTAACGACACTCTGTATCCGGTTGCACAATCGGTGCTTAACGGCGCCACGACCAACAGTGCCGCTCCCTATCATCAGATAAAAGGGCTCGATCATTTTGACAAAGTGATTGATATCGATCAGAGCCCGATTGGGCGCACACCTCGTTCTAATCCCGCCACTTACACTGGTGTTTTCACGCCGGTACGCGAGCTGTTTGCAGGTGTACCAGAGTCGCGCTCCCGTGGTTATACGCCCGGGCGTTTCAGTTTTAACGTGCGGGGAGGGCGCTGTGAAGCCTGTCAGGGGGACGGGGTTATTAAAGTTGAAATGCACTTTTTACCCGATATCTATGTCCCGTGCGATCACTGCAAAGGCAAGCGTTATAATCGCGAAACGCTGGAGATTAAGTATAAAGGTAAAAACATACATCAGGTGCTGGAGATGACCATTGAGGAGGCGCGCGACTTCTTTGATGCGGTGCCAGCGTTGGCACGAAAATTACAAACGCTGATGGATGTGGGACTCTCGTATATCAGCCTCGGCCAGTCGGCCACGACCTTGTCAGGGGGAGAGGCGCAGCGGGTAAAACTGGCCCGCGAACTCGCCAAAAGGGGTACTGGCCAGACACTCTATATCCTCGATGAGCCAACTACAGGCCTGCATTTTTCTGATATTCAGCAATTACTGGAGGTCCTGCATCAGCTGCGTGATCAGGGCAACACCATCGTGGTAATAGAGCATAACCTCGACGTGATTAAAACTGCGGACTGGATTGTTGATCTGGGACCTGAGGGCGGCAGTGGCGGAGGCGAGATCCTGATTTCTGGCACGCCAGAGTGTGTTGCTGAATGTGAAAAATCCTATACTGCCCGTTTCCTGAAACCGTTGTTAATGGCGGGAAAAACGTATCAGGCGGAGGGTGCGCCCCCCGCCTGATGTCTGCATGATTGCCAGCTGGCTAATGCCCCTCATTCAGGGCAGCCTGCTGGCTACTGGTAATGTAAATCGAAACTGGCGTATCCGCCTCTCATTTTGCTGACTATTATTTAAGTTTGTTAATGAATAAATTGCGTCGTCTGGGTAACCTGAGTGCTGGCATTGCAGCGTTCTGGTATTGCTGATTTGCCAGCCGGGCGGCTAAATTCACCACATGATAGTAGCAGGATGGGGAGGAGTCATGAAGATAACTCATGCTTTCGCAGCAGAGAATGCCAAATCCACTTTGGCGCCTTTTGAGTTTATGCCGCGCGCATTACGGGCGAAAGATGTTCTGATAGATATTCTCTATTGTGGTGTCTGCCACTCAGATATCCACCAAGTACGTAATGAGTGGCACAATACTATTTATCCGGTGGTACCGGGCCATGAGATAGTGGGTCGTGTTGTGGCGACTGGTGCTAACAGCGACAAATACCGTACCGGCGATCTGGTCGGTGTTGGCTGCATGGTTGACTCCTGCCGCCGATGCGAGAGCTGTCAGCAGGGTCTTGAGCAGTATTGTGAGAATGGCTTTACTGCGACGTATAACGGCACGGATCGTTTTAATGGCAGTAATACTTATGGTGGATACTCGACTCAGATTGTCGTTAATCAGGATTTTGTGTTGAGAGTACCCGAAAATCTCAGACCGGCTGGTGTTGCCCCGTTATTATGCGCCGGGATTACCACCTGGTCACCGCTACGTCACTGGCGTGCTGGCCCCGGCCATAAAGTGGGCGTTGTTGGTCTGGGGGGGCTGGGCCATATGGCAGTAAAACTTGCACACGCCATGGGCGCCGAAGTTGTTCTGTTTACGACGTCAAAGTCAAAAAAGGACGATGGCAAACGCCTCGGGGCTGATGAGGTAGTGATATCGACAGAGCCGAAGCAGATGAAAAAATATCTTAATCATTTCGATCTGATTCTTGATACAGTGGCAGCAACGCACGATTTAAATCAGTACCTCACCCTGCTTAAACGTGACGGAACGATGACGCTGGTGGGTGCACCGGAACACAGCCATCCTGCGCCAGCAATATTTAACCTGATCTTTAAGCGACGCTCAATTGCAGGAACATTAATAGGCGGCATAGCGGAAACTCAGGAGATGCTAAATTTTTGTGGCGAGCACGATATTACCTCCGATATCGAGTTGATCGATATTGATTACATTAATCAGGCTTATGAGCGTATGATAAAAAGCGATGTTAAATACCGCTTTGTTATTGATGTTAAATCGCTGCATCATTCGGCCATCAAAACCCGGCAGCAGGAACAACCGTCTCGTACAGGCAGTTGTTGAATTTCACAGAGGGGGAATGTGGTCCGGTTCGGCCTGCTGATACGACGCGTCAACCAGATAATAGAGTTCTGAATCTTTAAGTGAACCATTCAGCATGACTGTGTTCCAGTGCGCTTTATTAAGATGCTCGCTGGGGCGCACATCCTGATGCTGGTTACGCAGTAATGAGGCCAGTGCCTCACTGCTTTTCAGTGATACCGCTGGTTTGCCATCGATTTTATGAAACATGGCAAACAGCACACCATCACGCAGGATCTGAGTGGATTTCCAGTCATCGTGAACCCGCTGTTCAGCTCCCTCTTTATGCATACAATAAGTAAGAAGATCGGAAACGTTCATGATAATACCCCGCCCGTCACGCCGGGCTGATTGTCTGGCATCTTCAGGATGGTGCCTCTGCTGGTGACACAACAGATGCTAACAGATTATGGACAGAGCCTGGCGGCAGGAGGATAACTAGGTGTCTCTGTATTGATGGGGTCAGAGTGCCTGGATAACTCGTGCCAGGTTATGCACATCCCTGTACTAATTATAGTGCCAATCCACAATAGTCAGAAATTTTGAGGCGTTATTAGGCTACATTAAACGTGTGATGGCTTTGCGAAGCTAGCGTATCGTAGTGACGCCGGCAGAGCGGGAATACGCGCCTTAGAGTCATGATAAAAATGCCGAGCAAAAGCGGGTTGGTGCAGAGGGTATTTAACACTATTCGTCACCATACTCCGGGCCAGCATAATTATCAAAACGCGACCACTGGCCATTAAATGTCAGGCGTACTGTACCGATGGGTCCGTTACGTTGTTTGCCGATAATGATCTCAGCGATGCCTTTCAGCTCGCTCTCTTCGTGATAGACCTCATCACGGTAAATAAACATAATCAAATCAGCATCCTGTTCGATGGAGCCAGACTCGCGCAGATCGGAGTTGATTGGGCGTTTATCTGCACGCTGTTCCAGAGAGCGGTTCAGCTGGGATAGTGCCACAACAGGAACATTGAGCTCTTTGGCTAACGCTTTCAGGGAGCGAGAGATTTCGGCAATTTCCAAAGTACGGTTGTCTGAAAGCGATGGAACCCGCATCAGTTGCAGGTAATCAATCATCACCATGCTTAGCCCCCCGCATTCACGAAAGAGACGCCGGGCACGGGAGCGGACTTCTCCGGGCGTTAATCCTGGTGAGTCATCAATGAACATATTACGTTTTTCAAGCAGGATACCCATGGTGCTGGAGATGCGAGCCCAGTCTTCGTCATCCAGCTGCCCCGTGCGGATACGCGTCTGATCTACCCTTGATAACGATGCCAGCATTCGCATCATCAGCTGTTCTCCGGGCATCTCCAGGCTAAAAATCAGTACGGGTTTATCCTGAATCATTGCGGCGTTTTCGCACAGGTTCATGGCAAAGGTGGTTTTCCCCATCGACGGGCGCGCAGCCACAATAATCAGATCTGAACGCTGCAATCCCGCCGTTTTTTTATTGAGATCATGATAGCCGGTATCCAGGCCAATAACCCCATCATGAGGGGTCTGATAGAGGGATTCGATGCGAGAGATCGTTGCTTCCAGAATCTGGTCAACACTTTTGGGTCCGTCATTTTTATTGGCGCGCTGTTCAGCAATATTGAAAACACTCGATTCAGCGTAGTCGAGGAGTTCATCACTTCGCCTCCCCTTGGGATCGTAACCGGCATCAGCGATTTTATTGGCGACAGCGATCATCTCGCGGATGACCGCACGCTCACGCACGATGTCAGCATAGGCGTTAATATTAGCGGCGCTGGGCGTGTTTTTAGATAACTCAGCCAGGTAAGCAAACCCGCCGACGTCATCCAGTTCATTACGGGTTTCCAGCGATTCGAAAAGCGTAATCAAATCGAGAGGTCGGCTCGCTTCCAGCAAACGCTGCATATCAGCAAAAATCAGGCGGTGAGGGCGGCTATAAAAATCCTTAACAACCACCCGCTCGCAGACACTGTCCCAGCGTTCGTTGTCCAGCAACAACCCACCCAGTACTGACTGTTCGGCTTCAAGTGAATGAGGAGGCAGTTTCACTCCTTCAACTTGTTGGTCACGCGCGGTGTTGCTGAATTTGTTAGTAGAGTTATTTGCTGCCATAGTAAATACATTACCCGTTAAGTCGAATAAATGACATGGAAGTTTACCCGTTAGCCAGGCTGGCGTCTTCTCTTTGTCGATATATTTGTGTGGCTGATATAAACGAAGTCCTCTGATTTTTTAGTCAACAGATTTTAATCACGTCGTATTGATCATGGAAATCAGAAAAGCTAGCAGCTGGGAGTAAAGATGGCAAAACGTATTAAGATTGAACGTAACGGTGGGCCGGGGGTGCTGGAGGTAGTGGAGTTCATCCCGCCCCCTCCAGCGGCTGATGAGGTGCAGGTAGCCAATAAAGCAATTGGTATAAACTATATCGATACTTATATCCGCAGCGGGCTTTACCCTTCTGAGCTCCCCACGGGCCTTGGAACTGAGGCGGCAGGAGTGGTAACAGACACAGGCTCTGGGGTCAGTAAACTTAAGCCCGGTGATCGTGTGGTTTACGCTCAGGCGCCGTCAGGCGCCTACAGCAGCATACATAATGTTCCGGCCAGTAAGGTCGTCAGGCTTCCGGATATGATCAGTTATGAACAGGGCGCAGCCTGCTTTCTTAAGGGATTAACGGTATGGTATCTGATACAACAGACTTATAGTGTGCGGCCCAGTGAAACTTTTCTGTTTCATGCGGCAGCTGGTGGCGTAGGGCTCATTGCCTGCCAGTGGGCCAGAGCGCTCGGTGCACACCTGATAGGCACAGTTGGCTCGCCAGAGAAGGCGTTACTTGCTAAAAAAGCAGGTGCATGGGCCACTATTAACTATCTTGAGGAGTCTGTGCCACAGCGGGTGCTGGAGCTGACCCAAGGCAAAAAAGTACCCGTTGTTTACGATTCGGTAGGGAAGAGCACGTGGGAGGCTTCGCTTGATTGTTTACAGCGCCGAGGTTTGCTGGTCAGTTTTGGTAACAGTTCCGGCCCGGTAACTGGAGTTGATTTGGCGGTTCTGAATCAAAAAGGATCGCTCTATGTTACTCGCCCCTCTCTTTTTGGCTATATCACGAATCACAGCGAGCTAACTAGTGCTAGTAATGAGCTCTTCTCGCTGATGGCCAGCGGAGCCATTTACGCCAATGTACCGGAGAATCAGAAATTTGCGCTGGATGAGGTGCAACGCGCGCATGTAATGCTGGAGAGTCGTGTTACTCAGGGATCCTGCCTGCTAATCCCCTAATTACTGGCAGGCAGGATCTTCAATGTTTAATACTTATTTATGGCTGAATCGTGTTGTTTAGCTTATAGAATTTGGATTAGTTGCGCCCATCATGCAAACGCCGGAATAAATAGCTCCTCCGATGCCGCCAATAGCATCACCTGCTTTTGTGCAGGTATCTTTACACATAGATCCTGGTACGTGGGCTCCCGAACAGGCATAAGTCTGAAAACTGCTGATGGCGGCCACTAAGGTTACTAAAGCTAAAGTCATTTTTTTAATATTCATAGTAAAAAACCTTATCAATTATGGTTATAGTATTCTTATATCTTCTCTAGTGTTTCAGGAGTTACTTTAGCCAACTAATTTATTAATTTCTGTTCTTTATTATCTTGTTCCTGTGAATGAATGTAACAATAATTAATATAGTTACCCGTTATCAGGTACGATTCAAATTCCGTTGTCTGCGGGTGTTACCTGAGGACTCTGCAAAGGGATGGCAGGCAGTGTAATCATCGATTATTTCAGGTTAATTAAGGTGAATATCCGGGCAGGCAATCTGCAACTATTGGTACCGAATTAAAAGTGATTTGCTGCGAACTGTAGTTTGTTCGTTCCATTGCGAATGAATGCTGAAAGAAGGCTATGATGGCTGAAGTTGTATTGGTATTCGTTTTCAGTTTCTTAATATGAAAGTCATATAGAAGAAAAGGTTATCAACCACTTTTTCATTACTACAGAATTTTTATACCTTCGTAAGAGCGAATAGGTTACGTAAGATTCTTTTTTTGTTGATCTGTATTTCTTGTCATATCTGGCAACATTGAGAAATATTTGTTCTGCGGTCAACGATGCGATATCAAAATCACCCGGAAGTGTTAAGGTGTTGTTATTGCACAGGCGATATTTTCTGCTGAACTGCAGATAACCTCTCTTTTTTTATATAAATTCATACTGTTAATGCGTACACAGGTTTAGCCACAAGGCAGGATTTGTATTCATTACCTTCCGTTCGTGTGTGATATCCCTAAGTGAGATATCTGCCCGTAGCATAGAGTCATTATTCCGGCCAGTCACATCTTATGCAGGTCTCACGGGAAAGTGGCTGAAGATCCTGTTAGCAACGGCATGTATGTAGCATTTGCATTTTACATGGCTGATATCTGCGGGCCATTCAACCACTGGAGTATTTATATAATATCAATGAGTAATGATATTTTTTATTATGGATGGTTATTTCATATAAACGTATTTTCTCCAAAAAAATCGATATTCATCTTGCAGTGATTTTGATTAACCAAATAATACCAGCATAACAATGAAGTATTATAATAAGATAAATTATACTCTATAGTAAAAAATGTATCAGTCTGTTTAGTGGAAATATTACATTACATAAAGTAAATAAATAAAATATACAAGGTCAACAGGAAGTTATTTAAATGGCCAGGATGATATTAATATAGCGCAAAATATGGTTTATTTGTGGTAACAAGCGAAGATATCTCAATGGAATTT
>CAKZHC010000004.1 GCA_936920625.1 uncultured Enterobacteriaceae bacterium
GGCGCAGTCAATCCATTTTTTTACTTTCCCTCCCACTCATTTCCATTACGCGCAATAAATAGTCATTGGGAAATTGTTCATTACTTACTAGCGATTAAATGTAGGGCTCGGGTTGATTGTTTTTTACAAATTATCGGATCTGATGACCAGCTCTTCGAGCTCATTAAAGCCGTAACATTTTAGAGCAGGCAGTAATTGCTCACTCTTTTCATCTATTTTTGAACAGAATGCGCGGCTGGCATCATTTGAGGTAGCAGATGGGGCTTCGTTTGCCAGTAGCCAGACAACCCGACGCGCAATCGCCCCGCCTGAGTCTATGAGATGGGTGGCGGCGGGTAAAACAGCCCGTAGTTCAATACTGAGCAAGGGAAAATGCGTACAGCCAAGCACTACGGTATCAGGAGGTACAGCCATAGATAACCATGGGCGCAGAATATGACGAATATCTTTAAGCGGCACGGGATAGCCGCGTATCTTTTCTTCCGCCAGCTCCACTAGCTCTGCGGAGCCCAACATCACAGTTTTACATTCGCTGGCAAAGCGTGTTATCAGATCAAGCGTATAAGCGCGGGCAATAGTACCATGCGTTGCAAGAAGTCCAATTACGCCATTTTGCGTCAGGCATGCTGCCGGTTTAATTGCCGGGACAACACCAATAACGGGAAAAGCGAACCTTTCGCGTAGTGCTGGTAATGTCACAGTGCTGGCAGTATTACAGGCTATTATCACCAGGGACAATGGATAACGCTGTGAAATAGCCCTCACGATTTTTATTACCCGATCGACAATGAACGGCTCAGACTTTTCCCCATAAGGAAAAGCTTCGTTATCGAAAGCGTAGAGGAAATGAAGGTCCGGAAGCAGTGACCGAACCTCTTCATACACTGAAAGTCCACCCACGCCAGAATCGAAGATCAATACGCTCGATCGATAACTAGAAGCTATAGCTGGCGCTGAAGGAGTAATCCCGTCCCGGAGTCTGGTAGCCATACGCCGTCTCGTAATTTTTATTAAGCAGATTAGCGATTCTAACATGAATTATCAGGGCAGACATTACAGGATATGCAACAGCGAGGTCCCACAGGCTGACGCCTCCGAAATTTACAGTCCGGTTTGAGAAAGTATTAAAATCAGTATCATAGCGCTGCCCCAGATAGTGATAAGTCAGAGACCACTCCAGATCACCAGTAGTCAGGTCCAGCTGATATTTTACCTGCTGCCTGGCCCGTCGCATCAGTCGCTGGTTCGTTTTTGCATCACGCGCATCAACATAATCCCAGGAAATCTGGTGGCTGAATGGTTCAGTATCAAAAGACGCTTTTGCTTCAATACCTTTGATACCCGCCTGGTTAATATTGTAGTAGCGGTTCTTGATTAAATCATAATCGATCAGATGGTTAATATCATTCCGGTAACCGGATATCCGCCAGTCTACCGGGCCAGAGATGCCTTCAACGCCTCTTTCCCACTGTTTACTTTCTTCCGGGGCCAGACCAGGGTTACCGCCCAGGCTGCCATATAACTGAACAAGCTTAGGTGCTTTAAACGCCGTTCCATAAGACGCAAAGAGACGATAGCCAGAAACAAATTCCCATGCTATCCCACTCTGCCAAGTACTGTGCCAACCGAACTGAGTATTATTATCCCGCCGTAAGGCACCTTCCAGCGTCACGTGCTGCAGCTGCTGTTGCGTAGTGACATAAAAACCAGCATCACGCTGCTGCGTCCTTACCTTCATATTACTAGTGCCCGGCTCAGTAGTCTGTTTTTGCCAGTCAGCACCGGCACTGATCGCACCATTGCCAGTTTGCAGGGTATTGCCCCATTGCATGGTGTACTGTTTGCTATTATCCAGTGAGGTTATCGGGCTGTAAGTTCCAAGACGCGGATCGTAATTATAGTCTTTAGTATGGCTGTAACTGGCAATCCATTGCGAGGAATAAGTCCCACGGGTAAAACGCAGACCGCTGTCCCAACGCTGACTGTAAAGCTGGCGGATATCGGGCAAGCCAGTAATACCTGTGGCTTTATCACTCCGATACATGCCGTCATAGGCCGTGCGATTATCAAAACCATAACCGCGGACAAACCCGCTCCATTCATCACTAAATTGATGCTCCAGCCCGCCGTATAGCGTTTTGCCCATAAAACCATCGCGATCCCGTTGCGCCGGATTACCATAAGCATCGGGTAATCCGGCGACGATGTCATAACCTTTGGTATAGGTGTAATTCCCTGCCAGTGTCAGAGAGGTGACACTGCTCAGCTCTTGCCGGGATGAGATATCGTAAGACTGATATCCATTTGACCCCATTGTGGCCGTAAGCGTTGACCCCTTGGTATTGCGTTTAGTAATGATATTTACTACGCCACCGATTGCATCAGATCCATATACTGCTGAACGGGCACCACGGGTATATTCAATACGCTGAACCAGCGACAGTGGAATCTGGCTAAGATCCGAAGAGCCACTAATACCTGCCTGGTTGAGCCGGATACCATCAATCAGGATTAGCACATGATCAGAGTTAGTGCCCCTGATAAATAAAGAACTCTTCTGGCCTAATCCACCATTTTGGGAAATATCTGTTCCTGGCAGACGGCGCATAACATCCGTCAGGCTATTAGCCTGCCAACGGTCAATCTCTTCCCGGGTAACTACCGTAGTGGGAGCCAGCACAGAAGAAAGCGGTTGGGTAAAACGATGAGCAGTTACGATTATGGCGTCATCACTATTTTCTTTTGCAAAAACAGAAGGCGCGTAAAGGGCAACAAAGGTAGTATTTAGTGCGCACAACGACGCTTTTCTTATCATCAGTTAAAACATCCACAGTATGGATTTAAGGCAATTAGAGAAAGATAAAGGGTCTGGCACAGGCACACCCTGCATCATGGCGCTAAACCTTCGCCAGCAGATCCTTTTGATCATCATGGCAAGCTGTACTGGCGTGCAGTATACTGAAATTCTTATCTGATTTTCTAATTAAAAGGATTAGTATGTGCTGGCTATAGTTGCAGAGCCGGCATATCAATATTTCCCGTCATCCATGCTGGACATAATTGGCCAGCTCCTTACAATCCTGCGTCATTTATCGCTTATTAAAAATCACTATGACCCCCAGTAACCTGCCAATAGAAAATTATGATCTGCAGTTAGCAGAAAAAGTAGATCGCCTTACTACACTGATGTCTCCATTTAATACACAAAACATTGACGTGTATCGCTCCCCTGTTTGCCACTATCGCATGCGTGCCGAATTTCGTATCTGGCATGATGGCAGCGATCTTTATCACATCATTTTTGATAAGCAAACCCGCCAGTTTGATAAGCAAACCCGCCAGCGAATTCGGGTTGATGAGTTTCCTGCGGCCAGCCTGCTAATTAATCGTTTGATGACACGAATAATCGGGCTGATACGTGAAAATTCACTTTTACGCTGTAAGTTGTTTCAAATTGATTACCTCTCTACTCTGAGCGGACAAATACTGATTACACTGCTTTACCATCGCAAATTAGATCACGACTGGCAGACACAGGCCATCCATTTGCGCAATACGTTACGTTGCGAGGGTTTTGAATTACAGCTTATAGGTCGTGCGAGTAAAACTAAAATCTGTCTTGACAGGGATTATGTTGATGAAGTGCTGCCAGTAGCAGGGCACAGGCTAACTTATCGTCAGATTGAAAACAGCTTCACACAGCCTAATGCCATGGTTAACATCCAGATGCTGGAATGGGCACTTAACGTTACTGCCGGCTCCTGTGGTGATCTGACAGAACTCTACTGCGGCAATGGCAATTTCTCACTCGCGCTGGCCCGCAACTTTCACCGGGTACTGGCTACTGAAATTGCTGCACCTTCAGTAGCAGTTGCTCAGCACAATATTGCCGTCAATAATATCGACAACGTCAAAATTATTCGTATGGCCGCAGAAGAGTTTGCGATGGCAATGCGGGGTGAGAAGCTGTTTAACCGCCTACAGGGCATTGATTTGGCAGGCTATCAATGTAAAACGATTCTTGTTGATCCACCGCGCAGTGGCCTTGATGAAGCAACCGTGAAGCTGGTTCGGGGATACCCTCGCATACTATACATATCGTGTAACCCGGAATCGCTTTGTCGGGACTTACTACACTTAGATCAGTCCCACGTTGTACGCCACGTGGCACTATTTGATCAGTTCCCTTATACCCATCATCTGGAGTGTGGCGTGGTGCTGGAGAGCAAAACATGAATCAGGTCTGTCGTTTCGGGTGTATACCGCAGAATGAGGCCACGGCAAAAGCACCAAGGCAAAGTTCAAAACTACGCAAAGCGGGTCTGGCCGCATTTGACCATTCTATCTGAATGAGTGACAGTCAATCGCTCATAGCAAATCAACAGGGTGCATTATTTTTTCCGACAAACACAAAAAGAGGCATTTACCACTGCTTCAGTATCTCCGACACAGACTAACGCTGGAAATATTTGCATAACAACCCGCTGGGCATACCTGGTTAATGCAATAACCATCTGGTTTTGCTTCTTATGGCTGAATAATCACCACACTGAAGATAAAATTAGTCTCTGTGACTATATTAGCTGGATAAAATCATTTAATATTTTTTTGTTTTATGCCAGAAAACAGTACAGATATCACAGTCTATTAGCCAATATAGATGAAGATAATTTTGGCGAAAATATATCATACAAGGAAATACTGATGAATAAACCAAGCGCTGTTGTGGTTTTTAGTGGCGGACAGGACTCTACAACTTGTCTGCTAAAAGCTATGAGGGATTACGATAAAGTTCATTGCTTAACCTTCAATTACGGCCAAAAACACTCAATGGAACTTGAAGCAGCGAGTAACATAACAAAGATGCTCAACATCAAATCACACAAAATTATTGATATTGGCATTCTGAATGAACTTGCTGCAAGCAGCCTGACCAGAAATGATATAGAGATACCCGAGTACTCAGATCTTGGAGAAGGTGAAATACCTTCTACATTTGTTCCAGGACGTAACATTGTTTTTCTCACATTTGCTGCAATTTATGCTTATCAGCTTCAGGCAGATACCGTGATAACGGGTACATGCGAAACAGACTTTTCGAACTATCCTGATTGCAGGAATGAATTTATAATTGCACTTAATCAGGCTGTAACTCTCGGATTAAATAAAAAAATTAAATTAGAAACTCCGCTTATGTGGCTGACAAAAGCGGAAACATGGGCTTTAGCGGACTTACTCGGCAAACTGGATTTCGTTATCAATGAAACACTGACATGCTATAATGGAGTCAAAAGTTATGGCTGCGGTAAATGTCATGCATGTCACTTGCGTCATAGAGGACTTAATGAATATCTTAACGATAAAGATAGCGTGACCAAAAGTCTGCTTGAAAAGCAAATTTGATACTTTCTTCATATGGGTATCTGTTAAACAGATACCTTGCACTATGTGCTGATAATCCCTCAGCTATCGTATAAATATTTTATAATCGACTCAAAAGTTGCCCTGTTTACTACTTTGTCCGCAAACAGACATCTGCAAAACGGTTAAACAGATAAAAAAATCACCACAAATTAATGCCATTGTTGCACTTGAAATAACCATGATAAAAATCAAGGTTACTGACTATTATTTTGCAGGATGCCGCATACGGTAATTAATTAGCTGGGCACACAGGGGAAAGTTGCAGGGCAATTGTTAATAACCAATTTTTTTCAACGAGGATTAAAAATTTCAGCCCGCCCTGATTATTGATAATCAGGGCAGAGAATAATAATACAATATTATGTCACCCAGTGGTTACCCGACTTTTTTGCTGCGGGTAATGTGTTCTTGTTATTTTAATGTTGTGACATTATGCCCCGGTGATTTCCTCTCACTGCATTCCCTTAGCCGATATTCTGGCCTGGCCGGTTATTCTGGTACAACCGCCTATTTTTACATTATCGTATATCACCGCACAGCCGGATATTTTAGCATTACCAGACACGCTGGCATTACCATAAACAGAAACATTACCTGATATGCAGGCGTAATCTGATACCCGCGCTTTACCACAAATTCGTGCTTTTCCGTAGACGATGGCATTTTCTGATATACAGGCGTCGTCGTAAATCCATGCATCATCAAATACCCATGCATCATCCTGATGACTTAAGTTGGCTTCCTTCTCGATCCAGCCGCCCAGATCGCCTTTTTGTACATCACCAAACGATTTAAGCGCTTTGATCCGGTATAGTTTTTTATGCCCTATCACTCTGACCATTCTGGTGAGCATCTCATATTTTTTCATATATCACGTCCTGTATTCTGATGGGATATCAGCCTTTCCCGAAGAATGGCTCTGACGTTGTGGTAAGCCTCACGCTTCCTGGTGCTGGCGCGTGGTTCCGCTGCCGGATGCCTACCACAACCCGGAACCATCCTCGTGTTCCGAAGAAAAATCTCAAAGTCTGATACTAAAACTATTTACTTACGTCAGACATCCGCACAAAGAGACATCAATGCTGCACGTATGTATGTGCAATGCATGGATTACTACATTAGTTTCAGTCGCTATCGTTGCTTGATGACTCTGATCCGCGGTGGCATTTTTACCTGAACATTTTTAGTATCTCTGCAATTTTATCGTTCATAAATTCACCATATTAGATTCTTATTATCTTAAAATTTACTTATTTGCAATTAAGTATCATTAATAAAATCATATATGCAATTTTATTGCAATAATACCTTTTAAATATCTCAAAAAAATTACTCTTTATTTTTAAAATCATTATGGCTACATTACTAATTTGCGTGGGAGGGCAAAATGTTAGATACCATTAGGCAAGCGTTTGAAATGTTGCCGGGCAGCAACGGGAGCCAGTACACATGATGTGGTTGATTACATCAGAGCCAATGCCAGAGGTGAGGAGATCTCTTATGCGACCTATACCCGCTGGGAGTCTGGCAGCTCTTCTCCTGCCCGTAAAACCCAAGTCATTTCAGAAGTATCTCGTTTTTTCAGAGACAATGGACTCCAGGTTGAACCCAAATAGATTCTGACAGGAGAAGGATTCCCTCCGCAATTTACTGAATACACAAGTCTTGATGAAGACACGCTATTCATTTTGGCAAGCAAAACACTGCCCAATGCCGAACTGGTGCAGGTGGGTGGTCAGTATGGTGAACCTTACATTAATTTTGGCGAGTTCTGTATCATCTCTAAAGAAACAACTATTGACGGCAATCACAATAAACTATGTTATGTCAGGCATAATGAAGGAGTTGTAATAGGTGTGGTAACCATTCGTGATGAAACGAAGTTATCGGTTATGGGGAATACAGAACGCATCCTGGATAAAAGGAGTGTTATCGAATGCAGAAGAGTAAAATGGATTCAAAAGAGATAAAAAGCGACTTCCATAAATATTGTGCGGACGCCACCGTCCTTACCGATAAGTTAAAAAAATATAGCGATCTTGATGAAGACACGCTGTTCATTCTGGTCAGTCAAACAATGCCGGATGCCGGGCTGATACAAGTGAGCGGCAGGTTTGGCGAACCTTTTGTTCATTGTGGAGAATTCTGTATTATCTCCAGCGAAAACAGTATCGACAGCAATCATGGCAAACTGTGCTATATCCGGCACAAAGCTGGCATTAATATAGGTATAATCACTGTCTGTGATCAAAACAGACTGTCAGTTATGGGAAATGAAGCGCTCACTCTGGTCAAAGAGGATGTTATGGAATGCAGGAGGATCAAATGGATTCAAAAGAAATGAAGAGCGAGTTTCATCAATACAGTGTGGATGTAATTAACTTTTTAGATAAATTAG
Organism: uncultured Enterobacteriaceae bacterium; assembly: GCA_936920625.1. Taxonomy (GTDB): domain Bacteria; phylum Pseudomonadota; class Gammaproteobacteria; order Enterobacterales; family Enterobacteriaceae; genus Izhakiella. Next base: position 7,823 of record CAKZHC010000004.1, read on the forward strand.
AAAAAACCACCTATATTTCTACACTACTATTCGTAAACAATTCACTTTCTGCTCATCAGAGTAACGGCTATGCAGACTGGAATCAGCGTTACTATCATGAAGGCCGATATAAAGACAGTCTGCTGTTCAAACTTGGTTTTGAGCTTATAAAAATTCGTCGTGGTGATGTCTCTACCATAATATGGGATGACGCGCTTAAAACCGTCATCAGCAACCCCATTGATATCGAGCGCCGGAAACATAATATCTATCATGGTATTAGTTTTATTTATGGCTGCACTGACCAGATTAGCATCGCCATTAATGTCTGCACAGGTAAGGAAACAGGCAAAGAGGAGTTTGAAGACCTCATTCTTCCGATGCGGTTTGTGCTTTTAAATTATTTTAAGGACATGTAATGTTTACCAAAAATTTCGCTGTCGATGACAGCCATATCGATTTCCAGGGTATTGTTGACGGCCTTTATTATCCTTTTTATATGGAGTGGGCCCGTCACGCATTCATGAAAGAGGAAGTTGGCCTTGATCTTGAACAGGAATTCGCGCAGGGGCGTGTTCACATGCTGGTAGAGTACACGCTGCGCTTTCGTAAGAGCCTGAAAAAAGGAGACCAGATGGCAGTCACCCGCAAAATGGAAGCCAGCGACAAGCGCAACCGTGTTAACTTTGTACAACAGATCCTGGTTGATAATGTCGTGTACACAGACGCCTTATTTACCGCTACCTGCCTTGTCAACGGAAGACCTTCGGTGCCAGAGGAAATTCTGGCAAAAATGACACCTGCTTAACCGTATGCCAGGCTCAGGACGATAATTGTGTTCCAGCCAGCAATGCAGCTTCAATACCTGAAATCTGCAATAAACCAGGATAAAAATTCAAGGTTACTGACTATTATTTTGCAGGATGCCGCGTGCGGTAATTAATTAGTTCAGAACACAGGGGAAAGTGGCAGGGCTGTTGTGAATGACCGGTTTTTTCCAACGAGGATATTTAAAGTTTCAGCACGCCCTGATTACTGATAATCAGGGCGGAGTATAATAATACATTATTATGTCACCCAGTGGTTACCTGACTTTTTTACTGCGGGTAATGTGTTCTTGTTATTTTAATGTTGTGACATTATGCCCCGGTGATTTCCTCTCACTGCATTCCCTTAGCCGATATTCTGGCCTGGCCGGTTATTCTGGTACAACCGCCTATTTTTACATTATCGTATATCACCGCACAGCCGGATATTTTAGCATTACCAGACACGCTGGCATTACCATAAACAGAAACATTACCTGATATGCAGGCGTAATCTGATACCCGCGCTTTACCACAAATTCGTGCTTTTCCGTAGACGATGGCATTTTCTGATATACAGGCGTCGTCGTAAATCCATGCATCATCAAATACCCATGCATCATCCTGATGACTTAAGTTGGCTTCCTTCTCGATCCAGCCGCCCAGATCGCCTTTTTGTACATCACCAAACGATTTAAGCGCTTTGATCCGGTATAGTTTTTTATGCCCTATCACTCTGACCATTCTGGTGAGCATCTCATATTTTTTCATATATCACGTCCTGTATTCTGATGGGATATCAGCCTTTCCCGAAGAATGGCTCTGACGTTGTGGTAAGCCTCACGCTTCCTGGTGCTGGCGCGTGGTTCCGCTACCGGCTGCTCACCACAACCCGGAACCTTCGCCGGGAAATTATTCAGAAAAATATGACAAAATTAATCGTTATACTGAGATGAACTTACAGCCTGCATCTCTGTAATGTTCTCAGGCCCGCTCCCGACAGATTTTATTGATTCATATATTCACCAGTAAATATTAACTTAATAAAATAATCACTATAGTAAGGTTATGTGTTAAGTCCCTTCCGCAGAAAATGGACGAATATTTACGCCGCTCTTGACGTTTACTGGCGTCTGTAAATGCAATATACAATCTTGCATTCAGAAAAACAAGAATTTTTGTAAAAAACAATTATTAATGATAAATAAATGATTTTATTGATCTATGATTGGTCCTGTGTTAACTATTAACCTCCTGAAAGATTAATGATAAGTACGATGGAAACACTGGCCGAACGACTTAAATATGTGCTGTACAAACTTGATATCAATCAGGTTGAAGCGGCAAGATTATCGGGCATCTCGCAACAGTCGATAAACTACATTTTGCGCAATAACCTTAACACCAGCAGGCTAGCGGTTAAGATTGCTGAAGGACTGGGCATCAACCCGGAATGGCTACTGACAGGCAAGGGGGAGATGAGACCGGAAAGGATACACAAAATACCCATCATTGATGATTATCTGATACTGCAACTCTATTTTCGTGGCAGCGAACTGGCCCGTGATACTCAGTATGTGCTCTCTAACAGAGATCTTAGCAACAGACCTTTCGCAGTGCGGACAGAGATTAATAAATTATGTATCTGCACCCGATTTGATGACCATAGTAACAACACAACACCGGATAATGTATACCTGACGGAGGCATATTTATATATCGATGAGGAAGACATCCGCTTAACGGAAAAAGATCAAAGTAAACAAAAGAATGTTTATAAAATAGTTGAATGGAGAATATACGATGTCGCAATTTAAAGATCTTATAAGCTACATGGTAGATAGCCATAAGGTTGGCAGAGCCAGTAATACAATTTACATTGATGAGGTTATTATCTCCAGGCCAATGAAAATCATAGTGACTTACCATACCTGCCGCTATGTAGCTAACAGTATGGAAATTGGAGATTTTTATCATCACTATAAAAGCCTGCTGAGTAAAAAGCAGATAGAATTTTGTGTTAAACTGATTAGCTATAAAGATATATATAGTAAAGTATCCACATCGCATCTGGACAAATCGACTGAAATATATCAAGAAATAGATAAAGTAATAGAAACTTATTCAAGAAAGACAAAAGAGATGGATCTCATGATCATAGTTTCTGTCATAATTACAGTATCTGTCGCATCACATATTATCTCTAATAATATCTATGATTTTTATGGCCTGATTTTCATTCCCTCCAGCATTACTTATATGCTGGTACTGGCACTACTCGACTATCTTTCTGCCTTTTATAGCAGAAAAATCGTGATAACTATGATTATCATTGAATGCTTCACCAATGCATTATTTCTTTTTGTTATAAAAACGAGTATTTCTTATAACCTCACTAGCCTCTCTCCATTAACATCTTCGCTAAGTAATCTCTCTTACTATTTTGGCAGAATGTATTTTGCCAATATGACAGGTATATTACTAGCTCTGCTCGCTAACTACTATATTTTTAGTTATTTATATAAAAAGATGAATTTTCTGGCTTCAAGCCTAGTTTCATCTTCGTTATTGTTATTCATTTATACACCAATAACCGATTATCTGGCATTCGGTACTATCGTTGATCTTAACAGTAATTACCTGATTAGTTTTAATTTATTGACTAACCTAATTTCATTCTTTATCTGGTCTGCTTGTCTTCAGCTTTTGATTAAATGGAGAAAACAAAATATTTAAATGCTGTTTACCGCCATATTTTTTTGATGATATTAATCGGGTTATGGAATACTAAATTAATTCATTTGACTGTATTCCATGCCAGTTATTCCCAAATTTTAAGAATAATGGTTCCTCCAAAAGAGCTGATTTTCTTTATTATTATGATATAACTACTCCCTCAATCTGTTTTTTGGAAATACCGCAAACGAATATTTTCATTGAATTAATGGAGTATCATACCCCTGCTGGCAAACCCATTAATATAGATAAAAAAACACATAATATCGGCGGAATAGGCCATATCTGCCTGAAAGTCGGCGATATTGAGTCAGCCTTTGAGCACATCAAAAACAGTCAAGATACCAGATTAATCAGTACCGATGAACGCTATCATCCTCACTATATCAGCACAATCACGCCGGATGATTTCAGATTTTTTGATAATACAATTGAAGCTAACAGACAAGAGAAGCATAAAGTATGTCATATTATTAGTAAAATACGCTATTTCTACTTCATCGATAAATACAATATCCAGTGGGAATTTGAACAGGGCCATGATGATATTGGTGAATAGATTCAGAAACAATTAGTTGGTTCAGGGCTTGACCATCGTTGCTAAGACAATGTGGTGATTAGATTTGTCCACAAATGGGGCGGGTTGAATGATTGCTTTTTTGATAGGCGAGGTTTGCGCTGAATTTCACCATAGCCGCAGTTTTCTCTGCTGTGAAAGAGCCACGCTGGCTATCAGTCCGCTTAAATGCTCCACCGCCTGCAAAACCAGACATCCGCCCTGCTTAGTTTCGACCGCTGCGGTTCAGTCTCTCACACGAGCACAACTGTATGCCCTGTATGCCTCCGCTATAGCGGGTTACACCTCTTAATTTTCACCCCAATCCAGAATATCAGCGCCACCATCAGGACAGTGGGGACAAAGTTAGAACCGATTTCCGGATGTGCGACTCGCTCAATCGAGCTGTAGAGAAAAACACCTGACAGGATAACTGCAACAAAGAGCGAGGGCATTCCCTCCGGCACAGCACCACTCAGCCAGCGTTGTTGTAACGACCATACTGACAACCCAAGTGCGATAAGGGGAAACAGAGAAAAAGAAACCGGAGCACTGAATAACACCGAATACGACCCCTTAACAGAGAGCCCGATCAGGAATGTCAATAACAGCGCCCCTTTATCTAATCTAGCCGCTAATTTCATTATTTTTGCCTTTTTTAAAAGATAAAGTTTAAACCTGGATGCCAGCTAACCGCTCCTGCTCCCGGCGATACCAGTAGTAAGCCCCTTTGGCTATCATACGCAGTTGCAATATTAAACGCTCTTCCAGCAGTCGCCGTTGAACCTTATCAATATCCAGAGCGTCCGCTCCCGCATTAAATACGATAATAACCATTGCTTCTGCCTGTGCTTCAATAAAACTACGCGGCATGGTATTACCCTGTTCAAGATAATCGGCCAGTTCCGCGATAAAATGCTGGATCTCACGGGCGACGGCAGCACGGAATGCCGACGATGTCCCCGAACGCTCCCGCAACAACAAACGGAACGCATTGGGATTACTGCCAATGAATTCCATAAAAGTAGTGACTGAGGTTTTAATAACACTACCGCCCCTGGCGATACGTTGACGGGCCTTACGCATCAGTTGTCGTAACATCAAACCGCTTTCATCAACCATCGTCAATCCTAATTCGTCAACATCGCGAAAATGGCGGTAAAACGATGTTGGTGCGATTCCAGCCTCACGAGCAACTTCCCGCAAACTCAGATTAGAAAAACTACGTTCAGCACTAAGCTGACTGAATGCAGCGTTAATGAGTGAGCGTCTTGTGCGTTCCTTCTGCTGGGCCCTGATGCCAATATTTATGCCTGTTTTAGTCTTCATTTCTGCACTGCATCAAAATTCTGAATTTACAACTCCACCAGTCATTGTCAATCGATACTGCCTGTTGACATGATCAAACTGCCTGATGTTGAGGGATTAACATTGGGAAGTTACCGACCAGATGTTAGACTTTCGTAAACAGACTATATTAAATGAGAATACCTATGCCACACAGTTATGATTACGACGTCATCATCATAGGCTCCGGGCCAGGTGGCGAAGGTGCTGCGATGGGTCTGGCCAAACAAGGTGCAAACGTTGCCGTAATAGAGCGTTATCACAACATCGGTGGCGGCTGTACCCACTGGGGGACCATCCCCTCAAAAGCGCTTCGTCACGCTGTTGCACGAACTATTGAATTTAATCAGAACCCGTTATATAGCGATCATTCCCGGCTGTTACGTTCATCGTTCGCCAATATTCTTAATCATACCGAAAACGTTATTAACCAACAAACCCGGTTGCGCGAGAGTTTTTATGAACGTAACCGCTGCCCGGTGGCTCAGGGTCATGCTACGTTCGTTGACACCAATACTATTGAAATTACATCCCACGACGGCAGTATCGAACAGCTGACCGCAGAAAAATTTGTTATTGCCTGTGGTTCACGCCCTTATCACCCCACAGAAGTCGATTTTACTCATCCGCGCATCTATGACAGTGATTCAATTCTCAGGCTTCATTACGAGCCTGCCCATGTCATTATTTATGGCGCCGGGGTGATTGGCTGCGAATATGCCTCCATTTTTCGGGGGCTGAATACCAAAGTCGATTTAATTGATACTCGCGACCGCCTGCTCGCCTTTCTTGATCAGGAGATGTCTGACTCCCTCTCATACCATTTCTCATCCAGTGGCGTAGTTATCCGCCACAATGAAGAGTTTGAAAAAATTGAAGGTATGGAAGATGGCGTTGTCGTCCATCTGAAATCCAGCAAGAAAATTAAAGCCGACTGTCTTCTTTATGCCAACGGGAGAAGCGGTAATACAGATACTTTGGGGCTTGAAAAAGTGGGGCTTGAAGCAGACAACCGTGGTTTGCTGAAAGTAAACAGCATGTATCAGACAGCACTACCGCATATCTATGCCGTTGGGGATGTCATCGGCTATCCCAGCCTGGCATCGGCCGCTTATGACCAGGGACGTATAGCTGCACAGGCTATCATTAAAGGTGAAGCTACCGCTCATCTGATTGAGGATATCCCAACCGGCATTTACACAATTCCGGAAATCAGCTCTGTGGGGAAGACGGAACAACAGCTAACGGCAATGAAAGTGCCTTATGAAGTCGGGCGCGCGCAATTTAAGCATCTTGCACGCGCCCAGATTGTTGGAATGAACATTGGCAGCCTGAAAATTCTTTTTCATCGTGAGACAAAAGAGATTCTGGGCATTCACTGCTTCGGTGAACGTGCCGCAGAGATTATTCACATCGGCCAGGCGATCATGGAACAAAAAAACGGGGGTAATACCATTGAGTATTTTGTCAATACCACCTTCAACTACCCCACTATGGCAGAGGCTTATCGGGTAGCCGCGCTCAATGGCCTGAATCGCCTTTTTTGAGTAATTTTTGCATATGATTTTTAATCTCTGCCGCCAGTTGTTCATAGCGATTGCGTAATGTAGAACCGGGGCGGTAAATCAAAACAATAGTGCGCTGAGGCTCAGGATTGTAACAATCAAGGTAACAGATGCCATCGCGAACCCTCTCATGAGGTATTGCCAGCAAAGGCAACAATGTTATTCCGCTGCCAGCGGATACCATATTACGTAACGTTTCCAGGCTCGTGGCACGGAAGTGAGTATCCTCTTCTGCGCCCGCCTGAAAACAGAAACCCATCGCCTGTTCGCGCAGACAATGGCCATCTTCCAGCATCAACAATTTTTCACCTTTCAATTCAGACATCTCGATACTTTCACGAGATTCCAGAGGATGGCCCTGGTAAATTGCCAGTTTCATCGGTTCGTCGAACAACGGAATCTCTATAAACTCCTGAGTCTCTCTGACCTGGGCCAGAATGGCGCAATCCAGTTTGCCATCGTCAAGCCTGGATAACAGCTCCCTTGTCTGCGCTTCATACAGATACATCTCCAGTTTTGGAAACAAATTGTGGAGCGCAGGGATGATCTGAGGCAGCAAATACGGCCCTACTGTAGGAATCAGACCAACATGTAAAGGGCCTGCCATGGTGTCACCTTGCTGGCAGGCCATCTCCCTGAGGACTTTTACCTCACGCAGCACTGTGCGAGCCTGCTGCACCAGCAAAAGTCCCGCCTGAGTGAACAACACGTTACGACTGGTGCGCTCCAGTAGCATGACGCCCAGCTCATCTTCCAGCTTTCTAATTTGACCACTTAGTGTAGGCTGACTCACATAACACGCTTCGGCAGCATGACGAAAATGACGGTGTTCTGCCAGTGACACTAAATACTCCAGATCCCGAATGTTCACATATTTCTCCTTAACCGATAGTCCATAGCAATAGATGAGGATAACAACCTGTGGTGGTTCCTATCAACATTCGACAATCTATTTATTTGGGTGGTCGGGGGTGACGCAGCATCGGTTTGCTGATCTGCCCGGGTAAATAGCAAGAATGGCGACAGATGAACTGTTATCGACCCAAAACTTGCTGCTGTATTAATTATACTCTCTATGATCGTCAGCCGAATTTTCACTTACTCCCGAAAACGCAAAGCTCTGCATCGCGGTCATCAGACAGTGAACAACAAATGCTCACGCTTTTGCGGCTAATTGTTGCTTAGCGTTAACGATAGCCTGCGCTACCTGACGGGCAGAAACGCCACCTTTAGCGTTACGCTTCTCCAGACAAGAGCGTAACATCAGAACAGGCCAGACATCCTCACCTATCACCGGGCTGAATCGCTTTAATGTCTCAAGATTCAGGGCATCAAGTGCGACACTCTGGCTAATAGCCTCCATCACTATCTGGCCAACAATATGGTGTGCTTCCCGAAAGGGTACCCCTTTGACGACCAGATAATCGGCCAGCTCGGTAGCATTGGCATAGCCCTGCTCTGACGCCTGCTGACAACGGGGGCGTTTTACTTCAAGGCTGCTCACCACGTTTTGTGCCATATGCAGGCAGTTTATCCAAGTATCAAGCGCATCAAAAAGCCCTTCCTTATCCTCCTGCATATCCTTATTGTAGGCCAGTGGCAGACCTTTTAAAGTCATCATCATCGAGGTCAGCGCTCCCTGCACACGCCCACACTTGCCACGAATCAGTTCGAGTGCATCAGGATTCTTTTTTTGCGGCATGAGAGAAGAACCGGACGTGACACTATCAGATAGTTCGATAAACCCCGCTTCACCCGTGTTAAAGAAAATCAGATCTTCTGCAAAACGGGAGAGATGAACCATACTGATTGAAGCATCAGAGAGCAGCTCCAGCACGTGATCCCGATCAGAAACACTATCGAGACTATTACGAGTGCTCTCTGCAAAACCCAGCCACCCGGCCAGCTCATCACGATCAATTTGATAAGCCGTACCCGCCAGCGCTCCACAACCAAGCGGACAGACATCCAATCGTTTCAGCGTGTCCTGAAGACGACTTTCATCGCGTGCCATCATCTCGACATACGCCAGACACCAGTGGGCAAACGTCACTGGCTGCGCACGTTGCAGGTGAGTATAGCCGGGCATGACGGCATCCTGATTCGCTTCTGCCAGTTCAATCAGCGCACGTTGCAGGTTACGAATAGCAGACAGTACTGCAACGCTTTGCTGCTTACACCACAGTTTAAGATCGGTTGCTACCTGATCGTTGCGACTACGGCCGGTATGCAGCTTTTTTCCGAGGTCGCCCACGCTATCAATCAGTTTTCCCTCAACCCAGCTGTGTATATCTTCAGCATCACTCTCAAGCATGATTACCGGATTAGCCCTCACTTCTTCCAGCAGAGTGGTCAGGGCGCGCTCAAGCTGCTGCTGCTCCTGCTCCGTCAGTACATTAACCGTAACCAGTGCCTTCGACCAGGCTATAGAGCCAATGATATCCTGCTCTGCCAGCCGGTAATCAAAACGCAGCGAGTCGTTGAACTGTTTGAAACGCCCGTCGACTGACTGTATAAATCGCCCACCCCAAAGTGCCATTGCTATACTCCGTGTTCTGTTCTGAGAGCGTACGCCCCTGCCTGAAAATTAACGCTTTTCATTTTGCAGCGCGCGAATGCGTGAAGAAAGTGAAAACAGACGAATAAAGCCCCCTGCGTGGCTATGATCGTAAACTTCATCTTCACCAAAAGTCGCAAATGCTTCAGAGTAGAGGCTGTCAGGGGAGGTTTTCTGAATAGCGTTCACCTGGCCTTTGCAGAGCGACAGCACCACTGCCCCATTAACACTCTCTGCCAGTGATTCCGCAGCAGCCTGTAGCGAACGGCGGATTGGCGTGAACCAGCGACCATCGTATACCACATAAGACATCTCCAGCCCTAACTGCTGCCGCCATTTAAAACTGTCCCGATCCAGAACTAGTTGTTCTGCCGCACGCAAAGCTGCCATCATAATGGTACCGCCAGGCGTTTCATAACAGCCTCGTGATTTCATGCCAACCAGCCGGTTTTCAACAATATCGATACGCCCAATACCGTGTCTTGCGCCCAGCTCGTTTAATTTTTCCAGACAGCGGTACGGGCTCAGCGCTTCACCGTTGACAGCAATAACTTCTCCCTTCCCTACCTGCACCGTAACCTGTTCCGGCTTATCCGGAGCATCAGTGGGATCTGCTGTCCATACCCAGCAATCTTTGTTACTGGGGTTATTAGGGCTCTCCAGCACGCCGCCTTCAGTAGAGATGTGCCAGGCATTTTCATCACGACTGTAGATCTTCTCCAGTGATGCGGTTGTGGGAATATTGCGTTGTTTTAAATAATCCAGCAGCACCTCACGCGAGCGCAAATTCCATTCCCGCCACGGGGCCACCACTTTTAGATGCGGTGCCAGCGCACTATAGGTGGATTCAAAGCGTACCTGATCATTGCCCTTACCCGTTGCGCCGTGGCATAGTGCATCTGCCCCTGTTTTTAAAGCGAGTTCAACCTGTGCCTTAGCGATAATTGGCCGCGCCATCGCAGTGCCTAGTAAATAGGTGCCCTCATATAGCGCCCCCGTTTTCAGCACCGGAAAGACATAATCGCGGATAAATATTTCCCGCAAATCGACTACATGACATTCCGATGCACCCGACTGGAGCGCTTTTTGCTCAATGCCTGTTAACTCCTGCCGATCCTGACCAACATCGGCAACAAAAGCGATGACTTCACAACCGCCATAGTTCTCTTTTAACCACGGTATGATTGCGGAGGTATCCAGCCCCCCTGAGTAGGCGAGAACGATTTTTTTAATATCTTGAGTTTGCATATCTTCATTTCCTGTGATTCGCACCGTGCATAGCCATTCTGCCACATCAGTACGGGGTTACTCGCCACCGGGCAAACCGGCTTTGTCGTAGCTTGTTTCGGGGCAGGGAAATGCGATAAAAACAGGAGTTTTCGGCATCTTTTCCCGAGCCATTCCACCCATTAAAAATCAGGCCAGAATGCGAGTGCCAATTGGCACACCATCAAATAATTCCGGCAACTTTTCAGCATGACGCCAGCTGGCGATGTCCACCGGCCGCCCAAGCGTGCGTGCTGCATCCAGTGCCGCGTTCACTTTAACTATCATACCGTCGGTAATAACCCCACCGCTAATTAGCTGCCTGGCGCCTGATGCGCTTATCTCCCGGATGAGCTGCTTATTTGCATCCAGAATACCGCTGACGTCGGAGAGTAACACCAGGTCAGCGTTCAGCATGGCAGCCAGTGCAGTGGCGGCCAGGTCGGCATTCACGTTCATCAACAGGCCATTATCGGTAATGCCAATTGAACTGATCACTAGCAGGTACCCCTGTGCCATCAGCCAGTTGATCAGAGCAGGATTACCCGGAATAGCATGCCCTACATGACCTAATTCAGCATCCAGTGATTCAACCTGAAGACTGTCACCATCACCAAGGCAAAGGCCAATACTACTGATACCCTGCTTTTTTGCCGATGCCAGTAGCTTTTTATTGGCTGTTCCGGCCAGTACGCCGGTGATAATCTCTATCTGTTCACCTGGCGTAATACGCAGACCATTTCTCTTTTCTATCGGCAGCGAGAGTTTTTGTAACAACTGATCCACCATACAGCCGCCACCATGGACGATAACAACCGGGCGGGAATGATCCAAACGATAACGTGCCAGCGCAGTGAATAACTGTGTCAAGGCCTCCTCGCTGTCAATTACCATACCACCCAGTTTAATAATCAGAGGCGTACCCATAATCAGACCACCATGCTTAAATCAGGGACTCGGTTTGTGCAAAACCAAAGCGAAGGTTAAAACATTGCACCGCCTGAGAGGCGGCACCCTTTAGCAGATTATCCTCGGCTGCAACTACGATCAGGTGCTGATTTTGAACAGTAAAACCAATGTCGCACCAGGGCAACCCGGCCACGGCGTTAATTGACGGAGTGCCTTGGTCATAAAGGCGCACCAGTGGCTGGTTGTGATAGGCTTCATTGAAAGCGCTGGCAACATCATGATGGTCGGCATCCTCTCTCAGACGACAGGTGATTGTTTCCAGAATACCCCGCGGAAAATTACCTAAATGCGGGGTAAAAATAACCGGTATGCCGAGATGAAAAGCTATCTCTGGCTGATGGCGATGGTTAAATATGCCATAGGGTTTTAAACTTACTTCACAAAAACTAGTAGTGATGTTAGCTTTACGCCCAGCCCCGCTAGCACCACTGACGGCGTTGATCACCGGCCATTGTGTCTCGTCAAGGAGCCCAGCTTCGAGTATTGGTCTTAGTGCTAGTTGTGCGGCAGTAGGGTAACAGCCCGGCACGGCAATTAACTTTGCGTGTTTTATCTGCTGATGATTCCATTCAGCAAGGCCGTATACTGCCTCACTAAGCCACTCAGGATACTGATGGCTGAAACCATAAAAACGCTCATAAAAGCCAGACTGGTTAACCCGGAACGCCCCTGAAAGATCAATGACCATACAGCCCGCTTGCAGAAATATCGGCGCCAGCGCATGGCTGACTTCATGTGCAGTGGCAAGAAATACAACATCTGTTTTATCCACAAAATCGCTAGCATCAGTTAATGGCTCAAGTGGCAGATCCACTACCCCTTTGAGTTGCGGATATAACTCAGAAAGTAATTTTCCGGCATCCGGACTTTGCGCTGATACAGTCAGTGCAGTTATATTCACTTTTGGATGCCGGTTAAGGCGGATTGTTAGCTCCATACCAGCATAACCGCTGGCGCCAATAATTAATGTATTCAACATCAAACTCGATACCTTTTATCGGGTCGTGGGCGGTCAGCTTATCGTCTGTACCCCTGACCCCCACTATATTTTTAAGAGTACTGTGTTAGAAATGCGTTTCCCATTTACATCCACTAAATGTATTTTTATTCAATTATTTTGCATGAATATTGATACTATCCTAATGTAAGGAATGTCAACAGTGAAGACAAAAATACCTGTTTTTATCGAACTTTATCGTGCTCTGATAGCTGCCCCTTCCATCAGTAGCACCGAAAGCACACTTGATCAAAGCAACGAAAAAGTGATCAATCTGCTTGCGGACTGGTTACGCGATCTTGGCCTGATGGTCGATATTCAGCCCGTCGCTGGCACAAATCATAAATTCAACCTGCTGGCAAAAACCACCAGCAGTGAAGGCGGTCTGTTACTGGCTGGTCATACAGACACCGTCCCCTTTGATGATGGGCGCTGGAGTCGCGATCCTTTTACGCTAACCGAACACGATAATAAGCTGTATGGCCTTGGTACTGCTGATATGAAAGGTTTCTTTGCTTTTATCATTGATACCTTGCGTGACATCGATGTAGCCAGACTAAAGAAGCCACTTTATATTCTGGCAACTGCAGATGAAGAAACAACCATGGCTGGCGCAAGATACTTTGCTCAGAATACCACCATCCGCCCTGACTGTGCGATAATCGGTGAACCTACCTCACTCAAGCCAGTGCGTGCGCATAAAGGCCACCTGTCACAAGCCATTCGCATCCAGGGGCAGTCTGGCCACTCCAGCGATCCGGCGCGTGGTGTTAATGCTATTGAACTGATGTTTGATGTCATAAGCCATCTGAAGACACTACGCAGTAAACTCAAAACCTCCTGGCATCACGATGGTTTTGCTATCCCCTATCCGACAATGAACTTTGGTTATATTCATGGGGGTGACTCTGCCAATCGCATCTGTGCCTGCTGCGAACTTCATATGGATATTCGCCCGTTACCGGGGTTGTCGTTGGATGGTCTGAACGCGCTATTAAATGAAACGCTGGCCCCCGTTAGTGAGCGCTGGCCTGGCCGTCTGACAGTCACTGAGTTACATCCCCCCATCCCCGGCTATCAGTGTCCGCCCGATCATAATCTGGTGAAAGACATTGAAAAATTAGTAGGGACAGAAGCAGGAGTAGTTAATTACTGCACTGAGGCTCCTTTCATTAATCAGCTTTGCCCGACACTGGTATTAGGCCCCGGCTCCATTAACCAAGCACATCAGCCAGATGAATATATAGATACCTCTATGATCAAACCAACGCGCGAGGTGATTCACAATCTGATTCACCATTTTTGCTATTAACAACCGCCGGTGGAGTACTATCAGACAGTAAGCATTAACCACCTTGTAACAGAATAATTTTGTAGCGGTAAAAATTACTTTTTGTGTCGTCATCATCTAAAAAATATTTAAAAATAATGATAATACAGTTATCAATTATTCCGGTTGATTAACAAATCTGCTGCATAACTAAAGCCGGATGACAAACAGGACCACACCCCATGAAACATAATAGGTGAACACACACCAGGAGGGATTCAGGGCCAATGAAAAAACACTATTCTGCTCTAAAAAGTAATATCAGTATGCTGGGCAAGCTGCTTGGAGATACAATTAAAGAGGCACTGGGAGAAGGTATTCTTGATCAGGTAGAAACTATCCGTAAGTTATCCAAGTCTTCCCGGGCCGGAAATACAGCTGATCGTCACTACCTGCTGGCGACACTACAAAACCTGTCTAATGATCAGCTGTTACCAGTCGCGCGGGCATTCAGTCAGTTTCTTAACCTGGCCAATGCAGCCGAGCAGTTCCACACTATTTCGCGTAAAAATGGTGTCTGGCAGCCGGATATGCTGAAAAAGATGCTGGAACATCTGAAAAAACAACCCGAATTAAATGAAAAAGCGATACACAGTGCAATTGAATCGTTATCGCTGGATCTGGTACTAACAGCCCATCCCACCGAAATTACCCGGCGAACGCTTATACATAAACTGGTCGAGGTAAATACCTGCCTCGAACACCTCGAGCAGGATATTTCTGATCATGATCGTCATTTGATCATGCGCCGGCTGCGCCAGCTTATCGCGCAGGCCTGGCATACCGACGAGATTCGCAAATATCGCCCGACCCCCGTCGATGAAGCTAAATGGGGATTTGCGGTAGTGGAGAACAGTTTATGGCAGGGCGTATCTGACTTTTTGCGGGAACTGACTATTCAAGTTGAGGCTATATTTAACTATACCCTGCCGATTGATTTTGTTCCTGTCCGGTTCAGCTCCTGGATGGGCGGGGACCGTGATGGCAACCCCAACGTTACCGCTGATATCACACAACAGGTGTTGCAACTGAGCCGCTGGAAGGCTATCGATCTCTTTCTGCGCGACATCGGTACACTAATATCTGAATTGTCGATGTCGGAATGCACTCCCCGGCTGCGCGAACTATGTGGCAAACCAGATGCCGCGGAGCCCTATCGTGAAGTCCTGAAATGTCTGCGTTCCCAGCTATTAATCACCCAGACATGGATAGAACGGCAGCTCAAAGGAGAACCTCTGCCACCGCCTGCCGGGCTGATAACCTCTGACGATCAGCTCTGGCAACCGCTCTACACCTGCTATCAGTCACTACAAACCTGCGGCATGGGTATAATTGCTAACGGGCTGTTGCTCGACACGCTGCGCCGCGTTAAATGCTTCGGTATTGCTCTGGTCAGACTTGACATTCGTCAGGAGAGCTCCCGCCATACCAAAGCCATATCAGAAATTACCCGCTTTCTTGGGCTTGGTGATTATCAAAGCTGGTCTGAAACGGACAAACAAACCTTTCTTATTCGGGAGCTGAATTCTAAGCGCCCGCTTCTGCCTCGTCGGTGGATGCCAGATGCAGATACCCAGGAAGTGCTGAATACCTGCCGGGTGATCGTCAAAGCTCCGCAGGATTCTGTTGCCACCTATGTTATCTCGATGGCAAAAAATCCGTCTGATGTGCTGGCTGTCCATCTGCTGTTAAAAGAGGCGGATATGAAGTCTGCTCTTCCAGTGGTGCCATTGTTCGAAACACTTGATGATCTTAATAACGCCAATAAGGTAATGCAGCAGTTACTTAATATCGACTGGTATCGGGGTGTCATCCAGAGCAAACAGATGGTCATGATTGGCTACTCTGATTCAGCAAAGGATGCTGGTGTAATGGCCGCCTCATGGGCACAATACCAGGCTCAGGATGCGCTGATTAAAACCTGTGAAAAAGCAGGTATCGCACTGACGCTTTTTCATGGTCGCGGTGGTACCATTGGCCGCGGTGGTGCGCCTGCAAAAGCCGCGCTGATGTCACAACCTCCAGGCAGCCTCAAAGGGGGTCTGCGCGTGACCGAACAGGGGGAGATGATCCGCTTTAAGTATGGTCTGCCAGAGGTGACTACTGAGAGTTTGTCACTGTATACCGGGGCAGTTTTGCAGGCTAACCTGATGCCACCGCCCGAACCTCAACAAAAGTGGCGCGATATTATGGACGAACTCTCCCGTATTTCCTGCAATAAATATCGCAGCTATGTACGTGAAAACCACGAATTTGTCCCCTATTTCCGTGCTGCAACGCCAGAACAGGAGTTAGACAGACTGCCGCTTGGTTCACGTCCTGCAAAACGCCATCCAAAAGGCGACGTCGGATCGCTGCGGGCTATCCCCTGGATTTTCGCCTGGACACAAAACCGTCTGATGTTGCCCGCCTGGCTGGGAGCAGGCGCCGGTTTACAGCAGGTTATCAATCAGGGTCATCACGATCTGCTAAAAACTATGTTTCATCACTGGCCTTTCTTCTCTAACCGGATAAAGATGCTGGAGATGGTTTTTTCAAAAACAGATTTATGGCTCGCTGAGTACTACGATCAGCGTCTGGTTGCGACTGAATTATGGCCGCTGGGAGCAGAACTGCGGCACCGGCTGGAAATGGATATCAAAACGGTATTGTCCATTTCTAGCGATCCTCACCTGATGGCAGACCAGCCATGGATTGCTGAGTCGATAGCACTGCGTAACATCTATACTGACCCCCTCAATGTTCTCCAGGCGGAATTGCTTCATCGTTCGCGGGGGGAGCAGGCACAAAAAGATAAATCGGACCCCCGCATTGAGCAGGCATTGATGGTTACTATTGCTGGTATAGCGGCAGGCATGCGTAATACAGGCTGATGCTGCAAGTGCTTGCTTTGCTGGCCAGGCTTTCAAAGCAACAAACCCGGCACATTGGTTATTCCAGCCCGTGCGTTGAGTCGTATAGCACCCATCGGGCGCGACAGTCGCCGTGATTCACATGGTGTAACACGGCAAACGGCAACACCCCAGCTAAACGCCAAGCGTGTGGCAGATGGCATAGCTCATGTCGGCCCGGTTAAGGGTGTAGAAGTGGAAATCTTTTACTCCCTCCCGGCTAAGAATCTTTACCATATCCATCGCAATGTTTGCCCCCACCATTTTGCGGGTCTCTGGATCGTCGTCCAGTCCGGCGAACATCGTATTCATCCAGCCCGGCACACGTACATTGGTTAACGCTGCGAAACGCTGTAGCTGTTTAAAGTTAGAGACTGGCAGAATGCCTGGCACAATCTCTACAGAAATACCCGCCGCTACACAGCGATCGCGAAAACGCAGATAGCTTTCCACATCAAAGAAAAACTGGGTGATTGCACGATTTGCGCCGGCATCGACTTTGCGTTTTAGATTTATCAAATCAGCCTGTGCGCTCGACGCTTCCGGATGAACCTCAGGATAAGCCGCAACTGAAATATCAAAGTCACCCGTCTCCTTCAGCAGCGATACTAAATCGGCTGCATACATTTCTGGCTTACCACTTCCCTCAGGCAGATCCCCGCGCAGGGCGACAATATCACGAATACCATTATCCCAGTAATCACGGGCGATAGTGGTGAGTTCCTCACGGCTGGCATCAATGCAGGTCAGATGGGGTGCAGCTTTAAGGCCCGTACGTTCTTTGATAGCTTTGATGATACTGTGAGTACGATCGCGCTCACCGGAGTTTGCACCATAGGTAACTGAAAAAAAAGTAGGTTTAAGGCTGCCTAACCTGTCGATGGACCGCCATAAAGTCTCTTCCATCTCTTCGGTGCGGGGTGGGAAAAACTCAAAAGAGACATTAAAGCGCCCACCCAGCTCAGCAAGGCTCTGATTAAGCGCATCACGCTGGTTAGCATGGAAGAAACTCATAATTCTTCACCTCATTTCACTAAACGTAAAACAGCACACCGTTAATGAACGTCTATACGTTTAGACGTCCGTTTTTTCAGAATGACAATTTATTAACATCCCGTCAACCAAATCGTAGCCGAACAGCGGGAAAATCCTGAACGTGAGCACAAAATTGATAATCATTACTCACGCGCCATATGTAGTGAGCGGCCGGTTACAGTAACTGCGCTAGCCGGTTAAGATCTGACTGGATAGCACCAGCTGTAACATCACGACCGGCACCCGGTCCGCGTATGACCAGAGGATTATCCCGATACCAGCGACTCTCGATAGCAAACACATTGTCACAGGGCAGAAGTGAGGCCAGCGGATGGTCAGGGCGCACAGCTTCAACGCCAACCCGCGCCTTACCGCTGGCATCAAAACGCGCTACATAGCGCAACAGTAACCCCATTTCCTGTGCTGCCATGAAACGCTGTTGCATATTTTTGTTGAGCGTTTCTCCATGACAGAAAAAGTGATCAACTGATCCGTTGTGATATTTAGGCGGCACCAGCGACTCTACTCTGACCTGGTTGGGTTCAATATCATAGCCAGCCTCTCTTATCAGGATAATCAGCTTGCGCATGACATCCTGCCCACTGAGGTCTGCTCGCGGATCTGGCTCAGTCAGCCCCTGCTGCCAGGCCTGATTTAGCAGGTCAGTAAAGGGGACTGTGCCGTCGTATTGCAGAAACAACCAGGATAGCGTGCCCGAAAAGATACCGCTGATTGACAAAATGATGTCGCCACTCTCGCGCAAATCTCTGATCGCGTGATTAACCGGCAGCCCCGCCCCAACGGTAGCGTTATATAACCAGTGGCGACCTGTTTTAGCAAAAGCATCCCGCACCTGACGGTAGCAATCACCTGCCGATGCACCAGCAGCCTTATTGGCGCTGATAACATGGAAACCATAACTGGCAAAATAAAGATATTTACTGGTCATCGTGTCGCTGGCAGTAAGGTCCAGCACCACTAAATCATCAAACGGATGTTCCTGCATCCAGAGAAGCAACGATTCGTCATCCCGTTCCTGCGCTTCATCATCAAAAAAAGCCAGAACACGACTGGCATCCAGCCCATTGTTATCTAACAGACTACGACGGCTATCAGCCACACCAGCCAAGACAAACTCAAACCCGCTTCGTGCCGAGAGCGTCTGCTGTTCGCGAGCAAACAGCTCAAGCCAGCTCGAACCGATGTTGCCTTTGCCAAACAGCATCAGACCAATGCATTTCTCAGCGCGAAAAATCGACTGATGAAGGCCCTGTACCAGATTGTCAGTCGACCGAATACGCAATACAGCGACCAGGCTTATCTCTTGCTCTGACTGCCAGACAAATTCGACCGGCTGATCATTAATTTGCTGCCAGAAACGCTGGCAGTGCAGCGGATTACGGCTGACACCCGCACCAACCAGCGCCACAAGTGATAATCCCTCACGCTGCTGTATCTGGCTGGAAAAACCCGCTTCCTCAAGAAAGTTCATGACACTGCTGACTACTTCAGTGGTGTAGCACAACTGAATTAAATGTCGATCTGAATGAAAACTCGTGGCCAGCGGACAGAGCTGAACACGTTTTAGCCGCATCTCCAGCTCCTGACAGAATTCATTAAAGTGATGATGCGTCGGCACCTGGAAAACAAGCAGACAGACATTATCGTGGCTGGTAACAATGCGTGCACCAGTCCCTGACGCCAGTACACGCTCAATTCGGGTGGAACCCTGGAGGGGCTGATAACTACAGCGCAATTGCAGGTTAATATTACTGGCAGATATGGGTTGCAGAGTGCGGGTGTGTAAAACCGGGGCTGCGAGGCGAGCCAGCTCACTGGACTCATCCAGTCGTAGCAGAGGCAGTAAACAGGCATCACTGACTTTGCGGGGGTCTGCACTGTATACACCGGCTACATCACTCCAGATAGTCACGTCAGAAACACCAGCCAGTGCACCAATTTGGGTAGCGGAGTAGTCGCTGCCATTACGCCCTAACAACACCGTCTGACCAAGGGCATTGCTGCTGATGAATCCGGTGATAACCAGCCGATGAGAGGGATAGCGTGCAAGCAGCTCCTGCAATGCTGGTCTGGATTGTTCTTCATCTACCTGAGGCTGTGCCGCTCGTTCAGCTCTCAGAAACTGACGGGCATCCAGCCAATTTGCCAACAGATTATGCTGATTTAATAGCGCCGCCATCAGTCTGGCAGACCAGACCTCACCATGGCCGACAACCTCAGCATAAAGTACATCGCTTGCTTCAGCATTCAGCAACTCGCTCAGGCGTTCAAAGTCATC
The DNA here is from genome assembly GCA_936920625.1 of uncultured Enterobacteriaceae bacterium. Lineage (GTDB taxonomy): Bacteria > Pseudomonadota > Gammaproteobacteria > Enterobacterales > Enterobacteriaceae > Izhakiella. The sequence goes on from CAKZHC010000004.1 coordinate 28,156, forward strand.
CGCAAGTTTACGGATTAGAGGGGTAGCAATAACTTTCGGCAACAGATCAGTTATGAGTCCGGCCTGATAAGTATACAGACTCTGTTGTACCAGGCGGGCTGCCTGACGGTCATTCTGGCTTAGCGTCACCCACTCTATCAACTGATTTGTAGTATCCCCCGCTGCCGAGACCACTACCAGATCACCGGGCTGGCTGTATTCAGCTATTATCCCCGTCACACGTTGATAACAGGCAGTATCAGCCAAGCTGCTGCCGCCAAATTTATGCAACTGACGGGCAGACGCTACCCCCAAAGTCGAACTCATTATTTTACCTCTCAGCCGCTATACGGAAGGCATTATCCATGTCTGCAATTAAATCTTCCTGATCTTCGATGCCCATTGAAATACGCAATAACGATTCTGAAATTCCCGCAGCCTGACGCCCCTCGGGAGACATGCCTGCATGGGTCATAGTAGCGGTATGAGAAATTAAACTTTCAACGCCACCTAACGACTCAGCCAACGTAAAAAGGTCGAGCGCGTCTAAAAAACGCCTTAACGTGCTGTTGTCCCCATCCAGTTCGAAACTCAGCATAGCACCGAATCCTTTTTGCTGACGTACCGCGAACAGATGGCCACTATTTTCCGGCAACGAGGGATGATAAAGTTTTTTTACTAATGGCTGTGTTTTTAGATAGTCAACCAATGCCAGCGCGTTGCGTTGCGCCACTGCCATACGGGGGCCAAGAGTGCGCATGCCACGCAGTAGCAGATAACTGTCGAAGGCTGAGCCAGTCACACCAATATTGTTGGCCCACCACCCTAAATCAGCAGCGAGCTCGTGATCCCTTGCAACTACAGCACCGGCAACAACGTCGGAGTGACCATTAAGATATTTGGTACAGGAGTGAACAACCAAATCCGCGCCCAATGCAATGGGATTTTGTAGTGCCGGGCTGAGAAAGGTATTATCTGCCACTGACAGCGCGCCATTGTCCCTGGCTGCCTGACAAATTCCGGCAATATCCACAACGCGCAATAGCGGATTGCTTGGCGTTTCAATCAATACCAGTTTTGGCTTTTGCGCCAGTGCGGCAGACAATGACGCTGCATCACCTTGATCGACAAATAAAACTCGATAAGCTCCCCGTTTGCTCTGGCTGTCGAACAGGCGATAGCTGCCGCCGTAGCAGTCATGTGGGGCCACCAGCAGATCGCCGGGCTGCAATAGTACTGTGCAAAGAAGGTGAATAGCCGACATGCCACTACTGGTCATGACCGCTCCCGCTCCACCTTCGAGCTCAGCCAGTGTCTGTTGTACCAAATCACGGCCGGGGTTGCCGCGACGGGAGTAATCATGCGCTCTCGGCTGATCGAAACCAACAAAGTTGTACGTTGATGACAGATAGACAGGAGGCGCAACACAGCCATACTGTTCATCATCATTTAAACCACCACGCGCTGCTATAGTCGCCATTTTGTGTGTCATGTTACTTATCATTCCGCGATAAGAGAAAAACAGAGATATAGAGTAAACAGTCAATTAATGGACGTCAACACATCTGGACATCTATATGTCTTTGCGGATAGATTGAGCATTGCCTCACTTATCGCTAAAATTATGTCAGATCGACTGTCTGTGCACTGACAAATACGTTTCTGTCAGAGCCAGATTATACAGGGCACAAAGGCCTGACTTTTGAGACGCAGAAAACCAGACACTGCATTAAAAAATGTCATCTAATCGCGGTTTTTGTATTTAAAATCAAATAAATGTATGCTGGCAGGTCCAAATAAGTTAAGCGTTTTCTGAGCCTCTGTAATAAAGTACTTTTTTGGCATAATGACGCCTGATTTTGTGCGAAAAGATTCATCATTATCAGGGCTTATTCACCTCAACAATGATAAGGTAACTCATGGCTGCTGAATGGAGTGGCGAATATATCAGCCCCTATGCTGAACATGGTAAAAAAAGCGAACAGGTAAAAAAAATTACCGTTTCCATCCCACTAAGCGTCCTGAAGATCCTTACGGATGAACGCACGCGTCGTCAGGTGGGGAATCTGCGTCACGCCACCAACAGTGAACTGCTTTGTGAGGCTTTTTTACACGCCTTTACCGGCCAGCCTTTGCCAGATGACATCGATTTAAATAAAGATCGCCGCGACGAAATTCCGGAAGGTGCCAAAGCCATCATGCGCGAGAAAGGTATTAACCCCGATGACTGGGATTACTAAATGATGGAAGACGCTCACCAGAGTTTTAGTATTTGCCGTGATCCCGTCTGCCGGAAAATAGCTGGGATGCTGGGTTTCGCTTCAGGGAGAGGCAGCATGCCTTAGCTTACTGCATCCGTTGCAGTGCGTTGTGCTAACGCTATGACAAACACAATATCGCAGGTGTTTCACTGGAACGGCTACTTTCAGCCAATACCCCCCTCCCGGTAAACCATGCTGTGAATTATCGGTTAACAACCTTTATTCAAACAACACTCATCACCAAAACCGCACTGCCTGTAAATGGCCCTGGTTTAATCTTTGCGTCTTCCTTTTTTACCAGAACAAATTCAAAAATATCACTTCCAACACCCTGAGCTAAACTGGTCCGTATTGAGTCACCAGGCTTTATTGCTTGTCCTTTATAAAACATCTGCACCCCTAACTGCGGATCACTTAGTTTTATCATATCAGATGAAAACCCAGGGGCCGGCGCGGACAATGTTATGCTGACTGGCATGGTAATCGGATTTTCGCAGTTGTAGGGGACCTCAACCCGGCGCCTCAACAGACTGGATTCACTGGAAGAACTCAGTTGCCAGTTAGGCACTGAACCAAAATCAACATGGATATCATTGCCATGATTTATTTCACATGTGCCCGCAGTGTATATCGAGTCATTATCTGCCTTTAATCTCCAGATGAAATCACTTATGCCTTGCGCAGGTATACTGTATTTGTGAAGATAAACCGTGGCAATAGTCTCTCCAGCGCCGATTTTCACCAGCTTTCCTGGATATTTTTTAAGCTTATAGTAGACCTGAATGCCCACATTATGCCAATTACCATCAGTGAGCTTGAACACACTGATACCAGCCGACACAGGTAATGTGCGGGTGATGCCATTAATTACTGCGCCCGTAGCAAAATCATCGGGTAACATAGTGGTAATACCTTTACTACCGAGCTCCATATAATCATCGTAAAAAAACGATTCCTCATTCATACATTCAAAATAATTCGACAAATCAAAAAAAACCATTGTGCCGGGGGTAATCTTTCTGTCTAACGGAACACTGAGGGTATATTCAACCGGACCTGTTTTTTTGAACTCTTTCTGATCTTTTATAGTTCTGCAGACATAGGCGAGTGCATCATAGGAAATAAAAAATAATAAAAGAGCCAGGATAATATTTTTTTTCATTTTTCCTCCCTGGAAAGAGAACCAGGACGCTTGTGATGTGACTAAGTTAGTGGCTCACTTTGCTCAATCATAAAACAGCCTGAAATTAACTGTCGCGCTGTAAGATCCGGCTTTTAACGACGCTTCGGTTCTTACCGGAATCAGCTTATAAGTCAGAACATTATCACCCGGTGATAACAGCACAGGAGCGCTCCTGATACCAATCGGCACTGTCTTGCCCCGGCTATCTTCAAGTTTTAATGCCATTCCTTTTATACCAGTTACCTGGATATAAGCGGGCGTATCTGCATCGTGAGCAGCATAAAATCCGGCCGAAACTGAAGGCTGCACATCACTCCAGTCCATCGCACCGCTGATGATGTCACGACTCGTGGAACCCGTGGACTGGCAATCTGTCAGATGTAGCTGAAACGTTACCGGCACTCCCTGGTCACCGGGCCGCTGAAAGCTTGCTGTAGGTGTTTCTCCAAGCCAGATTTCCTGTCGCGTACTCTCCATTTCCAGACCACAGGCGCTGGTAATGACTGAACCCTGCATATGCAATGTACCACTCGCTCCCCAGACGTTTTGGGAATCGATTGCATGAGCTGCTGGAACCATAACAGCAGTCAGTAACGTCAAAACAATAAGTTTGCAGTGATAACCACGGGACGCCTTGCTTTGCTGCACAGTTTTAGTACAACGCATACCTGCCTCCTTCCTAGAACAGAAATCTCTTATATAATAATATTTAACGGGCTTGTTTATCTGATACTACGCGGTATTGCCCCCCGCTATATTTAAACGTAAGCTGTGTCCGGCCACCATAGTCATCAACGTAAGTCAGCACCGGGCTGTTTCCCAGGCTGTCAGCTCCCACATTTAACTGGCCGTTGCTATTGGGTGCCAGCATCAACGGAGTAAATTCATCCGGTCCTTTGAGATGCTTATTACGGCTCCCATCGACAAGGGTTACGTAGTAAGAGGTCGTATTGTGTACAATGTATTTATTTCCTTGTCGGGTAAGCGTTAACTTTTCCTGTCAGGGCACAGCATTATCGTCTGTTTTAAGTTGCTTTGGGCGGTAAAAAAATTTAATGCGTGTCTGGAGCGCAATCTGTAACATATTTTCCTGTGTGTTTCTCGGCGGTATTTCACGCAGGTTAAAGTAAAAGAGTGTCTCCCGATCCTGTGGTAAGCGATTCACCACAGGCAATGCTTCTATTTTTACTTGACTGAACTTGCCTGGTTCAACGCGCTGTAGTGGGGGGAGTACTACAAAAGGGGTCTGGATTTTTTGCCCCTGTTCATTTTCCAACCATGCCTGTGCCAGATAAGGCAACTGCTTATTTTGATTACTTATCCCCAGACTGACAGATTTTAAATCTCCATCGAAAACTACACGCGTACGGTCAAGTGCTATTGCAGCCTGGGCCTGCGTGAAAAGCCCTGACAGGCAGCTGATAGCTATAACTATATTAAACAATACTTTCTTCATCTTCCTTTATGCTCCCGGCAGTAAATACAGACAGGTTCTTCATTACTTTATTCTGATTTAGCGATTTCTAATTCAGCTTTTGTTTCGCAAGCAAGGACACACAGGGCAACAACAACGTGCTGGATAATAAATCAGCCGGCAATAAAGCTGGCATTTTGATCTCACACTGCGACTTTCCATTCCAATGGACTGTCATGATTTCTCCGGCGTTGATACCACTTAAGTAAACCGCTCCACCCTCATTTACCAGACCCGTTTCCTGTTCGCGCCGGTTAAATACCGAGGCGCCAAATGGGGGAACACTACCGTTAGATAGTTTAATGATTGCCATGGCCCTGGCGCCTGAAATGATGTCAAACCGCCGGTAGCCGATGGCACCTTCTGTTAAGGTGGCCTGAACGACTGAACTGACCGCTTCTGCATCATCTGCCAGCTTAGTCACATCTATGCTCGCCCGGCTGCGATAATAACTATTCACATCACCTACTACGGCTTTGCCAAAAACGTTTGTTCTTACCGTACTGCCATAGCCACGCACAGGAACTCCCGCCACACCTCCGGTATCCAGTAATAATCTGGTACCACCACTGGTATTTACCCGATGTAGTGCCCCGCCTTCTGTTGTCAGCGTTATGCCACCCTGTGCAGTCATGCCTAAAGCGGTGAAGCTGCTCTCCCTCCATGCTGCGTTAGCCGTAATGCGCGCTGCATCTGCTTCATGACTGTAATATCCATTTATATCCGCTCCCCAACGGTTATGACCCGCTGTAATCTGATAGTTGTCATGCGAATTAAGCCGTTGGGAATATGTCATACTTTGTGAATTGTTGTGGCGTTCAAACGTAGTGTTATAGCTCACCGTCGCATTTTGCCCCCAGGGCATTGATAGCGAGAGATATATGCTATGGTCATTACGTTCCAGATAACGAGTCTGCGAGGCTGATAACGACACGCTGAGATTCCTGAATTGTCCAAAATCAAAATAACGGGAAACCATGAGGCTATAACGATCGTTAGGCGATCTATCCCAATAGGTCTGATGGCTATAATTAAGATAGGCACTTAATCCAGAATCGCGGAAAGACTTATTAACAGAGATCATGTACATCGATTTGCTGTTGCCAGCACGATTATTAGAATATCGCGCATCCAGATACTCTGCCATGCTCATAAAATCTCTCTGTGAGAACCGATATCCGGCAATAGTGACTTGGCTATCATAGTCTACGAAATCTTTCGAATAACTGAGCCGATATGAACCGCCAGTTTTTCTCTCACTCTCTTTTGGCAGACTAGCTAAAGACTGGGTTGCATCAAAAGATAAGGCACCAAGAATCAGTAAATCCCGGCCAACACCTAGTGATAATGCGTTATAACTACCGGCTCCTAATGCTCCACCATATAGTGACCAGCCATTGTTGACCCCCCATGAAAACTCACCGGTGCTGAACAACGGCCCCCGATAGCGGTGCGGCCACTCTGAGGGTTGACCCGCAGCCAGTTTATATCGCACCTGCCCTAGACGGGTCAGATAAGGGATACTGGCGGTGTTAATAGTGAATTGCTGTACGCTGCCATCCTGTTCCTCTACCCGTACGTTAAGTTCACCGGACATCGCATCGTTGAGATCCTGAATTCTGAATGGGCCTGCAGCTACCTGAGTTTCATATAGCACTCTTCCGAGCTGGCTGATGGACACCTTAGCATTGGTTTTGGCTACACCCGTGACCTCTGGCGCATAACCTCGCAAATTAGGCGGTAACATATTATCATCTGACTGCAAACTGGCCCCGGTAAAACGAAAACTATCAAATATTCCTGAGGACAAATAATCTTCCCCGATAATAAGTTTTAATCCCAACTCAGGGATAGCCCGCCAGGCATAATAACGACTCCATTCGATCTTGTTTTCTGCAGACTGAGACGAGTTTTTTTGATGTTTGAATCTGGCCTGCCAGTCGGCTCGCAGACGCCAGGGGCCTGCATTAACTCCGGCAGTTCCTGTCCCACTCAGACTATAACTATTGCTTCCATATTTTTGATTTTTTTTGTATTAACGCATTCAGGTTGTAATCAAAAAGCACGCCAGGGATACCATTATCCCAGCGAGAGGGCGGATCCCAGTTTTCAGCGGTATATTCGAGATAAGCCTGTGGGATGTTTAAATATAATGAAAATGTGGCCAGATCACCCCGGACCTTCATACCCGGCAAACTCTGTATGTCAAGGCAGCGGCCACCATGTACCCAGAGGAGAGTTGAAAGTACTTCTTTTTTTAACCCTAGCAAGGGCACCAGAGTGTGTGATAAACATGCCTCACTGGTTTTAGCATCCTCCCGGGCGGGCAGAAATTCAACCTGAGATTCAGGCAAATCAATTTTATTAACATGTATTGTCATGTCATATGTTCCGGGCATGATATATCCACTGCGGGCAAAGTAGCTCAGATCAATATTTTTACGGTCATCGACATCTAAAACATCTGTATTAAAATTGAATTCCTCAGCATTACAGACAATAATCAACTGACTAAAAAAGAGTACAATACCAATTACTAATGCCTTAAAAAGTAAGAAGTTACTGGCAGGTGATATTCCCATAAAAATCTTCCATTTTGACAACGATTTATTGACTCTCCTTAGTAAGGATGCCTGTACTCTCAGAAATAATTCAGCCAGAAACGGATTATTGCAAAATAACTTCTGGTTCTTAATGATTTCTGATGACTCGCCAAAGTGGTGAAATAGTCCAGATGCAAACAGCACATGCTGTATCGACAATAGCCTCTTGCATACTCATACGCCCTTCGTCACGCAAATTCGCAAAGATGGGCCAAGACAGTGGAAAAATAAAAATTCCCCGAAGCAAAGAAGTTGTGTTGATGTATTTTGATAAAATACACGGTTCCATCTTTAAAGATCCAGACTGCTCAAAAAGTGCGGAGAAACTCCGCACCGGACAACATAAACATAAAATGTTTAGAAATAGTCGAGCCTGAAGTTGGCTATGGCGCTGAATTTACCGGGTATGATGTCGGGGGCAGGGGCTTTTTCGCTAGCGGACTGACCCTGTAAATAAGCCTGAAATTGTAGAACTGGATCGCTACCGATCAAAGTGACAGCAGTAGTTGGCACCCCCAGTTTGATTTTTTCACCGTTGAAAGTGCTAATAGCAACACCCGCACCACTGGCAGTATTGCTATTAATCGCCAGAAGGTCAGTTCCGGTAATGGGAATACCAGTAAATGTAGTCGTGACCTTGTTTTTAGCATTATCACCTGTGAAGTCGCACTGCTCTAACCTAATATTGAAATCAATTGGTGTTGATGTTCCACCATTTTTTAAAGCAGCACTGGAAATAGCGCCTAATGGGATGGTCTGATTGATCGAATCTGCTGCAATAGAACATGGGGTATCAATTATTGTACCTGTAAACTCTATAGTACCATTACTTGGTTCTTCTGCCTGAGCAAATGAAGCGCTACCAAGAGCCATCACTGCCATTATCATTGTTTTACTCATTTTCATGAAGAATATATTCCTTGTTATATATTAAATAAAAAAAGCCAGCTTATTTTACAGCCGCTCTCATTCGTTATCATCCTTGTATAAAAAATGCGCAGTCATATAGAGAAAATATGTCAAAATAGCAATTACACTATTCATATAAAGAATAGAATCTTTAATAATGCATAATACATATCATAATACTTTGACTGCTATACATTCTATCCTGAACTACCGGCTACATTAATCACATAATTATTTCTCCTGCATAAATAATACAACCACTGAGACAGTTCTGCATAGAATAATACAGCGATATCTCATGAAGTTAAACCAAAGTACTATAGCAATATGCTAATAGGAAAATCATTATACATAATGCATGTATGATAATGTTTATCAATAATTTCTCATATTGTTTGAAATAAATTAATGCAGATAAAATTGTTTTACTCTATTAATAAAAAAATATATATCTATCAATTAATTTTTTGAGCATTGATAAGATCAATTTTTTTCCTTAGAGAAAATTAACTCTTGATAAAATCATTATTTGGAATGAATTGATACGGATAAAATTGATTTATTCTTTTAATAAACAATTAGTTTCTTCATAACTTATAAGGTTTGATTTGTTTAGCAAAATCAACCTTTAACACTACATCTGCCAAAGCGGTATGCTGAAAAAATAGTCAAATCATCAAAATTTACGCGACTACAATCGTTAGACATCTTTAACTGAATAACAAAAATCAGCTTCAAGTTAGCACTTTTATCTTTACATAACTGGGCTTTTCACAAGAAACATTTCATTAATATTTGTAAACTATAAGTTCTTTGTTGTTCAATTTGCCTGTAAAACGGCATCAGGCTATCTGTATTTGCCAACAGAAAAGTCAGCTTTTTGACTAAAATAACCTTTAAATATTGCAATATCTTTCAGAAAAAGCAGGAATTTTATTGGCGGGGAAGGTGAACCTGCTGCAAACTTCAGTGCTTTGATTTGTCTTTGCCAGCTTAACAAGGGAGTGTCTGCCTGCAAAAAATTGATCTTAAAATTACAACAGCCAAAAACCCAGCAATAGCTGGGTTTTCACACTAGCTTATTTGTTACCCGGAATACTGAAACGCTTGTTGAAACGCTCAACACGACCACCAGTGTCTACAACACGCTGCTTGCCTGTATAGAACGGGTGACATTTGCCGCACACATCCAGATTAAGGTCATGGCCTACTGTAGAACGCGTTTTGATGACATTTCCACAAGAGCACGTTGCCATAATTTCGGCATATTTCGGATGGATATCTTTTTTCATAAAGCACCTCATAAAGCCGTGTCGCTCTCCCGTGCCAGACATACGCCTGCACCGGTACCACACGATGTTACTAATTCAGATTGCATAATAATCGCGTCTCCTCGGTCCACCGCGGCTAAACAGGCGCTGTGAGCAGAAACGAATAATGCATTCATAAACAAACGCCCACCCTAATTTGTTAACCAGGAAAAACGCCTTTCAAAGGCAGCGAACTATACAGAAAATAACCGACAGGAGCAATCAAATCCTCGCATCCCGGCTCCTACGGTGTACACTAGCTGGCTTAGCCTTTCCACAGGTCATAGTGAATGACTGTTGTTAAAGTTGCCTTACCCGTCCCTCTGCCAGCGCAATTTGACTATATCTTGCCCCCTGGCTTGTCATCTGTCTGCATTGGCGGTCGCGTTTGCGTGCCTTTTGGAAGGCGCGACGCTATCGGCATTGTGACGACAATCGCTGCAGAAAGCCAGTTACCAAAAGCGGAGCTGAAATCCGTTAGAGAGGTGCTGGATAGTAACACACTATTTCTGCCTTCTCTCTGGCGCACACTGATTTGGGCTTCTCGTTACTATCATCACCCTGTAGGGCAGGTACTGTTTCATGCTTTACCTGTGTTATTAAGGCAGGGAAAAGCTTGCGAAAAAACCACGCTGTGGCAGTGGATGATTACCGAACAGGGTAAACAGGTCTCCGCTGAAAGCCTGAAGCGTGCACCCCGGCAGAGACAGGCATTAGCCACTTTGCGGCAACACCCACTTTACCGCCATCAAATAAGTCAATTTGACATCAATAACGCTACTTTGCATGCACTGCGCAACCGGGGGTTATGTGATTTACATCCTGCAAAACAGACTGCCATAGACTGGCGCAGGCAGGAAATTCTTCATAGTGAACGCCTGCAGTTAAATAGTGAGCAGGCGGCGGCAGTTGCAGCAATTTCCAGTGAAAGCGATCGTTTCACTGCCTGGTTGCTGGCTGGAATCACAGGCTCGGGCAAAACAGAAGTCTACCTCAGCGTACTGGAAGATGTGCTAAAAAATGGTCGTCAGGCACTGGTTTTAGTACCAGAAATTAGTCTCACACCACAGACAATTACCCGCTTCCGCCAGCGCTTTAACGTACCGATAGATGTACTCCACTCAGGCCTCAATGAGAGTGAGCGGCTGGGCGTCTGGCTACGTGCACGGGATGGCGAGAATGCTATTATTATCGGCACCCGTTCTGCACTTTTTACTCCGCTAGTGCGCCCTGGCGTGATTATTATTGATGAAGAACATGATGGGTCCTATAAACAACAGGAAGGCTGGCGTTATCACGCACGCGATTTAGCAGTTTTTCGCGCAAGAGAGGAAAATATACCCATCATAATGGGTTCAGCAACGCCCGCGCTGGAGACACTGGAAAATGCTAAGTGCGGTAAATATCGCCTGATCACCCTAAGTCAGCGCGCAGGAAACGCCACGATAGCCACTCAACAACTTATCGATATAAAAGGGTCTCCGTTAAAAAACGGTCTGTCCCCTACTCTCATAGCAAAAATATCTGAACATTTGCAAGCCGAAAATCAGGTCCTGCTGTTTCTTAATCGCCGGGGTTATTCGCCAGCGCTCTTATGCCATGAGTGCGGCTGGATTGCCGAGTGCAAACGTTGCGATCACTACTTTACCTATCATCATCAGCAAAGCCATTTACGCTGTCACCACTGCGATGGTCAGCAAAAAGTGCCATATCAGTGCGAACAGTGTGGTTCTACACAACTGATGCCAGCAGGAATTGGCACAGAACAACTGGAGCAACAGCTCAAGTGCCAGTTTCCTCAGGTTGCGATTACGCGTATTGATCGCGATACCACACGCCGCAAAGGTGCCCTGGAGTTACAGCTTACAGAGATCTACCGCGGTGGTACTCGTATTCTGGTCGGCACCCAGATGCTGGCAAAAGGCCATCACTTTCCTGATGTCACACTGGTAGCATTATTAAACGTCGATGGTGCCCTATTTTCGGCAGATTACCGTTCAGCCGAACGTTTTGCCCAGCTCTATATACAGGTTGCCGGACGCGCCGGACGCGCCGGTAAACAGGGTGAAGTACTGCTACAGACTCATCATTCGGAACATCCTTTACTGCAAACGCTGCTACACCAGGGCTACGATGCCTTTGCCCATCAAACTCTGGAAGAGCGCCGTGCAGTCTTTTTGCCACCATTCACCAGCCATATTCTGTTTCGGGCTGAAGATCACGATAATCAGCAAGCACAACTATTTCTGCAACAACTGCGTGAGCTATTTCAATCCAGCCCGTTACATGATGAAAACTGCTGGATAATGGGCCCGGTTCCTGCTCTTCAGGCAAAGCGAGGTGGCCGGTATCGCTGGCAACTCCTGCTCCAGCACCCCAGTCGCATCGGTTTGCAGCGTCTGGTTCAGAATCTGCTACCGCAGGTTGAAGGCTTCCCCCTTGCGCGCAGGGTCAAATGGTCAGTCGATGTTGACCCAACGGAGACCTAACTAAAGGAAGCTGGGTCGTAAAAAACAACCTTAATTGCTTTCTTAATGCAAATATGATGGCCATATACTTCCATTCTCTGATAAACAATATTAAGAACAGTAGTTTTGTCTGGCTAAAATTAGCCTAAGGTCTGGTTCTGCTGAAGACAAATGGCATCAGTGTTACATTACTTAACTGTAACTTTCAGAAATCAAAGGCCTTGCAGCAGAATGACAGGTAAAAAGTAAACACCATCCAGACATCAAAAATGTTTGCAAAATGATACAGTCAAGCAGAGTTAAACTGGCCAATGGAGAGGTAAGTGTTGGAACGCAAGCAAACATCATCGGGTGTTACGATGAAAGACGTCGCGGAAAAAGCAGGAGTTTCAACGGCTACAGTTTCCCGTACATTAATGAATCCAGAAAAAGTGTCTGCCTCTACCCGTGATAAGGTCGAACAGGCCTTAATCGCTGTTGGCTACACCCCACAGTTACTTAGCCGCAGTGCTAAACATAACGATACACACATCATTCTGGTTGTAGTTCCAAATATATGTGACTCCTTTTTCAGCGAAATTATTCGCGGTATTGAAATCACCGCCGCGCACAATGGCTATCTGGTAATAGTCGGGGATTGCGCCCATCAGAATCAGTGGGATAAGTTATTAATCAACTTACTGGTAACGCGTCAGATCGATGGCATGGTACTGCTTGGTTCCCGATTACCTTTTGATGTCCGGTTTGATGAACAGCGTTATCTGCTACCTATAGTGATGGCCAATGAATTTAATCCGGAGCTGAAACTACCGACAGCCCATATTGATAACCTGACAGCTGCATTCGAAGCAGTCAGCCATCTTCTGAAACTGGGGCATCGGCATATAGCCTGTATTACGGGGCCAAAAGAGACGGGGCTAACTCAGTATCGGCTGCAAGGCTATATTCAGGCACTGCGCCGCAATGGGATAGCCATAGAAACACAATGGATAATTCAGGGAAATTGCACTTTCGAGGCCGGTAAAAAAGCGCTGCATACACTGGTTAGTCAGCCCAATCCTCCCGGAGCAATTTTTTGCCATAATGACATTATGGCTCTGGGTGTCATCGCGCAGGCAAAGCTTATGAACCTGCGCATACCTGAAGATATCTCCGTGGTGGGATTCGACGATATCGAAATAGCACAATGTAGCGACCCGCCACTGACTACGATATCTCAGCCTCGCTTCGAAATTGGCTGTGAGACAATGCGGCTCCTGCTGGAGCAAATGAAGGGCAAAAAAATCAGCAATGAGTCACGACTGCTGGATTTTACACTTAAAATCCGTCACAGTACCGCTGTAGCCCGACGCTAGCAGCTAGCAGTAACTTGAGGGTTTTATGTGGTTTTAGTTAGCTCTGAATCAAATTTTCTGCGGCTATTCTTCTCTCTTTTGAGTGACACGGCATACTGGACTCATACTTAAATAACACACTGAATAGCCAGATACCTTTTAATACTTTGGATTGATACGGAACGATAGTGGCACGAAAAGATTATGTAGGCCGCGAGCGTTCAACAGAGACGCATCGTAAAAAAAACACTAATAAGTCCGGCAAAAAGAAGCGCAGTAGCGGTTCCAGGGCCTCTGCCTCAATGATAGTCTTTGCGGCCATCGTTATAGTAACTTTTATCAGTGGTCTGTGGTTTATCACTCATCATAAAAAAGAAAAGGGCCATACTGTCGCTCCTGTTAATCGGACACTGAACAACGGCCTTCCACCGAAGCCTGAAGAACGATGGCGTTACATCAAAGAACTTGAAAATCGCCAGGTTATTGTTCCCGCCCCTACTGAACCCAACGCTGGAGGCAATGTCCGTTCCAAAACACAACTCACAGACGAACAGCGACAACTACTTGAACAGATACAGGCAGACATGAAACAGCCTCCAACGCCACTTAATGAGATACCACAGAATGGCCAGTCATCCCGGCAAATTCTACGGCAGCAGAATCAGCTGCAAATGCAGTCACGTTTACCCCCGCCCCATTTACCCGCTAACACGAAGCACCCTGCTGCGACTGAATCAACAATGCAGCGCCCACAAACTGAGCTAACATCAAAAGAACAAGAGAAAAAATCTCACCACTGGCTGATACAGTGTGGATCATTTAAAGCGACATCCCAGGCTGAGTCGATGCGCGCCAGGCTGGCCATTGAGGGAGTTGAAAGTCGGATAACCACTAGAGGTGACTGGAATCGGGTGATATTAGGCCCATTTAACCATCGCAGCACCGTTGATGACATGCTTAAGCGCCTGCAAAATTCTGTCCATATAAACTGCATCCCGGTAGCGGGCGGGATTGAAACTCACTAAACTCACCCCATATCTTATCTGCTTTCATGCCTTCCCTCCAGCCTGTCTGCGGGAATTATTTTTTAATGACAACAGGGGGCTTACCCGTGACAACAATAGTAAGCGTAAGACGCGACGGCCAGGTAGTCATTGGTGGTGACGGCCAAGCTACTCTTGGTAATACGGTAATGAAAGGCAACGTTAAAAAAGTACGCCGCCTCTACAATGATAAAGTGATAGCCGGATTTGCCGGTGGTACTGCCGATGCCTTTACTCTGTTCGAACGCTTCGAGCGCAAGCTGGAAATGCATCAGGGTCATCTGGTAAAAGCTGCGGTAGAGTTAGCCAAAGACTGGCGTACTGACCGCATGCTACGCAAACTGGAAGCTCTGCTAGCCGTTGCGGATGAAACAGCTTCACTTATTATCACTGGTAACGGGGATGTTATCCAGCCAGAGAAAGACCTGATTGCTATCGGTTCTGGTGGTCCTTATGCCCAGGCAGCCGCACGCGCACTGCTGGAAAATACCGAGCTCGGCGCAAGTGAGATAGCAAAAAAATCTCTGAATATCGCCGGGGACATCTGCATCTACACTAACCATAATATAACAATCGAAGAACTACCGTCTAAATCGTAAGGAACATCAATTATGTCTGAAATGACGCCTCGCGAAATCGTCAGCGAACTTAACCGTTTTATCATCGGCCAGGACGGAGCCAAACGTGCCGTCGCTATCGCGCTACGTAATCGCTGGCGTCGCATGCAGCTGGATGAAGAATTACGTCACGAAGTAACCCCAAAAAATATTCTGATGATTGGGCCAACTGGTGTAGGCAAAACCGAAATCGCCCGCCGTCTGGCTAAATTAGCTAATGCTCCTTTTATTAAAGTAGAAGCGACAAAATTTACTGAAGTCGGCTATGTTGGTAAAGAAGTAGATTCCATTATCCGTGATTTGACCGATTCAGCCCTTAAGATGATGCGGCAACAGGCCATTGAAAAGAATCGCTTCCGTGCCGAAGAACTTGCAGAAGAACGAATTCTTGATGTACTGGTTCCGCCAGCAAAAAATAACTGGGGCCAGCTGGAAGCGACTGGCGAACTCTCTACAGCCCGAAACACATTTCGCAAAAAGCTGCGTGAAGGGCAGCTGGATAATAAAGAGATTGAAATTAATTTATCAGCTACTTCAATGGGCATCGAAATTATGGCCCCCCCAGGTATGGAAGAGATGACCAACCAGTTACAGTCGATGTTTCAGAATCTTGGTGGGCAGAAACAGAAACTTCGCAAATTGAAGATCAAAGAAGCGCTAAAAGTATTAGTGGAAGAAGAAGCTGCAAAACTAATTAATCATGAAGAACTGAAAGAGCAGGCTATTGAAGAGGTGGAACAACACGGTATTGTTTTCATCGATGAGATTGATAAAGTCTGCAAGCGTGGAGAAACGTCTGGCCCCGATGTTTCCCGTGAAGGTGTGCAGCGCGACTTATTACCTCTGGTTGAGGGTTGCACCGTATCGACTAAACACGGCATGGTTAAAACTGATCATATTTTATTCATCGCCTCGGGGGCTTTCCAGATCGCAAGCCCATCCGATCTGATTCCTGAGCTACAGGGGCGACTACCAATTCGCGTTGAATTGCAGGCTTTAACTACCAGTGATTTCGAACGTATTCTCACTGAGCCCAATGCGTCAGTCACCGTGCAATACAAAGCACTGATGAAAACGGAAGGGGTAGATATACATTTTACCGATGATGGCGTCCGCCATATTGCACAGGCAGCCTGGCAGGTGAATGAAACCACTGAAAATATCGGTGCACGCCGCCTGCATACTGTATTGGAACGTTTAATGGAAGAGATCTCTTTTGATGCAAGTGATCGCCAGGGTGAGTCAATTACTATTGATGCAAAATATGTTGCCAGCCATCTTGATAAGCTAGTAGCCGACGAAGATCTTAGCCGCTTTATTTTGTAATTTTCCTGCCGGCCTGTTACTAGAGCTTCTTTCAAGCCGGATTTTATGCGCAACCCCCCTTGACCGGGGCTGCTGTTTTACAGGCAGTATTTCACAGCACATGGAATGTGGCGCGCAATAA
>CAKZHC010000005.1 GCA_936920625.1 uncultured Enterobacteriaceae bacterium
TTCTGTTTAGATGTTAATTTGAGCGAATAATCAAATTTAAGTCAGTTCTGAACAAAAAATTATTCTCATCAGAAAATAGTTTGTGCAATACTTATAAAGCTACATGGAGATTAACTTACATCTAGAGGGTATAAATAATGAATCATACTAAGTTGGTGCTGGGCGCAGTCATCCTGGGTTCAATGCTGTTGGCTGGCTGTTCACATAATTCCAGAATGGACCAGCTCTCTTCTGACGTCCAGTCTCTTAACGCTAAGGTTGACCAGCTAAGCAATGACGTCAATGGCATGCGCTCTGATGTGCAGATGGCTAGAGATGATGCAGCTCGTGCCAATCAGCGCCTCGACAACCAGGCACAGTCTTACCGCAAGTAATACTTTGTAACCATGATAATAATGGTGCACCGTGTGCGCCATTTTTTGTTGCCTGATGAACTCTCACCCGTTGCAATTTTTCATCACTCATGCCAGTCTCCTGACGTAAATGTATTTTCAGACACACCTGTGCTTACCAGCACGGGCATTCCTGAGCGCCTCTGTTATCATCTGTTGATCACTGCCCTCCTCATTAATGAAGCGTTCAATATCCGGGGTCAAAGGGACAGACTGAGTCCTGGGGTCATCACCAGCTGAAACCGATAACGGCTGATGCACCTCAATATAGCGCTTCCCATCCGGTTCAACGGCGTACTTAACCGGCTGATTAATCACCTGAACCCGCGTTCCGCGTGATATCTGACTGAACAGTGATTCAATATCGTCAGACCGTAAACGGATACAGCCTGAGCTAACGCGCATTATTTGCTTTTGTCACTATTAATTGATAATGGAAATGAGTATCTTTATATTGAACAGATCTACTGCGTGCTGAGTCTGATTGAAAACATGTGTGGCAGGTTTGGCTGTAAGCCATGCCAGATAGCATGGTATACCTTAGTAATCAGGTTTTGCAGGCAGTATCAGCTTCGGTTTACTGGAAATAATAAAATGCCTGAAGAAGACAATATGCGGCTCCCCATGGGGGAGATGGTACTGCGTACGCTGGCAATGCCAGCAGACACTAACCCAAATGGTGACATTTTTGGTGGCTGGCTAATGTCCCAAATGGATATGGGCGGTGCCATACTTGCCAAAGAGATTGCCGGGGGCCGTGTAGTCACTGTACGTGTTGAGGGTATGAGCTTTCTTAGGCCGGTAGCGGTTGGAGACGTGGTAAGCTGTTACGCTTGTTGTACGCGTACTGGCAATAGTTCGATAACTGTTAACGTGGAAGTATGGATTAAAAAAGTCTCATCTTAACCTTTAGGCGAGTGCTACTGTACTACAGAGGCCGTATTCATCTACGTTGCGGTGGATAAGGAAAGCAAATCGCAACCACTGCCTGAAAACAGGCGCTATTTAAGCTTACAAGATCTGACGCCCGACTGAACTCATCACAACTGAAAATCTCGTTCAGTCCCCTTGGTTCATACTAACTTCGCCATTATGGTAAAAAATAATGGATCTTGTAATGCCTCTCTTTGCCCTGCCGGTTTCATAGCGCCATTTGCGCATCGCCTTTTTGACTTCATTTTCGAACATATTTTTCGGCTGGGCGCTAAGAATGCGAATATTGGTAACCCGCCCGTTATCTTCAACATCGTACTGAACCTGAACATTACCGTCGATATTTAGAGCAAGCGCTCTCTGCGGATATACTGGCTTATAGATGCTAACTGATCTGGGCATTGAATCTGATGCGGGATTAGCGGGGGACGATGCTTTTGGCTTATCAGCAGCAATTACCGGTGTCTGCCTGTCGCGGGACTTTGGAACAGTAGCAGCCGGGGAGCGTATCACTTTTTTAGCAGGTTTTGCCCGGTGTCTGGCCTGAGGAGGAGGAGTAGCTGCAACAATTGACGGAGACTCAGGCAACTCAGGCAACATTTCCCGGACAAAAGGCTCGGACTCCGGTTGCAATACCTGTTCTGTAGCAGGCTGCACATTTGGCGATACTATCACCACGCTGACAGCCGGTGTTCCGCTAAGCCGGTCTCTAGTCTGACTGTGCAGCGTACTGTAGATAATACCGCCAATCACAGCACCATGTAACGCCAGAGAAAACAGTACAGCAAGCGGTACACGACGAAAATCAGAGACAGGAGTTAGTGTTAACATAATTCATACTATAATAAATACAAGCGTTGATTTTAAATCAAGAAAGGAATCCGTTTCAATCATAGCATCACCCGCTCACACTTTGTGCTATTGATGTCGGGTAAGGATTCCATTGCTACACACATTGCACTACTGTATTTTTTCTGCTTCACGTAAGGCCCTACCAATAAGTGACAGGAGTTCAGAACGTGCTTTATCTCATCTATGCTAAAGATAACGCAGATTCACTGGAAAAACGCCATTCTGTACGTCTCGCACATCTGGCACGCTTACAATTACTGAGAGATGAAGGCCGGCTGATTTTAGCAGGCCCTCTTCCTGCCGTTGACAGTAATGAGCCTGGTGTTGCAGGGTATACCGGCTCTGCTATTATTGCAGAGTTTGACTCTCAGGAGCAGGCTCAGGCTTGGGCTGATGCCGATCCCTATATCGCAGCAGGCGTTTATCAGCAGGTCACGGTCGAACCTTTCAAACGCCTGTTCTGAATCACTTTTCCCAACACAAAAGTAATCTGCGCGCACATTTGTCTATGATACGATAACAATTCTTGTGCCCTGTTACTCTCAGGTACATCGATATAAAAAAGTGGAGTTATGCCATCAGGAAAGACTACGCTCCTTATTTTCCGGCGTACGGAGATCCGTCCCAGACCTGCTATTTCTTCATACCAGCTAACTCATGATGATACTCACCGATTGAATAAAGGATGTAACACATTAAGCGGTTTCACATTTTATGAATTTATCTTAATGTGATCTTTACGTAAACTTTCTGAATCCATACGCGAACAGGATGTCGATTAATATGAGTATTTTTTATACTTTTTTGAACTGGTTATTACTTTTTAGTTACTGGCTACTCATAGCCAGCGTAACACTTCGGATTCTTGTCAAGCGTCGTGCCGTTCCCTCTGCAATGGCCTGGTTACTGGTTGTCTGGATCTTCCCTTTAGTGGGGATCATTGCCTGGTTTTCATTCGGTGAACTTAATCTTGGAAAACGGCGAGCTGAACGTGCCAAAGCGATGTGGCCAGCCACCGTGCAATGTCTCAGTGATCTAAAACGTTCACAACATATTTTTGCCGATAACAATAGTGACGTTGCTAAACCTCTGTTTAAGCTTTGCGAAAACCGTCAGGGAATTGCTGGCGTTAAGGGTAACCGTATCCAGCTACAAACCACCGCTGAAGACATACTGAGAACGTTAATACGCGACATCGGGCTGGCACGTTACAATATCGAAATGCTTTTCTATATCTGGCAGCCGGGTGGTCTGGCTGATGAAGTGGCTACCGCATTGATGGCCGCCGCCCGTCGGGGGGTTTATTGCAGGCTAATGCTGGACTCAGCTGGCAGCGTATTGTTTTTTCGTAGCCGGTGGCCTGAGGAAATGCGCAATGTTGGTATTGAAATTGTTGAATCGCTGAAGGTGAGTCTGTTACGCGTTTTTTTTCGGCGAATGGATCTCCGTCAGCACCGCAAAATTGTTCTTGTTGACCATTACATTTCCTGGACAGGAAGTATGAATATGGTCGACCCTCGTTTGTTCAAACAGAGCGCCGGTGTAGGGCAATGGGTTGATTTGATGGTACGTATGGAGGGACCAGTGGCTATCACCATGGGAATACTCTACTCCTGCGACTGGGAAATAGAGACAGGCAAGCGTCTTCTGCCACCCCAGCCCGACATCAACATCATGCCGTTTGAACAGGAGCAGGGCCATACCATCCAGGTTATCGCCTCCGGGCCAGGTTTCCCGGAAGATATGATCCATCAGGCACTACTGACTGCCGTCTACTCTGCCCGTGAACGCCTGGTGATGACAACACCCTATCTTGTTCCCAGTGATGATCTGTTGCACGCAATCTGTACAGCCTCCTGGCGCGGAGTTGATGTCAATATCATCATTCCACACCGAAATGATAACCTGTTGGTGCGCTGGGCCAGTCGTGCGTTCTTTTCAGAATTACTGGCAGCGAATGTCAAAATCTGGCAGTTTGAAGGCGGTCTTCTGCATACTAAAAGTGTGCTGGTTGACAATCAACTAGGCCTAGTTGGTACAGTAAATCTCGATATGCGCAGTTTATGGCTCAACTTTGAGGTCACTCTGGTTATCGATGATGATGGATTTGGGCGCGATTTAGCTCTTGTGCAGAATGAGTATATCAATCAGTCACGACTGATTGATCGCCAGCGGTGGCAAAAACGCGCCTGGTGGCAACGCATTATTGAGAGACTGTTTTACTTCTTCAGCCCATTACTGTAAAACGTGTCAATGATTTTCTCCCGTCCGGGCAATCGGGGTAACACTATGGATATCAACAATCGTCTTAATGACGATGAAACACTGGAGCTGGCTTACGATATTTTTCTGCAACTGGCTGGCGAACATCTTGACCCTGCTGACATTATTCTCTTTAATCTTGAGTTTGAAGAACGTGGTGGCGCCGAGCTCTTTAACCCCTCGGAAACGTGGCAACAACAGGTTGATTTTAATATTGATCCCGATTTCTTTGCAGAAGTTATCATAGGCCTTGGAGATAATGAGGATGAGCCCATTACCGATGTTTTTGCCCGAATGCTGCTCTGCCGGGATAAGGATCATAAATTTTGTGAAATTATCTGGAAACGATGACATCAGCCATTCCTGACTGCCACTGGCTTATTTCGCTGGTCAAAAATCACTACCATACTCTCCTTTAGCAAACGTTCTCCCACCTGATGTTGCAATCTGCTCTGATGTTATTAATGTGCCAGTATGTCGTTGCAGCCCGCCAGGCCCGATGAGCACCAGCAACTGTTACGGACTGCCCCACCACGGCCACAGATTCGCACTGAAACACACGCATCATCCTGATGACGCATTCCCTGTCATTAAAGCATTTCCGAAACAGTACAGATTAAAATCATCATTGCGGGAAGCAGGTAAAGAGCTCTGGCAGCGGGACAGCTGATGGCTGGTGCAGCTGGATTCATAGTGAATCTACCTTCAGGCAGGCCACAGTATGCCCCGGAGCTCCTCTGAGTCGCGGGCGTGTTTCGGCACACACGGGACTTGCAATCGGGCAGCGGGTGCGAAATACACAGCCAGAAGGAGGGTCAACAGGGGAAGGCAGCTCGCCTTCCAGCAACTGCCTTTTTTTACGCCAGTCCAGATCCGGGTTGGCTACCGGCAGCGCTGACATCAATGCTCTGGTATAGGGATGCTGTGGATTTTTATACACTGCATCACAGGTCCCGATCTCAACCCCGTGCCCCAAATACATGACTAGTACACGGTCTGAGATATGCTTTACCACCGCCAGATCATGCGCGATGAAGATAAACGATACGCCCAGCCCGCGTTGAAGATGCTTTAGCAAATTCACTATCTGCGCCTGAATCGAGACATCCAGCGCAGAGACCACTTCATCACAGATAATTAGTCCGGGCTTCAGAATCAGCGCCCGGGCAATAGCTATTCTCTGACACTGGCCACCAGAAAATTCATGCGGATAGCGGTTTATCTGCGCAGGCAGTAAACCCACCATCATCATCATCTGCAATACCTGCTCTCTCTTCTCCTGTTTTCCCATATCAGGACGCCAGGTGTGCAGCGGTTCTGCAATAATCTCACCAACCGTCATCCGCGGATTGAGCGAGGCCTGTGGATCCTGAAAAATCATCTGCATATCACGGCGGACCCAGCGCCACGCTTTTTTATTCCGGCCTGTAAGGGAGCGCCCGGCCCAGGTAATACTCCCCTCAGTAACGTCAGCAAGCCCAACAATGGCCCGTGCCAACGTCGATTTACCACAGCCGGATTCTCCTACTATACCAAGCGTCTCCCCTTCATAGAGTGTAAAGCTGACATCATCGACGGCTTTTAAAGATTTTACTGACCGCCTGAACCAGTGATGATGCTCTCTCACAGGAAAATGCACACTGAGCCCAGCTACCTCCAGCACTATTTTTTTATCCGTATCCTTTTTCATCTGAGTCATTTTAGTGACTCCGGCGCTTTGAAGCAGGCACGCAGGCGTCCGTCACCAAGGGTTTCCAGTGGTGGTACAGCGTCACAAATTTCCATAGCATATGGGCAGCGAGGCCGAAAAGGACAACCCGGCGGAAGATGGAGCAAATCAGGCGGATTCCCCTTAATGGCTACCAGGAATTCTTCTTCGCCGTCCAGACGCGGAACAGCATGTAGCAGACCTTGCGTATAAGGATGTTTCGGGCGGTAATAGATATCGTGAACCTGCCCATACTCCATTGTACGCCCGGCGTACATCACCAGTACCTTGTCACACATTGCGGCAACAACGTCAGGATCATGAGTGATCACAATAATTGCTGTATTGAATTCACGTCTTAGGTCTGAGAGCAGCGTTATTATTTGCGCCTGAACAGTAACATCCAGAGCGGTTGTAGGCTCATCAGCAATAAGCAGCTTCGGGCGACATAACAGAGCCATTGCAATCATCACGCGCTGGCGCATCCCGCCCGAAAGTTCATGAGGATACATCTTCATCCGCGCCGGTGCGTCCGCTATTTTTACAGCATCCAACATCTGTACAGAGGCTGTGAAAGCCCTGGCACGACTCATTCCTTTATGTAATTTTAGTACTTCCATCAACTGCTCACCCACTCGCATATAAGGGTTGAGTGCCGTCATGGGGTTCTGAAATATTATTGCCATCTGCCGGGCGCGCAGCCTGTTAAGCTGCTTTTCTGGCAAGCTGATAATCTCCCTGCCATCAAACAGAGCCGAACCCTTAATCCGTCCATTAGCAGCCACCAGCCCCATCAGAGCAAAAGCTGTTTGTGATTTGCCAGAGCCTGATTCCCCCACAATTCCCAGAGTCTCCGCCGCATCAAGGGTGAAGCTAAGATTATCCACTGCTGTCAGCACACCCTCAGGCGTGCTGAACTGCACCCGTAAACCGGTCACCCGCAGCAATGGGCCATCACCAGTGCAATAATGCCGAGGCTCCGCAGCCTGATTCACGTCCATCAGAGCCCCCCCGTGCTGTCCTGCGGATCGAGCGCGTCACGCAAACCATCACCGATAAAATTAAAACAAAACAACGTGATCGTCAGAAATACTGCCGGACAGAGCAGCAACCAGGGCGAAACCTCCATTGAATTAGCACCATCACTTAGCAGTGTTCCCCAGCTACTCAGTGGCTCCTGCGTTCCCAGACCGAGGAAACTAAGAAATGATTCAAACAGGATAATTCCGGGCACCAGCAGCGAGGCATATACCACTACAACACCGAGCACATTTGGCACAATATGACGCCAGAGAATTTTGGCTGTTGAAACACCATTAATCTGTGCCGCTTCAATAAACGCTTTTCGCTTCAGACTCAAGGTCTGCCCACGTACTATTCGTGCCATATCCAGCCAGGACACCATGCCAATAGCGATAAAAATCAGCAGAATATTACGACCGAAAAGAGTTACCAGCAGGATAACAAAAAACATGAAAGGGAAAGCATTGAGGATCTCAACAATGCGCATCATTAAAGCATCCCATTTTCCGCCTGTATACCCTGCAAGAGCGCCATAAAAAGTGCCGACTATCACGGCCACCAGTGCGGAAGCCACGCCAGTCATTAGCGATATTTGGCCTCCAATTGCCACACGCACCAGCAGGTCGCGCCCGGATGAATCCGTTCCGAAATAGTGCCCGGATCCTATCTCTGGCGCCACCGACATCATCGACCAGTCGGTATCATCGTAACTAAAGGGCGACAGTATTGGTGCGAGGATGACAAACAGCAAAATCAACAGCAGTATAATCAGACTACTCAGTGCCACACGATTATGGACAAAACGCCTCCATGCGTCCTGCCACAGGCTGCGACCTTCTGTATTTAACTTCTGACTAAATGCCCGCAGTTCCTTGCAACGCTTTTTGCTCACCATCATCATCACCCTCGCTCTTAGTAACGAATTCTGGGATCGATGACGGCATAGAGCATGTCAACGACAGCGTTAAAGACAATAGTAAGCACACCAACCAGAATGGTCAGACTGAGTACTAACGAATAGTCACGATTCAGTGCACCATTAACGAATAGCTGGCCTATTCCCGGCAGACCATAGATGCTCTCAATCACCATCGATCCGGTGATTATACCGACGAAAGCGGGGCCAAGATAAGAGATGACCGGTAGCATGGCTGGTTTGAAAGCATGGCGTAAGACAATCTGGTAACGGGATACTCCCTTTGCCCTGGCAGTACGAATAAAATCTGAATGCATAACATCAATCATCGACCCCCGCATGATACGAGCAATACTAGCTATGTAAGCCGTTGAGAGCGCTACCATCGGTAATATCATGTAATGCAAAGCACCGCCGTTCCAGCCACCTCCGGGCAACCAATGAAGTGTGATGGCGAATATCAGTACTAATAGTGGTGCTATTACAATCGCGGGGATCACGACTCCGGTCATCGCTATACCCATCACAACATAATCCCATCGACTGTTCTGGTTTAACGCTGCAATGACACCAGCAGACACACCTACCACCAGCGCTAGCAGAAATGCAGCCATCCCTAAGCGGGCAGAAACAGGAAATGCCCCGGCAATTAAGTCATTAACAGTATGATCTCGGTATTTAAATGATGGTCCAAAATCACCATGAACCAGTTGGATCAGGTAGTCAATATACTGTTTACCAATGGGATCATTCAGATGGTACTTTGATTCGATATTGGCTAGCACTTCTGCAGATAATGCGCGCTCACCGGTGAACGGGCTACCCGGTGCCAATCGCATCATAAAAAACGCCAGGGTGATAAGAATAAAAAGCGTTGGGATTGCTTCCAGCAGCCGACGTAAAATAAATTTTGCCATAGCCACTCCTGCCAGGCTGAAACGTCCCCCAGTAGCCGGGGAGCGTTATTAATGAACACCAGAAAACCAGACCGCACACGGCCCCACTTTTTTATAGTTACTCATTAATAATAAAAAGATTTTTACTGTAGAGGTAGTCCAGCGGATCTTTGCCACTGTAGCCACCAACATACGGTTTAATCAGACGGACATTGACATAGTAATAAACCGGAATAATACCAGAGTCACCATCCAGAATTTGCTCAGCTTTGCCATAAAACATGGCACGTGTTTGCTCATCAGCTGCTCTTACTGAATCCAGAAGTGCCTGATCATAACCGGCTGATCGATAAAAGGCAGTATTGTTACTGCTGTCTGATTTGAATGTCACCGTGAAAGCAGAAGGCTCGTTGTAATCAGCACACCATCCAGCCCGTGCCACATCATAGTTCCCCTGATGGCGGCTATCCAGATAGGTTTTCCACTCCTGATTAATCATTCTGACCTTTACCCCCAAATTCCTGTTCCAGATGGATGCCGCGGCAATTGCCAGTTTTTTATGAATATCTGAGGTGTTATACAGTAGTTCGAAAGTCAGTGGTTTATCAGCACTGTAGCCTGCCTCTGCCAGCAGCCTTCTCGCCTCCCGATTCCGCTTTTCCTGCGGCCAGGTGCGCCACTCCGGCTGTGCTAATGTAATACCTTCAACAAAAGGTGGCGTCAGGGTGAAAGCTGGAATTTGCCCTTGCGCCAGCACTTTGTTAACAACAATATTGCGATCCAGCCCCAGTTTTAGTGCGGTACGGACTCGCGGATCATTAAAGGGCACACGCTGATTATTAATTTCATAGTAGTAGGTACAGAGATAAGGATTAACCCGTAGCTCCTGAGGATGCTCACGTTTAAGTTTCGAAAACAGCTCAACAGGCAGGCCACTATTAGTCATATCACTACCGTCAGGACTGAAGTAACGATTGACGTCCGCTACTTCGGAGGAAATTGGCAGAAATGTGACTTTATCGAGTATGGTGTGAGCATTGTCCCAGTAGCGGGGGTTACGTACCAGCACTAGACGCTCATTTATAACGTGCTGCTCCAGTCTGAAGGCACCATTGGCGACCAGATTCTGCGGCTGGGTCCAGCCATCACCCAACTTCTCAATCGCTAGCTGATATACAGGCGACATCGAATGGTGAGCCAGCATTTTATAAAAGTAAGGTACAGACTCGCTCAAGGTTACTTGTAGTGTGTGATCGTCCTGCGCTTTCACGCCTAATGTCTGCGGCGATTTCAGCCCCCTGATGATGTCATCACTATTTTTTATATGGCAATATTGCAGATAGCTGGCGTAGGGGGAGGCAGTATTGGGATCGGCCAGCCGTTGCCAGCTGTAAACAAAATCATGAGCAGTAACGGGTTGCCCATTAGACCATCTTGCCTCTGGCCTCAAGTAAAATAGCCACACTCTGTTATCACGGGTTTGCCAGCTCTGCGCCACTCCCGGAACCGGATGCCCATTTTCATCAAGAATAATCAGCCCTTCAAACAGATCGCGGCTAATATAAGATTCAGGTACACCCTCGATTTTATGGGGATCAAGCGACTGAACCTCAGCTCCATTGCCTCTGACCAGCTCCTGACGTGCTGCCAGCTCAACACCCGGTGGCACGCTGGCAGCCTGACCAGGCTGCACTATCGCGCAAAAGGTAACAAACACACCTGCTACAGCGAGGTTATTTATTGTAATTGTGTTCATTTACTTCTTTCCTTCTGTATATTTCCCGACTATCCGCTATTCAGGACCCACACCACATCCAGACTGTGAATTACGTGATTTATTGTGAACAGATCCATTTAATTTTCTTTTTTGCCATCCGACAGGCTAAAAGGTCCGGTGAAACTCAGCGTCATCCTTATCTGTTAGCGATGATGATGATATAGTGTAGAAAAATTTATTCTTCTGTATTAAAAGTATCAGACAGGATGATGCTGCGCTAAGAACAAATTGTGAAAACGTTAACTGGTTCTCTTAAATATGCCTGCTTGAGTTAATTGCTCGCCGTTTTATACAAATTTCAGCACTATTTGTCCAAGGCTGTAACAGAAGACTACCGCATATCTCCTGCTGCGCAGACAGACTGAGAACATTTCACAGGCCGGCGTAAAAAAATAGAAACCAGTATCACATACACAGATATCCCCTTGATATGATGCGTTAACACAAGGCAAAATTGGACTTCAGTATTGGGAAGCCATCTCAGTCCGCTATTCACCTCAGGGAGTAACATGTAAGCTGTTTATCAATACATCAATCAGGCGCGGCTATTTTCATCAGCCAGTCGGTTTATTCAAAAATAAAAAACGGGAGGATTTTTAGGAATTCCCACTATTACTACCACTTTTATACTGGACTGAGCAATGATTATTGCATTATATAGCCTCTTGCCTATTTTAGCTGCCCTCATTCTGGGCCTGAACGTTAAGAAAGTCATTCCGGCTGTTAATATTAAATTCATTAATATAATATCGGAGGGTTGTCTATATTCACTTCTGGTACTAATGGGTATCACTATAGGCCTGATTCCCGATATTAAAGATAAGCTGATACTTGCAGGCATCAATGCGATTAGTATTGCTGTAGCAGCATCCCTATGTATCACCATTGTCCTCAGATTTTTTCATTTAAAAAATTGCACTCAGGAGAATTTAGCAATAAAGAGATTGCATCAGCATAGTAAAAGCACATTTAATATTATTAATTATATCAAAGATCCTATCCTCCTGGCAGGACTAGTAATTACCGGGTTCTATTTCGGTTATCATTATTTTCATTTTTTAGCTGATATTAATTATGATCTTATTATTTCATCATTACTATATCTGTTGATTTTTGCTATTGCTGTTAAACTTTCTTTCTCTGGCTTGAATCTGAAGCAGGTTTTTTTTAATCAGCATAATATAGTAATGACGCTTGCAACAGTGCTGGCTTCTTACCTGGGAGCTGCCATTGCTTCTCTTTTTCTTACCCTCACGTTTACTCAGTCTCTGGCTGTCAGTTCTGGTTTTGGCTGGTACACTTTATCAGGTATTTTATTTACCAAAATGGGTGATCCACTTTTAGGATCCGTCGCGTTTTTATGTGACCTGTTTAGGGAGGCCATTGCACTTATTTTGATTCCTGCACTGTCCGGCACAGGCAATGGCAGGATTGCGATAGGTGTGGCTGGTGCCACAGCAATGGATGTGACACTTCCGGTTATTGAAAAACACTACGGTGTAGCCTGGGTGCCTGTTGCCCTGCTATCTGGCGGTATTATCACTTTGTTAGTTCCATTTCTGATTTCGTTTTTCTACGCTTTACAATAGAGATTACTATGCTTACAACCAGACAATTTTTTCAATTGAAATACCTTCAGTAATAGCTTTGACGCTGTTGTTGAATATACAAAATAATCACTGCATCATTCCGGGCCAGGCACTATGTTATTCATTGACTGGAAACCATACAAGCCGCATCAATAACCATCAAATTTCTACAATTTATTCAAAAGACTCCGCAAAAAATAGAAAACCGGGCTCTCACGCAATAATGAAAAACTTTACTGCCTCAGGTCATTTTACCGCTGAACAGAATATATGTTCATCTTGTTGATGCCTTATTAAAGTCTGGGATAACACTATCTGCGGTACAGGATCAAATGCCCTGTAAATTCTAAAATCAGGAGAAATATTTATGCAAATTTCAGCAACAAATAACTTTGCCTGCTACTATCAGCATTCCAGACCAGTAACAAAGAGCAGCAACCCGGCTGAGACAGCGTTAGCAGACAATAATCAGGCACTGAAAAAAACGACAACAAATGAAAATAATGCAACGATTATCAGTAGTGGAAAAGCTGCCGCTGTGGTTAATTCAAAATCAGAAATTAATAGCGGGCAGCCCATTCAGGAGTCATCTGCAACAAAAAACGGTGCTGATAAGGATATGATTAACAAGTTATCCCCGGATAAACCGTCATTGGGAGATATTGCTATCGATACCAGCCTGAGTATGGTCCCTGTTTATGGCACGGTCCGTGAGTTTCAGAAAGGCAACACAGGATGGGGGACATTCGGGGCAATTACAGACGCTCTCACATTAATACCAGTGGTTGGCTATGCTGCTAAAGCTATAGGCTCAGCGCTCCACGGAGGAGCTGTTGTTGCAGAGGCTGCACGTGGAATAGCAACAGTTACAGAAACTGCACGAGGAGCAGAAACAATCACAGAAGCCACGCAGGCGATAACACAGACTCAGAAAGAGTTAATAAAAGCTTATAAACAAGCAGAATTGAGTGGATTTAGCCCCTTAGATAAAATCAATCAGGCTGCACGAGACGCCTACTCATTCACCGATATATATTCATAACCAGATAAAAAATCTCAAAATTAACATTAGCAAAACTGATTATTTATAGCCGTGCTGTTGATTCCTTATTGAGGCTCTGACTAGCACTATCTTCTGTAGTACAGGCTACTTTAGCCTGTCCTTTGTGAAACAGGAGAAACACTATGCAAATTTTGACAACAAATAGTTTCGTTAATCACAATAAAAATTTTAAACCAGCAACAGATACCAGCAAACCTGCCGAAGCAGCGCTGGCAGACTAGCCAGGAACTGAAAAAAGTGGCTATAAATGAGAATAATGCGGCAGCCCTCAGTAGTGGAAACCCCGACGCGGTTGTTAATCCAAAATCAGAAACTAATAGCGCGCAATCTCCTCAGACGTCATCTGCAACGAAAAACACCACAGAAAAGGGGGAAATTAATGATTCATCCCAGGATAAAGCATCATGGGGAGATGTTGCAACAAATGTCGGCCTAAGTCTGATTCCTGTTTATGGTACAATCCGTGAGTTTCAGAAAGGCAACATAGGATGGGGGATATTCGGAGCAGTTACCGATGCTCTCACGCTCATAGGTGTTGGTTATGCTGCTAAAGCGTTAAGTTCTGCCGTCCGCGGAGGAACTGCTGCCATAGAAGCCGCACGGGGAACTTTAGCTATCACTGAAGCGGGACGGGGAGCTGCAACAATAACCGAAGCCGCACGAGGGGCAGAAACAGTCGCGGAAGTAGCACATGGAGCGACAACAGCCGCAGAAGTGGTGCAAGGGACAGAAAAACTCGCAGAAGCTGTACAAAGAGCAGAAACTATCGTACGTTCCGGAGACGGCCTGATTCAGACAGGCACCGGAGTGGCGCAGACAGGAGGAAAAATCCCCTTAAATCCTGCGCTTGATGTTATGAAAAATGACATAGCAATTGAAAAAGAGAAATTAGTCCGACTCCAGCAACTTATACAAAAATTACACGCCAACTAACTCCCAATAAACATGCAGATTTACAGACATATAAAAGGCGCCCGGCCTCGGATTAGCGAGACCGGGCATGTTATTTTGACCAGAATGTAATGCTCAGCTGTTAAGATTAAGCACAGTGATTGCCAGTCACCCTCGCGTTGCTGCTATTATATAATTACTCAAACCCGATAAAATTCACGATACCACGCTACAAACTGGCGAACTCCCTCTTCCACCGGCGTCTGCGGTTTAAAGCCAGTCGCGTCATAGAGCGCCGTAGTATCTGCGCTAGTCTCAGGCACATCACCTGGCTGCATCGGTAGCATGTTTTTCCGTGCCTGACGATCTGTTGCCTCTTCAATTGCGCGAATGTAGTCCAGCAAAGTTACTGGCTGGCTGTTACCGATATTGAAGATTTGCCAGGGCGCTGAACTGCCAGCCAGTGAGCCCGTCTCAACTTGCCATTGAGCATCAGCCGTGGGGACGACATCCTTGACGCGCATAATAACTTCACTGATATCATCAATATAGGTAAAATCACGCTGCATCTGCCCGTTATTATAAACATCAATGGGTTCGCCCGCTAAAATAGCACGGGTAAACCGAAACAGTGCCATGTCCGGGCGACCCCATGGCCCATACGCGGTAAAAAAGCGTAAACCAGTAGTAGGTATTCCATAAAGGTGGGAATAAGCATGTGACATCAGTTCATTGGCTTTTTTAGTTGCGGCATAGAGTGAAATGGGATGGTCAACTGCATCGTCAACAGAAAAAGGTAACTTGCGGTTAAGGCCATACACTGAACTCGATGAAGCATAGACAAGATGTTCGATATGATGATGGCGACACCCTTCAAGAATATTAAGGTGGCCAATAAGATTGGCATCGGCATAAGCATGGGGAGCCTGGAGCGAGTAACGGACACCTGCCTGGGCTGCGAGGTGGATAACACGCTGAAAATGCTGCTCTGCGAATAGTGTGGCTATTGCCTCACGATCTGCGATGTCAATCCTGTCGAATATAAACTCAGGGTGAGAAATTAACAGATCGAGGCGGGCTTGTTTCAGAGTAACGTCATAATATTCATTCAGGTTGTCGATGCCGACAACCTGGTGACCAGCGCTAAGCAGATTTTTTGCAACGTGATATCCAATAAACCCCGCCGCTCCGGTAACCAGATATTTCATACCATTCCTCGTTTACGTATGCACCTTTACAGAAGCTCCGCGACCGATTGCATAATAGACAAAGCCGCGGCGGCTGAGTCTTTCCGGATCATACAGGTTGCGGCCATCAAAAATAACGGGGTGTTTGAGGATACGTTTCATTGCGTCAAAATCTGGCGCCCGAAAGTTTTGCCATTCGGTGCAGATAATCAGTGCATCTGCATCCTGCAGTGCTGCCTCTTTGGTGCCCATCAGTTTAAGCGAATCGCGAGAGCCATAAATATGTTGAGCTTCCTCCATCGCGACAGGATCAAATGCCTGTATGCGGGCACCCATCTGCCATAACGTTTCCATCACCACCCGGCTGGGCGCTTCGCGCATGTCATCCGTGTTAGGCTTAAATGAAAGCCCCCAAAGCGCGAAGGTTTTGCCGGTGATACCTTCCTGATAGTGCTGTTTAATCAAAGCTGGCAGTTTTTGCTTCTGATCGTCATTGACCGCTTCAACAGCCTGGAGCAGCCGTGGCTCATAACCTGCCTGTTGTGATGTACGAATTAGTGCCTTAACATCTTTTGGGAAACAGGAACCACCATAGCCGCAGCCCGGATAGATAAAAGCGTAGCCGATGCGGGAATCAGAGCCGATACCATGGCGAACCTTTTCAATGTCTGCTCCAAGTAGTTCAGCCAGATTGGCTATTTCATTCATGAAGCTGATTTTGGTGGCCAGCATACAGTTTGCCGCATATTTTGTCAGCTCGGCACTGCGAATATCCATTAGGATAATCTTGTCGTGATTGCGGTTAAAAGGTTCATACAACTCACGCAATAACTCCACGACTTGTTCGTTATCTGTTCCTAAAACGATGCGTTCGGGGCGCATACAATCACTGACAGCTGCCCCTTCTTTGAGAAACTCCGGATTGGATACAATATCGAAAGAGAGCTCTGACTCACGCATCCGCAACGTTTCATTCATGACTGCACGCACGCAGTCAGCGGTGCCAACAGGCACAGTGGATTTATCAATCACTACCTTGTGCTGCTGCATATACCGGGCAATGGTTGTCGCGACAGCCGTGACATGTTTTAAATCTGCCGAACCATCTTCATCTGGCGGTGTGCCAACTGCAATGAATTGGATAGTAGCGTGATCAACGCCTTCTTGCGCGTCAGTGCTAAATTTCAGCCGTCCAGCCTGGTGATTTTCTGTTACCAGTTGCGCCAGCCCGGGCTCATGGATGGGGATAATTCCCCCTTTAAGATTTTCAACTTTCTCTTTATCGATATCGATGCAGATAACGTCATGCCCTACTTCAGCCAGCACTGCTGCCTGCACCAGACCAACATAACCAATACCAAACACGGTAACTTTCATTGAGATTTTCCGGTTTGTGGATTAAACAATTTATCTTTTACCTTCAATCATGCGCTCAAGCCATACCCTGAAATCGTGTCCAAGGGCATGGTGACGCAGGCCATACTCAACAAAGGCCTGCATATAACCCAGCTTATTTCCACAATCATGACTGACACCTCTGAGGTGATAAGCTTCAACAGGCTCTTTATCCATTAACAGCGCAATAGAGTCGGTTAACTGGATCTCATCTCCTGCACCGGGCGGCGTCTCTGCCAGAAGAGGCCAGATTTCTGCCGAAAGAACATAACGACCAACCACCGCCAGATTAGAGGGCGCTTCATCTGCGCTGGGTTTCTCAATTATACCGAACATCGGCGCACTTCTGCCCGGAGCAATCCCAGCGCCCTGGCAGTCTACTATACCATATGCGGTAATATCCTCTACCGGTTCAACCATGATTTGGCTGTGTCCCGTTTCTGCAAAACGGGCAAGCATCTCAGTCAGATTTTCTTTACTGAGGTCCGACTGATACCCATCAATAATGACATCAGGCAGAATAACGGCTACTGGCGCGTCTCCCACTAACGGATGGGCGCACATAACAGCATGCCCAAGGCCTTTTGACAGCCCCTGACGTACCTGCATAATGGTGACATGTGGTGGGCATATCGACTGGATCTCCTCTAGTAGTTGCCGTTTGACACGCTTTTCGAGCATGGCTTCAAGCTCGAAACTAGTGTCAAAATGGTTCTCAATTGAGTTTTTAGAGGAATGGGTAACCAGTACGATCTCATTAATTCCTGCCGCGATACACTCATTAACTACATACTGAATTAACGGCTTATCAACCAGCGGCAACATCTCTTTGGGAATTGCCTTGGTAGCAGGTAACATACGTGTCCCCAATCCTGCTACTGGAATGACCGCTTTTTTTACTTGTGACTTACAGACTGACATCAAATTACCTCTCTTCAGGCCGTTCAGGTTATGGCTCAATTTGTCAGATTTATACAGAAAAACGAGTATATCAGCATAGCCAGCTACGATTCATCGGGGCTGAACCATTTGAATAAAATTAAGATTACACCCGGCTTATTAACTGGTACCGGCCCTGTGTATCTTTGTGACAATAACGTTAAGTACCAATTACAGACCCGATAGCATCAGTACAAGTTCCCCTCCCACTCCCGAAATCTGACACTGCCATGCATCACAATGCTGGCTAATTTGATTAAAGCAGGCCGTGCCGGGCATAGTACCTAATGGTACGCCACTTTTTAACTGGATTTGTTGAGTGCTGGCATCGAGTGTTGCATTCAGACCAGCCGATACGAGGATCAGATTTTGTAATTGCTGCTGATAATATCCAACCAGTAATGGAAACTGCCCATGAAGATTAGCCTGATGTACTAATCGGTTCACTTGGTTAAGTACACTGCCTAACTCGGGAAGTTTTGTCGTCTGCCCCGATAGTTGTTTACGTAACAGCCCATTAAATAGTGCCCGTAATAGCAAAGCAGCCATTACGCCATTGTTCCCTGCACGAGTGACATCCAGACAGTAAAATGCTAGTTCCTGATCTGAGAGCGCGGCAATATCTAACACCAGTCCGGGTTTATCGTTCATCGTGAGCTGACGATAATGTATCCGACAACCCGCCAGTGTTTGCTGAACCGGTGGCTGTAGTTGTTTTAGCAACCTGACTGCCGCACCGGGATTGTGAGCAAGAGCATCCCAGTCTTCAAATAATTGTCCCTCTTCCACTACTTTCGATGTGAACGTTGCCGGATACAGACACTCCAGTACTACCTTCCTTAGCCGGTTAAGGTCACAAAACGATTTTAGCAATACATCCTGCACACCCAGCCGTAACACATAAGCAATTTCAGACATCTTTTCTGTAGCAGAAATCACAAGAATGGGTGTCTGATTTCCGCTGCCACGCAGAAGTTCAATCAGACCTTTACCCTCTGAATGTACGGGGGTCAAATCACAGATAATTAAATCGGGGTTCAGTTGATCTATTATGTCAGTGATGTGAAAATCATCGTCAGTCACCGTAATGCTGGCGCCAAGCGACTGGAGGAAATTATTCAGGCGCGTTTGAAAACTCTCATCTTTATCAACCAGAAGAATATGTTTGCCAGTCAATGGTTTTTCCATGACACCCCCTGGGCCCGAAGCGTAAATAGTGGACTGTTCTGCGCGGAATGGATCTTATGATTTTCCCGAAATCGTTCTGAATCCCTGCTATTTACAATAACGAACCAGTGGTAGTAATTCGTCCATTTTTTTCTCTACCGCCAGCTTACCTGCTGCCATCGCCTCTGCCGTCCGGTGAAAATCGAGGGTGGATATTTGCGGGCAGTAGGGCTGAATCAGAACATCCGGTGGATCATTTGCCATACGAATGCGCTTGATGCGATTCTCCAGCACCTGTATCGAGGTTGCCATTATCTCCATTGCGCCGGGCATATACTCTTCTTTACGTTGCGCGAATCGCCCCAGCTGCCGGCGCAAATAACCACGCCATCCGGCTGGCTCAGCGCCCTCCTCATTTTGCATATTAATTGGCAGTAACTCCTGCTGCATCAAATGGGCGTCATGTTGCAAATCAACTGCGATGACGATATCTGCCCCCAATGCCCTGGTTAATGAAACAGGCACTGGATTAACAACTCCTCCGTCAACCAGCCAATATCCATTGTAACTGATGGCGGGAAGTAAACCAGGCATGCTACAGGAGGCTCTGACTGCCTGGTGCAAATCACCTTCTGTTAGCCAGAGCTCGCGTCCGGTACTTATATTGGTCGCTACCACCCCAAAAGGCAGCGGGCACTCTTCAATATGTGTAGCGGTTATTATCTGACGTATTTGATTGAATACCCGTTCCCCACGTAAAAGCCCCCCTCTACGCCAGGAAAAATCCATCAGACGGAGCGCATCCCAGTAACTAAAAGCACTTACCCAGTTTTCCATTACCTTAAGGCGGCCACTGACAAACGCTGCACCAACCAGCGCACCGACGGAGCATCCAGCAACAACATCAATTTTTATTCCTGCCTGCAACAAAGCATTGAGTACAGCGATATGCGCCCACCCTTTGGCCGCCCCCGAACCTAATGCCAGTCCAATTTTTATTTGTCGCATTCTGCCTCTGAACCCAGGATATAATGCCGCTGATGGCACGCCCGTATCAATCACATGGTCTGTTATTGGATAAGTGAGCTAAATATATCCAATCCGGATTGGGGCTGTAGTGGACTCAAGTATAACCTGGTTTATAGTTGTAGGTTAAGTTCAATGAACAGCCGGCTCATTTCAATGATATTGTGTGAATCAGGCAGGAGATCTTCTGACGGGGTTAAACTGGTATGCTGCGCCCACGCGGCCAGCCACCAGCGGAAGGTTAATGGCGAAGAAAATCTGCCTGAGTACTAACGATTAACAGATGACAGATACAGACCAGCCATAACTATGGCCAGGTTACCTGCTTTATGCTGGCGCTACTCTGAAAATAGTCAGTATAATTGTGTCCTCGTGCATACCTGTTTTCCCCATCAGGCCTCGTGCTGGTATTATGCCAGATACGCCCCGTGCTCGTGTCTTACACGATATTTTCAACAGGAATTGTGTGTTAACCATGCAACGAAAGATATTACTTACCATTTGCCCTGATGCTAAAGGGCTTATCGCAAAAATTACGCATATTTGTTACCAGCATCAGCTGAATATTATTCAGAACAACGAATTTGTTGATCATCGCACTAATCGTTTTTTTATGCGCACCGAGCTGGAGGGATCCTTTAATGACACCGCCTTGCTGACCGAACTGCAAGGGGCGCTTCCGTCAGGATCGTATTATGAATTGCACACCGCCGGGCGCCGGCGCGTGGTGATTCTGGTTACCAAAGAGGCTCACTGTCTGGGCGATTTACTGATGAAAAGTGCCTATGGCGGTCTGGACGTTGAAATCGCGGCGGTTATTGGCAATCATGACACCCTGCAACCCTTAACCGAACGCTTTAACATACCCTTTACGCTCATCAGCCATCAGGGGCTCTCGCGCGAACAGCATGACAATGCAATAGCCAAAGAAATTGCTCAATATCAGCCAGACTATATAGTGCTGGCGAAGTACATGCGGGTATTGACGCCAGCTTTTGTTCAGCGCTTTGCCAGACAAATTATCAACATTCATCACTCTTTTTTGCCTGCTTTTATTGGAGCACGTCCTTATCATCAGGCTTACCAGCGCGGAGTAAAGATTATTGGTGCAACAGCTCACTATGTAAATGATGATCTCGATGAAGGCCCCATTATCATGCAGGATGTCATCCACGTTGATCACACTTACACTGTGGAAGATATGGTGCGCGCAGGATGTGACGTAGAAAAAAATGTCCTCAGCCGCGCGCTGTACCAAGTGCTGGCACAGCGCGTGTTTGTTTATGGCAACCGAACCATCATTCTTTAAATTACCTTACTCATTTTTGGCAGCAGGTGATTTTGACGGCAACGGATTCACTGACGCTTCCCTGACTCGCTCACGGATGTATTCTGCTCTGTTCTCTGCTAATATCAGCCGGTACTGCTTATGGACCACAGCCATGATGAAATTTGTCTCTTTTAATATTAATGGACTGCGCGCACGCCCTCATCAGCTGCAAGCTATCATTCATACGCATCAGCCTGAAATTATTGGGTTACAGGAAACCAAAGTAGATGATGACCAGTTCCCATATGAGGAGATATCCAGGCTGGGCTATCATGTTTTTTATCACGGCCAGAAAGGTCACTATGGTGTCGCCCTGCTTTGTAAAACGTTTCCCATCTCAGTACAACGGGGGTTCTCAGCCGATGACGCGAATGCACAGCGCCGCCTGATTCTGGCAGAAATCCCCAGCCCAGCAGGAAATATTACCGTAATTAATGGTTACTTCCCTCAGGGGGAGAGTCGTGATCATCCAATCAAATTTCCGGCTAAGGCCAAATTCTATCAGGATCTGAGCAATTATCTGGTATCAGCGCTCAACCCGGACAGCCTGGTGTTAATTATGGGTGATATGAATGTGAGCCCCGCCGATTGTGATATTGGTATTGGTGAGGAGAACCGCAAACGCTGGCTCAGATCGGGTAAGTGCGCTTTTCTGCCGGAAGAGCGTCAGTGGCTGGAAAGCCTTATGAGCTGGGGGTTAACTGATACCTGGCGGCAGCAACATCCTGAAGTGGATGACGTTTTTTCATGGTTTGATTATCGCTCAAAAGGATTTGCTGATAATCGCGGTCTGCGTATTGACCTGTTACTGGCAAGCCAGCACCTGGTTTCACGCTGTGTGGATACAGGCATTGACTACAAAATTCGCGCTATGGAAAAGCCTTCTGACCACGCTCCGGCATGGGCAACATTCAGCGTCACCTGATGCCTCAGCCATGACGGCAGTCAATCGCAGACCCGTAAATATTGCCAACGGGTCTGCATATTGAGTTAAGAGATATTTTACGAAATTAATAATAGTGAACTACCCTTAAATTTTTACGTTATTCTGCAAAAAAACCTGCTGTTATGGCTTGATACGTTGCCAGACAAGGTTATCAGTTCCAATCGACTTCGTATCAGTAACACATTCCAGCAGAACATTTTCACTTTTTATTACTGACCCCTCTGAATAAGTTCTGTCTTCAAAGAAACAACAGCGCGAGCAAGATTGCCTGAATTCCTTTTTTACCAGCTCTGGCTGCATATCGACCACAATGGCAGGCCTTGATCCTAGTCTAGAAGTATTGGAATGCATTGTGTTATGAACATCATCCTGACGGGCGGCCTGTAGCGGTACGCTGAATAGTATGGCAGGAACAAATACTGCTGCGAATGCGCTTTTCACCTGTTTTCTCCTTACTGTTATTTCTACTGACTGTTTTCGGGATTTTGGTCTGACATCTTTGAAAGTTGATTAAACGCCAGCAGCTCCGGACACTCTTTCGCCTGGCAGATAAGCTGGCGCATAGTTTCAATCAGCGGCTCCATAAAATCGTAATAGCGACACTCTTTCTCACTAATTTTAGTGAGCATCAGTTCCCAGTGTGCCGTCATATCCGGACGAGCTGCTGTCTCCGGCAAAGAACTGATCAGCGCCTGCCCTACCTCAGTTGCATGAATCGCGCGCCCACTTTTATACAAAAAGCGCCGGGTGAAGAGTAACTCAATGATCCCAGCACGTGTCGCCTCAGTACCCAGCCCGTCTGTAACACGAAGAATTTTCTTTAGCTCGCTGCTTTGTACAAAACGCGCAATACCGGTCATAGCAGAAAGTAACGTAGCATCCGTAAAGGGACGCGGAGGCTGGGTCTGCTTCGAGATCACTTCCCCATGCACGCACAAAAGCTCGTCGCCTTCAGCAACAACTGGCAGAAGCATACCGTCGTTATCCTCGCCCTGCTCTTTGGCCCCAGCCAGACTGCGCCAGCCTGACTCTGTCAAAAAACGTGATTTGGCAATAAACCTGCCACCAGCAATTTCCAGCTCAATAAGACAGTTTCGAAAAACAGCATCGGGCAAAAATTGCATCAGCCACTGTCTGGCGATTAACTGCCAGATGCGGTATTCATTCTCTTTAAGACGACTTTTAGTAGCACGGACCGTTGGAATAATAGCATGGTGCGCATCAACTTTATCTTCATTCCAGCAGCGGTTTTTACGGTTGATGTCGAAGAACTCAGGCAAATGAAGATCGGGCTGAAGTGATGATATTGCCGCCAACACAGCATGACGGCTGGCAAAGTGCTCATTCGGCAGATAACGACAGTCAGAACGGGGATAAGTGATAAGCTTATGGTTTTCGTACAGACTCTGGCAGGTTTCCAGCACCGTATGAGCACTAAGCCCAAAGCGTTTCGCCGCTTCAATCTGCAGGCTGGAAAGAGAAAATGGGAGCGGAGCGCTTTCCCTTTCGCGTTTATCCTGCCAAAGAGTAACCCGCGCGGGCTGACCACAGATCCGGCTCACAACGTGTTCTGCCAGCGGCTGGCTTAACAGACGTCCTTCATCATCCAGCCAAGGTTCACAAGATACACTGGGCTGCCAGATAGCAATAAATTTTTCATTTTGAGGGGCCACTATCTGCGCTCTGACCTCAAAGAAATTCTTAGTAACAAAGTGCCGAATCTCCTGATCACGCCGAACCACCAGCCCTAACACGGGCGTCTGGACTCTCCCAACAGAAAGAAGCCCCTTATAACCAGCACTGCGCCCCAGAAGCGTCCATGCACGTGTCATGTTGATACCATATAGCCAGTCTGCACGCGCACGGGCCAGCGCCGATATACAGAGAGGAACGAATTCCCGGTTGTCACGCAAGCGATCTATCGAGCGCGCAACGGAGGCCGGATTTAAGTCATTTATCAGGCAGCGCTTGACCTGCTGACGTTTTTCAGGGGCCAGGGCGAGATAATCCAGCACTTCATCAACCAACAGCTGCCCTTCACGGTCCGGGTCGCCTGCATGGATGATCTCTCTCGCCTTCTCCAGTAATTTTTTTATCGTATCCAGCTGACTGGCTACCGATGGGCGGGGGCGTAACTGCCATTTTTCCGGAATGATGGGAAGATCTTCCAGTGACCAGTGGGTAAAACGGTGCTGATACGCTTCAGGCTGCGCCTGTTCAAGCAAATGACCAATGCACCAGGTAACTACCTGATCATCACCACAAATAATATATCCCTTTTTGCGCCGATGCGGTTTTGGCAAAACATCGGCTATAGCGCGCCCAAGACTCGGTTTTTCAGCGATAAACAAGCGCATTAAGAAAGGAGTTCCTCATGTCAGGGAAATAATGTCACGAGCGGGTAGTTGTTATCCAGCTCATGCAGTTCGCCTATTAGTGACAATGTCACTTTTTCATGTGTCGCTACGGCTTTTATCGCTTCCTCAGCTTCAGCATCTGCTGCAATCAGCAGGCCTCCTGACGTTTGTGGATCGCAGAGCAACTGCCTCTGCAACAGATCCATCTCACCCAACAAATGGCCATAACTTTTGAAGTTACGCTCACTGCCACCAGGCACACAACCTTGAGACAAGTAATATTCTATGCCCGGAAGACGCGGCACCGCACTGAAATAAACAGTTGCTCGAACCTGTGAACCCTGACACACCTCACAAAGATGGCCCATCAGCCCGAACCCGGTAACATCCGTCATCGCACGTACGCCTGAAATTTCCGCAAGCCGTGCACCGGCCCGATTAAGCTGACACATAGTATCACGGGCAATATTAAGATGTTCTGGCAACAGCAGCCGCTGTTTTTCAGCCGTTGTCAGAATACCGGTTCCCAGCGGCTTGCTTAGCCACAAGCGACATCCCGCACTGGCGGTACTATTACGTTTGATCTGGTGTGTTAAAACACGCCCCGTCACAGCCAGGCCAAAAATCGGCTCAGGTGCATCAATGGAATGGCCTCCTGCCAGAACAATTCCGGCTTGCTGGCAGGCGTAGCGCCCCCCTTCCACCACCTGACGAGCAACACTGGCTTTCAGTATATTCACTGGCCAGCCTAGTATGGCGACTGCCATAACAGGTGTGCCCCCCATTGCATAAATATCACTAATGGCATTAGTGGCAGCTATCCGTCCAAAATCAAAAGGATCATCAACAATCGGCATAAAGAAATCG
Organism: uncultured Enterobacteriaceae bacterium; assembly: GCA_936920625.1. Classification (GTDB taxonomy): domain Bacteria; phylum Pseudomonadota; class Gammaproteobacteria; order Enterobacterales; family Enterobacteriaceae; genus Izhakiella. The sequence goes on from CAKZHC010000005.1 coordinate 25,517, forward strand.
GTTGTACTAATGATAGCTGTTCCGTTTCCGATATCATAAATTGCTGCATCATCACGGGTATCATTACCCACTAGTAAGTTTGGATCCTCAAAAATCACAGATGCCGGTTTAAGAATAGCTTCGAGTACTGTGGGTGCAATTTTGCAGCCACAGCCTGCGCCGTGGCTATATTGAGTCAAATGGACTGGGGAATCGCTCATAGCCATCTCCTTGCTGAAAGCTGTTCATGCCTGCTCCTGACACTTCGCGAGTTGCACCGTGCTCCCGCAGAAAATAAACTGCCCACCTGCTAACTGGGATTCAATACCGGAGCACTCTTGTAAAACAAAAGTCAACTGCTGTCAGGAGCGTGAAGTTTTTCAAAAATAACTGACAAAATTTTTAGTATCAAGCTGGGTTATGCTGGAAGACGTTTTGAGAGAAAGTGTGCCCAGATACAAAAATCCAACAATCACATCTTCTGCCCGACAACCCATAGCGTTGCGTACTTCATTATTTTCGGTCCAGGCCCCCGTGCGCCAGATGCCATTAAACCCTTGTGCCAGTGCTGCCATTTGCATTGCCATTACAGCACAGCCTGCTGAGATAACCTGCTCATGGCGGGGTATTACAGACTGTGTCTGACAACAGGCTATAACCGTGATAATCATTGGAGCACGATAAGGCGCCTGTCGCGACTTTTCAATCTGCTTATCGTCCCGCTTTTCCTGACGGGCAATCGTCACGAGTAGCTCACTGAAGCGATCCTGTCCCTCTTTTTCAATAACAACAAAACGCCAGGGGCGTAACGTACCATGGTCCGGTGCCCGCATCGCAGCCCGAAAAATATTTTCGAGCACCTCTCCAGCAGGGGCCGGTGCAGTCAGACGTGACGCTGAACGGCGGTTTAGTAGTAACTCCAGAGCTTCCATCTTTCTCTCCTTACGAATGATAATAGTTTGCATTTACCTGAAGCAACACACTAGCACGCCAGCAGAGTTTGTCACAGCCATGTCGTTTTTCTTACTGACATTTCTGCCAGCGCTAATATAGGATATCAACTATTCTCTCCTGATCATTTTTATTTATCAGGAATTAGTTCTCGCAATTTTAGGGAGATGACATGCGAATCTTATGGCTATTTACCTCCAAGTTCCTAAAGGTAACCTGGCGTCTGATAAACTTTATCAGAGAGTTTGTACTCAACTTGCTCTTGCTGTTTCTGGTCATTGCAGGCCTGAGTCTGTGGGTACAATTTAAGACGTTAACTTCCAATGCTTATGTTCCAAAAGGCGCACTGGTGTTGGATCTGAGCGGTGTCGTTGTTGATAAACCAACAGTTAATAAAAGGCTAAGTAAAGTGGCCCGCTATTTGCTGGGTTCCAATAACGATCATTTGGAAGAGAATTCTCTGTTTCAACTGGCTAAAGCCATCCATCAGGCAAAAACTGATAGCAGGATTACAGGTATTGTTCTCGATTTGAAAAATTTTTCTGGGGGAGATCAGCCTTCTCTTCAGTACATTGGCAAATACCTGCGTGATTTTCGTGATTCAGGTAAGCCCATTTTTGCCATCGGTGATAACTACAGTCAGGCTCAATATTATCTCGCCAGTTTTGCCAACAAGATATATCTGTCACCTCAGGGCAGCATAGATTTGCATGGATTTGCTACTAATTCTCTCTATTTCAAATCACTACTCGACAAACTTAAAGTCAGCAGCCATATCTTTCGCGTGGGTACGTATAAATCGGCTGTAGAGCCACTGTTGCGGGATAATATGTCACCAGCTGCACGTGAAGCGGATACCCGCTGGGTGAGCGAGTTATGGAGTAATTATTTGCATCAGCTGGCAGCAAACCGCCAGATTACGCCAGAACAGGTCTTTCCGGGCGCATCGGGCCTGATTGCTGCCTTACAGCAGACAGATGGGGATACCTCCCGCTACGCCCGCGAGGCAAAGCTGGTCGATGAGGTGGCATCTCAGGCAGAAGTAGAGCAACAGCTTATCAGGGTCTTTGGTGAAGATTCTCAGGGCTATGGCTATCGCGGCACCAGTGTCTATAATTACCCACTACAAGATCAAGTCAGACGGGGGAATATCGCGGTAGTTTTCGTTAATGGTGCTATCGTTGACGGTGAAGATACGCCGGGAAGCGCTGGCGGCGATACAATTGCCGCTCAGATCCGCGAAGCCCGCCTGAATGATGATATTAAAGCGATTGTCCTGCGTGTTAACAGCCCCGGTGGGAGCGTCACTGCTTCAGAAACTATTCGTCAGGAGCTGGCTGCTGCTAAAACAGCGGGTAAACCCATCATCGTTTCGATGGGTGGCATGGCAGCCTCAGGAGGCTACTGGATATCCACCCCTGGCAATTACATCATCGCCAGCCCCACTACCCTGACAGGCTCTATTGGCATCTTCGGCGTAATTAATACTGTGGAAAAATCGCTGGATGACATTGGCGTGCACACAGATGGCGTTTCAACTTCGCCACTGGCAGATGTAACAGTAACTAAAGCACTGCCGAAGGAAGTGCAGCAAATAATGCAAATCAGCATTCAGCGGGGCTACAAAAACTTCATCGATCTGGTTGCTAAATCACGCAATAAGACACCAGAGCAAGTCGACAACATTGCCCAGGGCCATGTGTGGACAGGCAGTGATGCCCTGTCCAATGGACTGGTTGATAATCTTGGGGATTTTGATGATGCTGTAGCCAAAGCAGCGGAACTGGCGAAAATTGATAACCCCGTCCTTAACTGGTATCAGGATGAAACAACATTCACCGATCTGTTGCTGGCAAAAATGGAAGTTTATCTGCAAAGTGCTTTTTCTGGCGCCCTGCTTACTTACCTTCCAGCCCCAGTGAATAGTGTGCTAAATACCGTAAAAAAACAGCCTGGTCTGTTTGATACAATGAATGATCCCCAGCACCGTTATGCCATTTGCCTGACCTGTGGTAACGTCCGCTAATCACTGCTACAGTCCGGCTTTCAGGCCGGGCTGTTTTTTTTCTGTTTTCCTTCTTATACTCACGCTTTCTAACAACAAACCTTATTTGAAAATGCAGAGCAAAAAATCAATCTATGTTGCCTACACTGGCGGCACCATAGGCATGCAACGCTCCAGTCAGGGTTATATCCCTGTTTCTGGTTATCTTCAGCAACAGCTGACCCGAATGCCGGAATTTCATCGTGCAGAGATGCCAGTGTTTACCATTAACGAATATCAGCCATTAATTGACTCGTCTGATATGACTCCTGAAACATGGCAAATCATTGCTAATGATATTTACGCTAATTATGAGGATTATGATGGTTTCGTTATTCTGCATGGCACCGACACCATGGCCTGGACGGCTTCTGCTCTGTCATTCATGCTGGAAAATCTGACAAAACCCGTCATCATAACGGGAGCACAAATACCACTGGCAGAGTTACGATCCGACGGGCAGCAAAATATGCTCAACGCCCTGTATATTGCCGCCAACTACCCGGTTAACGAAGTCACGCTTTTTTTTGACCACATGCTGTACCGTGGCAACCGCACCACTAAAGTTCATGCTGACGGCTTTGCCCCGTTTGCATCGCCTAATCTGTCCCCGCTGCTGGAGGCAGGTATTCATATTCGCCGCCTTGGCACGCCTGATATTGCGCCTGGTACCGGCTCGCTTCACGTTCACTCTGTCCGACCTCAGGCCGTAAGTGTAGTCACTCTCTATCCCGGCATTTCAGCTGATGTAATTAGCAATGCCTTGCACTCTCCTGTTAACGCACTGATTTTACGCACTTATGGTGTGGGTAATGCCCCCCAGAGTGAATCTATGCTGCGTGAACTGTCACAGGCCTCAGAACGTGGTATTGTCGTCGTGAATCTTACTCAGTGCCTGTCAGGCAAAGTCGATATGGGGGGATATGCTACGGGGAATGCGCTTGCCGATGCCGGCGTCATCAGCGGTGGTGATATGACGGTTGAGGCCACACTCACTAAACTTCATTACCTGCTTAGTCTGAATCTGGAAGCTGATATTGTCCGCCAAAAGATGCAGAACTCTCTGCGTGGTGAATTAACTCTCTGACAAGGTACCCGTGTGTATCAACATCATGCACTATTGTTAATTGATATTCAGAACGATTTCTGTCCGGGTGGCGCGTTAGCTGTCTCTGGTGGTGATCAGGTGGTTCCGATCGCTAACCATTATATCACCCGGTGGAAAGAGTACGGCGGACTGGTAATAGCAACACAAGACTGGCATCCCGCTAACCACCAGAGTTTTGCTGACAATGCCGGTGTCCGGCCCGGTGAAACAGGTGTGCTAAATGGGATACCCCAGATATTCTGGCCCGTGCACTGTGTGCAGTACAGCTTTGGCGCAGCGTTCCATCCCGAACTTAATATCGATCTGTGCGATCATGTGGTGCAAAAAGGTCAGGAGGCGGGAATGGACAGCTACAGCGCGTTTTACGACAATGGTCATCGCCGTACAACCGGACTGGAACACTATCTGCGTGATCATCACATTAGACAGCTGACAATAATGGGTCTGGCGACAGATTACTGTGTGAAATACAGTGTGGCTGATGCACGTTCTGCCGGGTTTCATGTTAATGTTCTGGCAGCAGGTTGCCAGGGAGTTAATCTGCAACCTGCTGATAGCCATAACGCTTTTGCCGAGATGATACGCTACGGCGCGCAACTTATTACATCAGATTAAAATAACCAGCCAGGCGCTCAGATGGATAATAGTAGTTATCACAATTTCCTGCCATCCCGCTCGTCGAGCATCTGCTGTAATTCCAGAAGCTGCAGGTGATATGCAGACCCCGGCCTCGACTCTTTTATGCCCCGCTCGAGCAGTTTTCTGAAAGACCAGCCCAGGTTATCTTTTATATCTGCATCCGCCCCGAGGCTAATTAACAGCTTTATATGATCGGTTTCCATAATATTTAAGGCAGCATTTATTAAAGTTCGTCCAAGTGAATCGGTCATATTAATATCCGCGCCATAAGCGATCAGGGTTTTGAGGGTTTCGGTGTTGGTGGCCCATACCGTTTCAAACAGAAGCGGTTCACCATGAACCTTGTCACGCGCATTAGGCGAAAGGCCGCCATCGAGCATCGCCTGCAGCCAGATCCCTCTGTTGCCCTTTGCATAAAATTCTGCCGGGCTGCCCGGCATAACCGGATTAGGCTGCATCGGGTCCGCTCCTGCTCTGACCAGGTCAGTGATAATCTGCAGCCGGTGCGGCGGGTTATCGTTGT
>CAKZHC010000006.1 GCA_936920625.1 uncultured Enterobacteriaceae bacterium
ATTAGTTAAACGAATGTATCATATAATCATAAAGTTAAATAATTTTTCCATAAAAGTTACAGTAGTTAAATTTTAATATTAATTTTTTATCAACAGAGATTATTGTCGAACTTGCTTTAGTTCTTTTTTAAAGTAAGGCTCGTTACGAAGAGGTAATATATTCTGTTATAGGTTTGAAAAATGTACTGTAATTAGCATTAATCATTGATAAAAAGATTAAACAGGGTATTTGATACTAAAAATGGTGACATTTTAATTTTTTTCCTACGCCTGGTTAGGTGATGGTGCAATACTGCTTTTTGCAGGCACAGGGTTACAATGACTGCGCCAGCTCTTATCCATCTCCCATATGCGGTGATTAAATTAGTTATCTGATCCAGATATAATGGGTTGCTTATCTGCTGCTTGTCCGGCCTGAATGGCTGTCAAAGCAATGGTGTAGACGATGTCGTCAACCAGTGCACCGCGTGAAAGATCGTTTACTGGCTTTCGCATTCCCTGCAGCATCGGGCCAATCGAGATGAGATCGGCCGAGCGCTGGACGGCTTTGTAAGTAGTGTTACCTGTATTTAGATCCGGGAAGATGAACACTGTTGCCTGGCCCGCTACAGGTGAATCCGGCGCTTTTGATTTTGCCACGTCGGCCATGATAGCGGCATCATATTGCAGGGGGCCATCGATAACCAAATCGGGGCGTTTTTGTTTAGCGATACGCGTTGCTTCACGCACTTTTTCTACATCGCTCCCGACACCCGACGTACCTGTTGAATAAGAGATCATTGCCACACGCGGGTCAATGCCAAAGGCACTGGCAGAGTCCGCTGACTGAATGGCAATCTCTGCCAGCTGTTCTGCTGTGGGTGCGGGGTTGATTGCGCAATCGCCGTAAACCAACACTTGCTCTGGCAGCAGCATAAAAAATACGGAAGAAACTAGCGAGCTGCCGGGTGCAGTTTTAATAAGTTGTAATGCTGGCCGGATGGTATTTGCAGTTGTGTGAACGGCTCCGGATACCAGCCCATCGACTTCGGCGCGTTCCAGCATCATTGTGCCCAGTACTACGTTATCTTCCAGCTGCTCTTCGGCTACTACTTCAGTCAGTCCTTTACTTTTACGCAGTTCAACCATACGGGCAACGTAGCGGTTACGCACTGAGGCTGGATTGATTATTTCAACGCCCGGCCCCAGCTCAATACCTTGTGCAGCGGCTACACGCTGGATTTCATCGGGATTACCTAACAACACACAGGTAGCAATGCCTCGTTTTGCACAAATTGCGGCTGCTTTGACCGTGCGTGATTCGTCACCTTCTGGCAATACAATGCGTTTGCCAGCTTTGCGTGCCAGCTCAGTCAGTTGATAACGGAAGGCTGGCGGAGAGAGGCGGCGGCTTCGTTCAGAGGCAGCGGTCAACGACTCGATCCAGTCGGGATTAATATAACTTGCCACGTATTCCTGCACTTTTTCTACGCGCCGTGTATCGTCTGCCGGTACCTCCAGATTGAAACTTTGCAGGCTCAGAGAAGTCTGCCAGGTGTTGGTGTTGACAAGAAAAACTGGCAGACCAGTTTCAAAGGCACGCTGGCACAATTTGCTAATATTCTCGTCGATTTCCTGCCCTCCGGTCAGGAGAATGGCACCAATCTCCAGACCATTCATCGCAGCCAGACAGGCAGCAACCAGCACCTCCGGGCGATCGGCGCTTGTCACCAGCAGGGAGCCGGGGCGGAAATACTTAAGCATATTTTGCAGGTTCCGCGCACAGAAAGTAACAGAACGTACGCGCCGGGTAGCGATGTCTCCCTCATTGATGATTCTGGCGTTGAGATGACGGCACATATCGATGGCTCGTGTGGCAATGAGATCAAAACTCCAAGGCACACAACCCAGTACAGGAAGTGGGCTGTTGGCGGTAAGCTGCTGAACGTCAATATTTACTGCGCAGGCTTTATTTGAATCATCAAAAATTTCAGAGAGGTCGGGGCGGGTACGTCCCTGATCATCAACCGGTGCATTAAGTTTATTGATGATAACACCCGTAATATTTTTATTCCTGCTGCCGAAACTGCTGCGAGTAAGTTTAATGCGCTCAATTAGCGCAGATGTGGAATCGTTACTTGGTGACATAACAAACACGATCTCTGCGTTCAGCGTTTTAGCAATTTCATAGTTCAGCGCAGAAGCAAACTGATGTTTGCGGGTGGGCACCAGCCCCTCAACCAGCACTACCTCAGCATCACGGGTGTTGTTATGGTAGCGTGCGATAAACTCTTCCATCAACACATCCTGCTGATTAGCCCCCAGCAGTGATTCAACGTGATTCATGGTAAGGGGTTCCGCCGCATGGATAGTTGAGTTTTTGCGGATAATGTTCGTGGTGTGATCCAGATGGCCCGTATCGCTACGTGGTTGTGCAATGGGTTTGAATACACTAAGGCGGACGCCTTTGCGCTCCATAGCACGAATAACCCCAAGGCTAATACTAGTCAGGCCGGTGCTGGTACCAGTAGGAATTAACATAATTGTACGGGACACGATAAAACCTCTCAGGTTATTTACTTATCGACGGTGTTTCATCATAACTTTTGGTCTGGGTTAAAAACAAAATACCTCAGGTTGTGAGCCGGGCGGCATCTTGTGCGATGACCAGTTCTTCATTTGTTGGAATAACCAATGCAGGGCGTGTACCTTGCTTGTTGATAAATCCAGTAGTGCCGAAGCGAGCATGCAGGTTGAGTGATGAATCAACTTCAAAACCGAGCAGCCCCAGTTTATTGAGGGTTTTCTCGCGCACCAGAGCGGCGTTTTCACCAATACCGCCAGTAAAGATGACAGCATCCAGAGATCCGTCCATAAGGGCACTGTAAGAGCCGATGTACTTTGCCAGCCGGTGGCAGTAGACATCCATGGCGCGTTTGGCATCCTCTTGCAGATAGTAATTATCTTCAGCATAGCGGCAGTCACTCGTTACTTCCGTCAGCCCTAACAAGCCAGACTCTTTAGTCAGCAGCTGGTTGATAGCCTCAATATTCATTCCCAGCGTATCATGCAGGAAGAAAATGATTGCCGGATCGATATCCCCACTGCGTGTTCCCATTACCAGCCCCTCTAGTGGTGTCAGACCCATTGACGTATCAACACAGAGGCCCTCGCGAATGGCACAAACGGAGCCACCATTACCAAGATGGCAGGTGATGAGGTTTAACGATTCTGCTGGTTTTTTTAGCAGAGTGGCCGCCTGATGCATTACATAGTAATGGCTGGTGCCGTGGGCACCATAACGGCGCAGACCATGCTCTTTATAAAGCCGGTAAGGCAGGGCATAAAGATAGGACTCTTCGGGCATACTTTGATGAAAAGCGGTGTCGAAAACGGCAACATTTTTATCTGACAAATGTGGGAAATTTTTCATCGCTTCACTGATACCAATCAGGTGAGCTGGATTGTGCAATGGAGCAAAAAATGAGGCATCTTTAATGTGTTGTATCACCTCATCGGTGATGATGACTGAGTGGGTGAGTTTATCACCGCCATGAACAATACGATGTCCGATTGCTGTGATTTGTGGCAAAAGATCAGGCTCTTGTGCCAGAATATGATGGGATATAAAATCCAGTGCTGCGCTGTGGGCGGATCCGGCTCCTAAGGGAGCATCCTGCTTATGGCCGGTTATTTTCCATTTAATACGGGCTTCTGGCAGATAGAAACATTCGGCTAAACCCGAGAGATACTCTTCACCGTTAGCGGGATCAATGATTGCGAACTTTAGGGATGAACTACCACAGTTCAGAACCAACACTAACTTTCTCGACATGGAAATACCTATATTATAACACGTTGTAATAATCAGACTCTTCATCAGAACAGTGCCTGTATGACGTCAGATTGATGAGCAATATTTATTTATAAACGGCAACAGCGCTGAACGCTATATGTGCTGCACATTTCTTTAATTTTGTACTATTTTCGACAAAAAATCAGGCGGGCAAAGCCAGAGGGCATGCTGATAGCTGTCAGATTTTTTTATCACTCAGTGATAAAAGGCTGGTAAGAATAACCAGGTTATTGTTAAAGACAAAATATTTTAAATCTTGTACTCTAAAGTTGTGGTTTTATGAATTTTATTGAATTTTTTACCGAGACGTTGAGGGTATTATGGCCAGCGATCCAAGTTATATAAGCGGGTTAAAGCTGTTTCAGCACGGGCGGCACTATATGAAGACGTGGCCTGTTGATAAACGCCTTGCACCGGTTTTTATCGAAAACCGGATTATTGTCGTGACGCGCTTTGCTCTCCGGTTTATGCCACCGCTGGCGTTATTCGTATTAACCTGGCAGATAGCTCTTGGTGGGCAGCAGAGCGCAGCAGTGGCTACCGCTCTGTTTGCTTGCAGTCTGCCGATGCAGGGATTGTGGTGGTTAGGAAAGCGTTCGATTACGCCGTTGCCCCCCGGGCTACTGCACTGGTTCCATGAAATGCGCGTCAGGCTTGTTGAATCCGGGCAGACGCTGACCCCGCCAGAAGATCGCCCCACTTATCAGGCTTTGGCGGAAGTGCTGAAACGTGCTTTCAAGCAGCTGGACAAAACTTTCCTTGATGACTTGTGATGAACAGCGGAGTGGTGAGTTATCCTGACCTTGCTTAAAGATTGTTGTTCCGCCAGAGATACGGCGCTTTTATTAATACGGCCACTGATGTGAAAAAATAGCGATACAAATGAAAGTGGTATATCAAAGCCATGTATCCCGTGATATTTCCTCAAGTGATAAATTAAAGCTGGGTACGAACACATCCATAAACCAGCTCATCTCCTGACTACTCCGCTGTTGCAATGTTTTTTCAAGACGGTTTTTAGCTGGCAGGAACTCTTTGTTACCTGCCGAAAGCTCCTCAAGGCATTTGAGGTAAGCACAAATAGCGTCAGCCTGTTTGACTATCGTTGCTTCTTCCTCGCTGCGCAGAGTGTCGTCTACTAAGGATGCGTAGGCTTCCTGAAGTTCAGCTGGTAGCATTTCAATCAGTTTTTTTTGTGCTACTTTTTCAATCTTTTTATATTCATGGGCTATTTCGGTGTTGTAATACTTTACCGGAGTAGGCAGATCGCCCGTAAGGACTTCGCTGGCATCATGATAAAGCGCCATCATGACAACTCTTCCTACATCGAGGCAGCCGTCAAATTTTTGATTTTTGATAACTGCTAGCGCGTGCGCAATCATTGCCACTTGCAGAGTATGTTCTGAGACATTTTCGGTACGTGTATTGCGCATCAGAGGCCAGCGATTAATGAGTTTGAGCCGTGAGAGATGGGCAAAAAAATGACTTTGAGTCATGTTAACCTGTTTCGTTAAAGGTAGAGGTAATGACCCCATTATTTTTGCAGATACATAAAAATCACTGGTGATAATTTTCCAGAAATCTCGCAAAACTATTAATAGCCATTTCAAGTTCATCTACACGGGGCAGGATGACGATGCGAACATGATCCGGCCAGGGCCAGTTGAAAGCAGTCCCATGCACCAGCAGCACTTGTTCCTGTAGTAAAAAATCCAGCACCAGCTTCTGGTCATCATAAAGGTTAAACTTTTTGGTATCAATGCGTGCGAACATGTAGAGTGCGCCGTCAGGTTTAACACAGCTCACGCCGGGAATATCATTAAGTAATTCCCATGCACGTTGTCGCTGTTCATAAAGACGCCCCCCGGCAACAATGTGTTCATTAATACTTTGGTAGCCACCCAGTGCCGTTTGAATGGCATGTTGTGCTGGTACGTTGGAACAAAGCCGCATAGAGGCTAGCATCTCCAGGCCTTCAATGTAGCTTTTAACATGGTTTTTGGGGCCATTGAACACCATCCAGCCTTGGCGAAACCCAGCAACACGGTAGGCTTTTGATAAGCCGTTGAATGTTACCGTAAACAGGTCTGGAGCCAGTGCAGCAATAGAGTGATGCTGCGCCGAATCATATATTATTTTATCATATATCTCGTCCGCAAAGATAATCAGGTGATGCTGGCGGGCGATTTCTGTAATCTCCATCAGGAGCTCTTTACTGTAAACTGCTCCGGTTGGGTTGTTAGGATTGATGATTACAATACCACGAGTACGAGGTGTGATTTTATTTCGCAAATCCTGCAGATCTGGAAACCATCCGGCAGATTCATCGCAAAGATAATGCACAGCTTTGCCGCCTGATAAAGAGACCGCAGCAGTCCATAGCGGGTAGTCAGGTGCAGGCACCAGCATTTCATCGCCACTATTCAATAATGCCTGCATGGATTGGACAATCAGTTCGGAAACGCCATTACCCAAAAATACATCTTCAACAGTGATGTCGCGCAAACCACTTTCCTGATAGTGCTGCACAATAGCTTTTCTGGCAGAATAAAGCCCTTTAGAATCACAATACCCTTGGGCGCTGGGCAGATTACGAATCACATCAACCAGAATTTCGTCTGGAGCTTCAAAACCAAACGGAGCGGGATTGCCAATATTTAGCTTCAGGATGCGGTGCCCTTCCTCTTCCAGTCGTTTGGCTTCTTTGAGAACCGGCCCACGAATGTCGTAACGCACATTATCCAGCTTGGCTGACTTTTCTATTATTTTCATTCCGTACGCCTTTATCCGCAGTTATCTCTGCTGTCATTGAAATAGAATTGTCCAATGTACCCTTACCTGAGCCAATTTTGAAGATGATTAGATTGTTTTTTGAGTTGCAGAAAATGAGATGCTTGTGGCAATCAGTATCTTTCGGTTATTTATTACTCTGTACAATACATAACAGAATAACATTTTTTAAGTATTCATCACGGCGGTTTGTTTCAAGTGAAATTTACACGGGCGCACATTACGTTGGCCCTATTAAATGTTATAAAGTGATGATTTCTGAAATAGTAAATAAATATTTAAGAATATGTCAATATAGAAAATATGAGATATGACTTAGCATTTATCGTTACTGATTCTCAGAAGAGCAAGTAAAAAATAACCTGATTAAAATATAATCAAATCAATAAATCTCAGCACGGAAAAATCGTATTTTTGGTTTTCTATTAATGAAATCTTACTTTAGTGAAAAGAATTATGTTTTGAGGGCTTAAAAATCGAGCTACACTATGCCAAGATAGATAACAGAAGATATCAATTGTTATTTTGGGCCTTTTCGGTAGATGGTTTTTTTGATTGTTCACGTTAAAATTGTTTAAATCATTTTAATATTTTTTGTTGAAATCATGCCATACAGGTCATCAAATTTAATAATTTAGTTAACACTAAGAGTATCGCAGCATGGTACTTTGCTGCTATCCGCAGGGGAATATAATGAACAAGGCGTGGATTCTGGCAGCTTATGAATCAGCGTTAGATTTATTAGCAATTCATCAGATGAAATTGATGATGAAGAGATGAATGCTAGGAGGTGTAATTAATAACTTGATGAAACTAATTTTATCAATAGCTGATAAAAGTAATGCATTAGACAACGATTCCAACGCACAGAGTGACCATTACTCGCTTACCATTCATTACTTATTATATGAATGGCAACACTAGGGTAGCTACTTGTAACATCTTATAAGTGAAAAAAATATGACTAGCACAAATCGTTCAATACTTAATCTAGACCTCGATCTATTGCGCACCTTTGTTGCCGTTGCCGATCTTAATACTTTTGCGGCAGCGGCAGCGGCGGTGTGCCGAACTCAGTCAGCTGTCAGTCAGCAAATGCAGCGGTTAGAACAATTGGTGGGAAAAGAGTTATTTGCCAGGCATGGGCGTAATAAGCTTTTAACAGAACATGGTATTCAGCTATTAGGCTACGCACGGAAAATTTTGCGCTTTAATGATGAAGCGTGTACTTCCTTAATGTACAGCAATATTCAGGGTGTCCTGACAATAGGAGCATCCGACGACACTTCAGATACTATTCTTCCATACTTGCTCAACCAGGTGACTTCAATTTATCCCAAGCTGGCAATTGATGTGCGGGTTAAACGCAATCCATTTATGATGGAAATGCTCAACCAGGGTGAGGTAGACCTGGTAGTGACAACCTCGAGCCTGATGAATTTTGCCTTTCAGGTACTGCGTACTTCACCAACATTATGGTACTGTTCTGCCGACTATATTTTCCAGCCTGGAGAAGCGATTCCTCTAGTGCTGCTCGACGAACCCAGTCCTTACCGGGATATGGCGATTGATCATTTAAATGAAGCAGGGATTGCTTGGCGTATCTCTTATGTTGCCTCAACTCTGGCCGCTGTACGGGCTGCGGTTAAAGCTGGTTTAGGGGTCACTGCGCGTCCAGTGGAAATGATGAGCCCTGAATTACGCGTTATGGGAGCCGCCGAAAGATTGCCACTACTGCCAGATACGGAGTATTTGCTTTGCCGTAATCCGTATAGTGAGAATGAGCTGGCGCTGGCTATTTTTAACGCAATGCAATCCAGTCACAGCCCTTACGACATGGCGAGTGGGCAAAATGGAAGTGTTTATATGGAGGATGAGGCGTAATTGTTGTAAGTGATATACGCCTTTTTCTAAGCCTTTGTTTATTAAGTTAACCAAGGGTTTTTGGTTACTATTTTTTTGAAAAGATTAATTTCAAAAAAAATACCAAAATCCTTGTTGTAAAGTTTAACTACTAAGAAGGAATTTTTTTGAACGGGTTCAGACATACAGTCTGTTACCCATAAATTTTCCGGAAGAGTCAACTAATAACCCGAAGGCATTTTTACTTAATTAACAAAAATGTGCTCTGGATCAAAAAAATTCACTGGGCAAAACAGGGAAAACAGTCGATTTCTTTCTAGATGAAGTTCAGCTTTTTTCAGGGTGCGCTTTGCTAACAATGGCCTGATGCTTGTCTTGGCCTGAAAAGTATCTTTGTGATGACCAACTAAAATACACTAAATTTGAATATACTAGGAGGTTTTGAAATTAGTGTTTGCAAGATGATGTCAAAGTTGACAACAGGTGATGTAAAAGGATAAAAAACGCTATAAAATTGATGCTACTGGCAGCCAGTATCGAGTTAGCAAAACTTATGTAAAGTTTTCTCACTCATTTCCATTGTCCTGACGCTTTGGCGGCAGGACATTGTATTCGGCCATTTGATGTCTAACATCAGGTTATTTTTTGATGAGTTAGTAATGAATATGTCTACAACTACTGAAATCGTTGCTCATCACTGGGCATTTGCTGTATTCATAATCGCTTCCATAGGGTTGTGTTGCCTAATGCTGGCTGCTGCATGGTTTTTAGGGGGACGAGCAAGAGGCAGAAACAAAAATACGCCCTTTGAATCAGGTGCTAATCCCGTTGGTTCTGCCAAGCTGCGCTTCTCCGCTCAATTCTATCTTGTCGCCATGTTCTTTGTCATTTTTGACGTCGAAGCGCTTTACCTCTTTGCCTGGTCAGTATCTATCCGCGAGAGTGGATGGATTGGTTTTATAGAAGCCACAATTTTTATACTGGTGCTATTAGCTGGTCTGTTCTATTTGGTTCGCGTTGGTTCGCTTGACTGGACCCCGGCACGTTCCCGCAGACAACCGGAAAAAACTGATCTATCCCACACCAACTACCACATGCAGTAAATTAGTGAGGCATTCAAATGGACTATACGCTCACCCGCATAGACCCAAACGGTGAGAACAATGGTAATGACCGGTATCCTTTGCAAAAGCAAGAGGTCGTTGCTGATCCGTTAGAGCAACATGTGCACCGAAGTATCTATATGGGTAAAATTGAACATGCCCTGCACGATTTTGTGAACTGGGGGCGTAAAAACTCTTTATGGCCTTATAATTTTGGTCTTTCGTGTTGTTATGTAGAGATGACTACCGCGTTCACTGCTATTCACGATGTGGCACGATTTGGTGCGGAAGTATTGCGTGCATCCCCGCGTCAGGCTGATTTTATGGTGGTTGCTGGAACCTGTTTTACCAAAATGGCTCCTGTAGTTCAGCGTCTTTATGATCAGATGCTGGAACCTAAATGGGTTATATCGATGGGAGCCTGCGCTAATTCTGGTGGTATGTATGATATTTATTCGGTTGTACAAGGCGTTGATAAATTTCTGCCAGTAGATGTTTACATCCCAGGTTGTCCTCCACGTCCAGAAGCTTACATGCAGGCGTTATTATTATTACGTGAATCAATAGGGAAAGAGCGGCGCCCGTTATCGTGGGTAGTTGGTGATCAGGGTGTTTATCGCGCTAACATGGAGTCTGAGCGTGAGAGAAAACGCGCTGAACGTATTGCTGTGACAAATCTTCGCACACCGGATGAAATTTAAGGTTGTGCGTGAAGCAGGAACCGGAAGCGTAAAAAATAAACAATGTCGCTTAACGTATGTAGCCTCTCATCTTTGCCAACTTGGAGTGTCTGACTTACAGGTCAGCATGGTGATAAAATATGACTAATTTGACCACGCAAGGTCTTGATCAGCTAAACGGGAAAACCCAGGATCATCGGGATGACCCGGTGATAGGTGAATTGTATGATCGGTTTGGGCAAGACGCCCTGACTATTCAGGCGACGTTAATCGGCGTACCGGTTGTCTGGATAGAGCGCGAACAATTACTGGAAGTTGCTGATTTTTTACGTAAATTACCAAAACCTTATGTCATGCTCTACGATCTGCATGGCATGGATGAGCGTCTGCGCTCTCATCGTACTGGTTTACCTTCAGCAGATTTTTCTGTTTTTTATCACCTGATTTCAATTGAACGTAACAGTGACATTTTGCTGAAAGTGGCGCTCAGGGAGAGCAGCTTACATATCAATACGTTAACGAAAATTTACCCAAACGCAAACTGGTACGAGCGAGAGACGTGGGAAATGTTTGGCATCGTTTTTGATGGCCACCCACATCTGACCCGCATCATGATGCCGCAAAATTGGCAGGGCCATCCACTGCGTAAAGATTATCCTGCACGCGCCACTGAATTTGATCCCTACCTTTTAACAAAGCAAAAAGAAGATCTGGAGATGGAGGTAATGACCTTCAAACCAGAAGAGTGGGGCATGAAGCGCAGCTCACAGAATGAGGACTATATGTTCCTGAATCTTGGGCCGAATCACCCCTCTGCACATGGTGCATTCCGCATTGTTTTACAGCTAGATGGTGAGGAAATAATCGATTGTGTGCCAGACGTAGGTTACCACCATCGTGGCGCAGAAAAGATGGGTGAGCGTCAATCCTGGCATAGCTATATTCCCTATACAGATCGTATTGAGTATCTTGGCGGTTGCGTTAACGAAATGCCATATGTACTGGCGGTCGAAAAGCTGGCAGGTATTACTGTGCCGGAGCGAGTCAACGTGATTCGCGTTATGCTTTCAGAACTGTTTCGAATCAACAGCCACTTGCTCTACATCTCCACCTTTATTCAGGATGTAGGGGCAATGTCCCCTGTATTTTTTGCTTTTACCGATCGTCAGAAAATCTACGATGTAGTTGAGGCTATTACCGGTTTTCGTATGCACCCAGCATGGTTTCGTATTGGAGGTGTCGCTCATGATCTTCCTGAAGGCTGGGAGCGTTTATTACGTGAATTTCTCAATTGGTTACCCAAACGTCTTAATGAGTATGAAAAAGTTGCGCTGAAAAATTCGGTACTGATTGGGCGTTCGAAAGGGGTAGCTGCCTATAACATGACAGAAGCGCTGGAGTGGGGAACGACTGGCGCTGGATTACGTGCAACTGGCCTTGATTTTGATGTGCGTAAATGGCGTCCCTATTCAGGTTATGAAAATTTTGAATTTGAAGTGCCAGTCGGTGATGGTATCAGTGACGCATACAGTCGCGTGATGCTTAAGATGGAAGAGATGCGCCAGAGTCTGCGCATTCTGGAACAGTGTCTGAATAATATGCCTGCGGGGCCATTTAAAGCTGATCATCCTTTGACTACGCCACCGCCTAAAGATCGCACGCTTCAGCATATAGAAACGCTAATTACCCACTTCCTGCAAGTTTCCTGGGGGCCGGTCATGCCAGCGAATGAATCGTTCCAGATGATCGAGGCAACTAAAGGTATCAACAGCTACTATCTCACCAGCGATGGCAGTACAGTAAGCTACCGCACGCGGGTACGAACGCCGAGCTTCCCCCATCTTCAGCAGATACCCTCAGTTATCAGGGGCTGTCTGGTATCCGATCTCATCGTGTACCTGGGTAGTATAGATTTTGTTATGTCAGATGTGGACCGTTAATCATGAACGATCAAAAAATTGAGATCAAAACCATTAATTCAAATGATGCGTTTGTACTCAGCGACTGCGAACGTAACGCGATTGAGCATGAAAAGCACCACTATGAAGACGCCAGAGCTGCCTCTATTGAAGCACTGAAAATCGTACAGCAACAGCGGGGCTGGGTACCTGATGGTGCCATTCACGCCATTGCAGAAGTGCTGGGGATTCCAGCCAGTGATGTAGAGGGTGTAGCCACATTCTACAGCCAGATATTTCGCCGTCCGGTAGGTCGTCATGTAATCCGCTATTGCGACAGTGTCGTTTGCCATATTACCGGTTATCAGGGCATCCAGACCGCTATTGAACGGCAGCTAAATATCAGGCCCGGAGAAACAACGCCCGACGGACGTTTTACGCTATTGCCAACGTGTTGTCTTGGTAACTGTGATAAAGGGCCAGTCATGATGATAAATAACGATACGCACATCCACCTCACCCCAGAAGCGATTGCTGGTTTACTGGAGCAGTATCAATGAGTGTAAAACAGATCATTCGCTGTGCTGAAACACATCCACTCACCTGGCAGCTGCGTGACGACAGTCAGCCGGTATGGCTTGACGAATATTGCAGCAAAAATGGTTATTCGGGTGCTCAAAAAGCACTGAAAACTATGTCACCGGATGAGATTGTAGCGCTGGTAAAAGATTCCGGATTGAAAGGTCGTGGAGGAGCCGGATTTTCTACAGGGCTTAAATGGAGTCTGATGCCTAAAGATGAGCCCATGAATATCCGTTATTTGTTATGTAATGCTGATGAAATGGAACCAGGCACCTATAAAGACCGGCTGTTAATGGAGCAGTCCCCCCATTTGCTGATAGAGGGCATGCTGATCGCTGCTTTCGCACTGAAAGCTTACCGGGGTTATATTTTTCTGCGTGGTGAATATATCGAAGCAGCGCAGATTCTGCGTCGGGCCATTGCAGAGGCAACGCAAGCGGGCTGGCTTGGTAAAAATATTTTGGGCAGTGGTTTTGACTGTGAATTAATTGTCCACACAGGGGCTGGTCGCTATATCTGTGGTGAGGAAACCGCACTGATTAACTCTCTGGAGGGCAGACGTGCCAATCCACGTGTAAAACCGCCATTTCCTGCAACGGTGGGTGTGTGGGGTAAACCAACATGCGTCAACAACGTTGAGACGTTGTGTAATGTGCCAGCAATAATCACTCACGGTGTGCAGTGGTATAAAGATCTCTCAAAAAGTGATGATACTGGCACAAAGCTGATGGGTTTTTCCGGGCGGGTAAAAAATCCTGGACTATGGGAGCTGCCGTTCGGGATAACAGCGCGGGAAATTCTCGAAGATTATGCGGGGGGAATGTGTGAAGGCCTCAGATTCAAGGCATGGCAGCCGGGTGGGGCGAGTACTGACTTTCTGACCGAAAACCATCTCGATTTGCCGATGACCTTTTCAACTATTGCCAAAGCGGGAAGTCGTCTGGGCACTGCGCTGGCGATGGCCGTTGATCATCAAATCAACATGGTCTCTCTGGTGCGCAATCTGGAAGAGTTTTTCGCACGCGAATCCTGCGGCTGGTGTACCCCCTGTCGTGATGGTCTCCCGTGGAGTGTAAAGATATTGAGTGCGCTGGAGCACAGACAAGGCCAGCCGGGTGATATTGAAACGCTGGAGCGGCTTTGCCGCCAGCTTGGACCAGGTATGACCTTCTGTGCTCATGCTCCCGGTGCCGTTGAACCGTTACAGAGTGCAATTCGCTATTTCCGGGAAGAGTTTGAAGCAGGTATTGCGTCACAGTTTCCTAAAAATATTGGTACGATCAATGGTATTCAGCCTAATTTGCTAAACGAACGCTGGTAATCAGAGTAAAGACGATACGTGTCAGGCGAGCAGGCAATTTAAGAACTCCGGTAGCTCAGAGCCGTTAATGGCAGTGGTTATCCTACAGTCCGCTGGTCGGATGTGTGAAGGAACCGGGGCTAAGAATTATGTTTAACGCTTGTCTCAGACGAGCCTTATGGAAGCATGTTCACTATGGCTACAATACATGTAGACGGTAAACAATATGAGGTCAATGGTGCCGATAATCTGCTACAGGCCTGCCTGTCGCTGGGCCTTGATATTCCCTATTTTTGCTGGCATCCGGCATTAGGCAGTGTTGGCGCATGCCGTCAGTGTGCTGTAAAGCAGTACCAGAATGCCGATGATACCCGCGGGCGTCTGGTCATGTCCTGTATGACACCAGCGGCTGACGGTGTATTTATTTCAATCGAAGACAATGAAGCGAAAGAGTTTCGCCAGAGTGTGGTGGAGTTGCTAATGACTAACCACCCTCACGACTGCCCGGTTTGTGAAGAAGGTGGCCACTGCCATCTTCAGGACATGACTGTCATGACCGGCCACAGTTTTCGCCGTTATCGCTTCACCAAGCGCACGCACCGTAATCAGGATTTGGGGCCTTTTATCTCCCATGAAATGAACCGTTGTATCGCCTGTTACCGTTGTGTGCGTTACTACAAAGATTATGCCGATGGTGATGACCTGGGTGTGTTTGGTGCGAATAACAATGTCTACTTTGGTCGCGCCGAAGAGGGTGTACTTGAGAGCGAGTTTTCCGGCAATCTGGTTGAGGTCTGCCCAACTGGTGTTTTCACCGATAAAACTCATGCTGAACGTTATAACCGTAAATGGGATATGCAATTTGCACCGAGCATTTGTCAGCAATGCAGCATTGGGTGTAATACCAGCCCGGGTGAGCGTTACGGTGAGCTGCGGCGGATTGAAAATCGTTATAATGGCACTGTAAACCGCTATTTCCTCTGTGATCGCGGGCGTTTTGGCTATGGTTATATTAATCGCTCTGATCGTCCTCGTCAGCCTGAACAACGTCGCGGAGAAGACTGGATTAAACTCAATGTGGAACAGGCGTTAGAAGCGGCGGCAGATGCATTGAGACAGTCGAAACGTACCATCGGTATTGGCTCACCCCGAGCCAGTGTAGAAAGCAATTTTGCACTTAGGGAGCTGGTTGGGGCAGAGAATTTTTATACCGGAATGCCAGCAGATGAGCAGCACCGTTTGCAGCTGATGCTGACTATTCTGCAAAAAAGCGGCATTCATACCCCTTCTCTCCATGAGATCGAGAGTTACGATGCAGTACTGATTTTGGGTGAGGACATTACCCAAACCGGCGCACGGGTAGCGCTGGCAGTGCGTCAGGCGATAAAAGGCAAAGCGCGGGAAATGGCGGCAGCTCAGAAAGTTGCTGACTGGCAAATCGCTGCAATCCTCACCTTAGGACAGCATGCCAGACATCCGCTTTTTGTTACTAACGTTGATGAAACCCGGCTGGATGATGTAGCCGCATGGAGCTATCACGCGCCTGTAGCAGATCAGGCCCGTCTTGGTTTTGCTATCGCCCATGCTCTGGATGAAACTGCGCCTGCTGTCACCGATATCGATAATGCGTTAATTAGCAAGATTGATGTTATTGTCCAGGCGCTGAACGGGGCAAAGAGGCCACTAATTATTTCGGGCACGCATTCAGGCAGCGAGGCGGTAATCCAGGCGGCAGCAAATGTCGCTAAGGCGTTAAAAAACCGGGGCTCTGAGGTGGGGATTACTCTGCTTGCCAGCGCTGCAAACAGTGTCGGGCTCGGGATGATGGGTGGGAAATCATTGGATGACGCTATGGCCGAACTAACTAATGGTGCTGCTGATACTGCGATCATTCTTGAAAATGATGTCTACCGGCATGTTTCTAAAGCCAGAGTAGATGCCGCATTAAGCCATGCCGAACATCTGATTGTTATCGATCATCAGCGCACAGCAACCATGGATAAAGCAGGACTGATTCTCTCTGCTGCCAGTTTCGCAGAGAGTGATGGAACGCTGGTAAATCAGGAAGGACGCGCGCAGCGCTTCTTTCAGGTCTACGATCCCGCTTATTACGATAGTAACATTGTGATGCTGGAAAGCTGGCGCTGGTTGCATTTACTCGAAACGGTGGTCAACCGGCGTCATCCAGACTGGACACAACTGGACCACGTGATTGATTCTATTACAGGAACATTACCGCAGCTGGCGGGTATTAAAAATGCAGCGCCCGATGCTAGTTTCCGTATTCATGGGCAAAAGTTGGCGCGATCTCCACATCGTGCGAGTGGTCGTACGGTGATGCGCGCTAACATCAGCGTCCATGAGCCACGTCAGCCACAGGATAACGATACTATGTTCGCCTTCTCTATGGAAGGCAATAATCAGCCTGACGCCCCACGTAAGCAAGTCCCTTTTGCCTGGGCGCCGGGCTGGAATTCACCACAAGCCTGGAATAAGTTTCAGCAGGAAGTCGGTGGCAAACTGCGTTTTGGAGACCCAGGCGTCCGATTGCTTGACGCTGAGGCGTCTGAGCTGAACTGGTTCAGAGAAATACCAGCCATCTGGCAGCCAGCAGATGGCTGGCTGGTTGCGCCTTACTTTAACCTGTTTGGTAGTGAGGAGATGTCACAGCGCTCGGCTGTTTTTAAGCAGCGGATGCCGGAAGCCTGTGTGATTATTAATCAGCAGGATGCAGCAGTGCTGGGGATTAATTCTGGCGCGCGGGTTGAACTGGTTTGTGAGGATGAAACTCTGCGCTTACCGGTGCGCCTTTCAGCAAATCTGAAAGCAGGGCAGGTAGGGCTGCCACTTGGTTTTCCTGGTATCCCACTTTTCCTTTCAGGGGCACGTATTAAAGCACTCACGGAGGTGGCACAATGAGCTGGCTGACTCCGGACGTGTGCGAGATTGTGATTAGCATTTTTAAAGCGATTGTTATCTTGGTCGTGGTGGTGGTCTGCGGGGCATTTATGAGCTTTGCTGAACGCCGGTTATTGGGATTGTTTCAGAATCGTTATGGGCCGAATCGTGTGGGCTGGGGTGGTTCCCTGCAGTTGGCTGCTGACATGATAAAAATGTTTTTTAAAGAGGACTGGACCCCGCCATTCTCTGATCGGATAATTTTCACCCTGGCACCAATGATTGCTTTTATCTCCATGCTGGTCTCTTTTGCGATTGTACCAGTCACACCGACCTGGGCTATTTCTGACCTGAATATTGGTATTTTGTTTTTTCTGATGATGGCTGGAATAGGCGTGTATGCAGTACTTTTTGCCGGCTGGTCAAGCAATAACAAATACTCACTGCTGGGAGCTATGCGAGCGTCAGCTCAGACAGTCAGTTATGAGGTGTTTATTGGTCTTTCTCTGATGGGTGTGGTGGCCAGGGCTGGTTCATTTAATATGATCGAAATAGTTAATAGTCAGCAACATCTTTGGAACGTCGTTCCCCAGTTTTTTGGTTTTATCACTTTTGCGATTGCTGGTGTTGCGGTTTGTCACCGTCATCCTTTTGACCAGCCAGAAGCTGAACAGGAGCTGGCTGACGGTTATCACATCGAATATTCAGGTATGAAATTTGGTCTGTTTTTTGTTGGTGAGTATATCGGGATTACAACGGTATCTGCACTAATAGTTACCTTGTTTTTTGGTGGATGGAATGGGCCGTTGCTGCCGCCATTTATCTGGTTTGCTCTGAAAACTGCCTTTTTCATGATGATGTTTATTCTGATTCGTGCCGCGCTGCCTCGCCCACGTTATGACCAGGTAATGTCTTTCGGCTGGAAAGTCTGTTTGCCATTAGCCTTACTAAACTTGCTGGCAACTGCCGCAGTCATTCTATATAACGCGAAGTAGGGAGGTTATAAGATGACGTTAAAAGATATTGTTGCAGGTTTCGCAACCACAGTACGCAGTATCTGGATAATGGCGATGCATGCTTTCGCTAAACGTGAGACACAGATGTATCCGGAACAACCAGTTTATCTGCCACCGCGTTACCGTGGGCGTATTGTACTGACACGGGACCCGGATGGTGAGGAGCGTTGTGTCGCCTGTAACCTTTGTGCCGTTGCTTGTCCTGTTGCCTGCATCTCTTTGCAAAAAGCAGAAACGGAGGACGGAAGATGGTATCCGGAATTCTTTCGTATCAATTTTTCCCGATGCATTTTTTGTGGTCTGTGCGAAGAGGCCTGCCCGACAACAGCAATTCAGCTTACACCTGACTTCGAGCTAGGGGAGTTTCGGCGCCAAGACTTGGTATACGAAAAAGAAGATTTGACGATTTCAGGGCCTGGAAAATACCCTGAATATAACTTCTATCGTATGTCTGGTCTGGCAGTTAAAGGCAAAGACAAAGGCGAGGCTGAACATGAAGCTACCCCTGTCGATGTCAAAGGATTATTACCTTAAGGAGTCCAGCCATGGAATTTGCGTTTTATGCCTGTGCGGTTATTGCAGTACTGACTACCTTGGGAGTGATAGTCGGAACTAACCCGGTACATGCATTGCTTTATCTCATCGTTTCTCTGCTGGCAGTGGCAGGCGTGTTTTTTTCCCTCGGGGCAGTATTTGCCGGCGCGCTGGAAATTATTGTATACGCCGGTGCGATCATGGTGCTGTTCGTGTTTGTGGTAATGATGCTCAATCTGGGTGATTCCACCCAGGAACAGGAGCGCGAGTGGCTGCAACCCAGTGTGTGGCTGGGCCCGGCCCTTATGTCGATGATTTTGCTCGGTGTGATGGTTTATGCAATTCATAGCGTCGATCAAACGAACGATGTTGAGATGATTGACGCCAAAGAAGTAGGAATCACTCTGTTTGGTCCTTATGTACTGGCGGTTGAGCTGGCCTCTATGCTGCTGCTGGCGGGGCTGGTTGTGGCATTTCATATTGGACGAGAGAGTAAACAAGGGGAGGTATTCAGCCAGCGATCTCACGATGGCAAAATCAAAAGGGAGGAACACGCGTGATATCTCTGGAAAATGTCCTGATTCTGGCGGCCATACTATTTGTACTCGGGCTTACGGGGCTTATCATCCGGCGTAACCTGCTATTCATGCTGATGAGCCTTGAAATCATGATTAATGCAGCGGCGCTGGCGCTTGTGGTAGCGGGAAGTTACTGGCAACAACCTGATGGTCAGGTTATGTATATTTTGGCTATCTCGCTGGCAGCCGCAGAGGCTAGTATTGGTCTGGCACTATTATTGCAATTACACCGTCAGCGTCAGAATCTGAATATCGATAAAGTGAGTGAGATGCGCGGATGAATCTTCTTTATTTGACCATACTTTTCCCGCTGTTAGGGTTCCTGCTACTGGCATTCTCACGGGGACGCTGGTCAGAAAATCTCTCAGCCACTATCGGTATAGCTTCAGTTGGACTAGCAGCGCTGGTCACTTTACATGCGGGTATAGATTTTTTCAGCCACGATAAGCAGCCCTTTACACAAGCGCTCTGGACCTGGATGCAGGTTGGTGCATTTGACATCAAAGTCAATCTGGTATTGGATGGTCTCTCCTTCACTATGCTCTCTGTGGTTACGGGTGTAGGCTTTCTCATCCATATATTTGCATCATGGTATATGCGCCGTGAAGAAGGTTATTCGCGTTTTTTTGCTTATACCAACCTGTTTATTGCCAGCATGGTGGTGCTGGTTCTTGCAGATAACCTGATGTTAATGTATCTGGGCTGGGAAGGTGTTGGCCTCTGCTCATATTTGCTGATAGGTTTCTATTATTCTGATGCAAAAAATGGTGCAGCAGCGATGAAGGCATTCATTGTCACTCGTGTTGGTGATGTCTTTCTCGCTATTGGCTTGTTTATTCTTTACAACGAATTAGGAACGCTCAACTTTCAGCAGATGATGGAGCTGTCGCCGGAACACTTTACCTCTCAGAACTATGTTATGTTGCAGTGGGCAACATTGCTGTTGCTGGGTGGTGCTGTAGGTAAATCTGCCCAGTTGCCATTACAAACCTGGCTGGCAGATGCGATGGCGGGGCCAACTCCGGTTTCTGCTCTCATTCATGCGGCGACCATGGTTACTGCGGGTGTTTATCTGATAGCCCGCACGCATGGTTTATTCCTGCTGACACCTGAGATACTCCATTTGGTTGGGATTATTGGTGCCATAACCCTGCTGCTGGCGGGTTGTGCGGCGCTGGTGCAGACCGACATTAAACGTGTGCTTGCCTATTCTACTATGAGCCAGATAGGTTACATGTTCCTTGCACTCGGCGTTCAGGCCTGGGATGCAGCGATCTTCCATTTGATGACTCACGCATTCTTCAAAGCGTTGTTATTCCTCGCATCTGGTTCAGTTATTCTTGCCTGCCACCATGAGCAGAATATTTTTAAAATGGGCGGGTTACGTAAAAGTATTCCGCTGGTCTATACCTGCTTCCTGGTCGGTGGAGCTGCATTATCTGCTCTGCCATTAGTGACGGCCGGTTTCTACAGTAAAGATGAGATTCTCTTTGGTGCGCTGACAAATGGTGACAACAATTTGCTGATTGCCGGCCTAGTGGGCGCTTTTCTCACTTCTGTCTACACATTTCGCATGATTTTTATCGTATTCCACGGTGAGGAGAAGATTAAGGCGCATGCTGGCAGAGGAATTACCCACCACTTTCCCCTGATAGTGTTGATGATGCTTTCAACCTTTATTGGTGCACTGGTGACCCCGCCTCTGGCCTCGGTGCTGCCGCAGGCGCACTCAGGCGAACCAGGTAAAATCATGCTGGAGGTCTTGTCAGGCTGCGTGGCGGTGACTGGCATACTGCTGGCAGCATTGCTCTGGCTGAGAAGACGGAAACTGGTGGAGAGCATAGCGCAAACGGTCCCAGGGCGCTTCCTGAGCCGGTGGTGGTTCGCTGCCTGGGGTTTTGACTGGTTATATGACAGGATTTTTGTCAAACCTTATAAGCTCGTTGGCTGGCTGCTATCACGCGACCCGGTAAATGTATTGATGAACATTCCGGCAGTATTAACCCGCGTTACTAACCGGGGTCTGGTGCTGAGCGAAAATGGCCAATTACGCTGGTATGTCGCTTCGATGAGTATTGGTGCAGTCGTTGTTCTGACGCTGCTGCTGGTGATTTAATGAGTGGTGGGACGGGGAAACCTGTCCCAATTGAGAATTTTAATAACATCCTGATCGACAGGCGTTGCTGACGTGATGAATTTGCTTAGCGGTTGTGCTGTAATTCTGGCGCATTTGCGATATGATAAAGATTCAGACGGTAAAGCAAGATTTTGCATGGGGCGCTCAAGTCAGGATTATAAAGAAAGGGACATAAACTGCCATGTTATTACCCTGGCTAATCCTCATCCCCTTTATCGGCGGTTTATTGTGCTGGCAGTCTGAGCGTTTTAGCATAAGACTTCCACGTTGGATCGCATTAACTGCGATGGGGCTTACGTTAGTGCTGTCACTGCAACTTTGGTTGCAGGGCCATTACTCCTTGTTACAGCCTGCGGGTATCCCACAATGGCAGTCGGAGTTTCAGCTTTCCTGGATTCCACGTTTTGGCATTACCTTTCATTTGGCACTGGACGGGCTTTCACTTCTGATGGTCTTATTGACGGGCCTGTTAGGCGTGATGGCGATTCTCTGTTCCTGGAATGAGATACAGGATCGTCAGGGTTTCTTCTATCTCAATCTGCTTTGGATTTTGGGTGGTGTAATTGGCGTATTTATGGCCATCGATATGTTCCTCTTCTTCTTCTTCTGGGAGATGATGTTGGTGCCGATGTATTTTCTAATCGCACTTTGGGGACACAGTTCATCAGACGGCAAGACGCGTATTTTTGCGGCGACCAAATTTTTTATCTATACCCAGGCCAGCGGACTTATCATGTTGATTGCTATTCTGGCCCTGGTTTTTGTGCATTACAATGCAACTCGCGTATGGACCTTTGACTATGCCATGCTGCTGAAAACGCCAATGTCACACAATGTTGAAATTTTGCTCATGCTGGGTTTTTTCATCGCGTTTGCAGTAAAAATGCCCGTCATTCCCTTCCATGGCTGGTTACCGGATGCTCACAGTCAGGCTCCCACAGCCGGTTCTGTCGATCTGGCGGGTATTTTATTGAAAACAGCTGCTTATGGGATGCTGCGTTTTGCGTTGCCGCTGTTTCCTAATGCCTCGTCTGAATTTGTGCCAATCGCTATGGTGCTGGGTCTGGTAGGTATTTTTTATGGCGCATGGATGGCCTTTTCGCAAACCGATATCAAACGTCTGATTGCGTATACCTCCATTTCGCATATGGGATTTGTTCTTATTGCAATCTATACCGGCAGCCAGCTTGCCTTCCAGGGCGCAGTTGTGCAGATGATTGCTCACGGTCTTTCAGCAGCGGCACTGTTCATTCTTTGTGGCCAGTTATACGAGCGTCTGCATACTCGTGATATGCGCGAGATGGGAGGATTATGGAAACGGATCAAATGGATTCCTGGAATGTCACTATTTTTTTCTGCAGCAAATCTCGGCATGCCGGGTACAGGTAATTTCGTCGGCGAATTTATGATCCTCACTGGCAGCTATCAGATTGTACCTGTTATTGTGGTTATTGCTGCTTTTGGTCTGGTTTTTGCGTCAGTATACTCTTTGGTCATGATGCAACGCGCTTACTATGGCTCATCTAAATCCGACGAACCACTCATGGGGATGACGCCACGCGAATTCATTATGATACTGACGTTGTTAGTACTGTTAACCCTGCTGGGCATCTACCCTCAACCTGTAATGGATACATCACATGCTGCGATGGGCAACATTCAGCAGTGGTTTGCTGCTTCAATCTCAACTACAAGGCCGTGATTCGTCATGACAATAACACCCCATCACCTGATCGCGATGCTCCCGTTGTTGATAGTTGGATTGACGGTAGTCGTGTTGATGCTTTCCATTGCGTGGCGACGTAATCACACACTGAATGCTACCCTGACTGTGATTGGTCTTAACGTGGCGTTGTTATCACTATGGTTTGTCGGCAAGGCAGGCCATATGGATGTGACACCACTAATGCGTATTGATGGTTTTTCAATGTTCTACACCGGGCTGGTGTTACTTGCTAGCCTTGCTACGTGTACTTTCGCTTACTCATGGCTGGAAGGTTACAGCGATAACAGAGAGGAGTTTTATCTGCTGGTCCTTATTGCCACTATGGGTGGCTTATTACTGACTAGCAGCAATCATATGGCTTCGCTCTTTTTGGGCATTGAGTTGATTTCTTTACCGTTGTTTGGGCTTGCCGGATATGCTTTCAGGCAAAAGCGCTCACTGGAAGCCAGCATTAAATATACTATCCTCTCAGCCGCAGCGTCGTCGTTCCTGTTGTTTGGTATCGCGCTGGTGTATACCAATACTGGCACTCTTAGCTTCGGTGACGTTGGATTCCATACAGATGGTGGTTTAATGGCACACCCGCTGATGATGGTGGGTGTTGGTATGATGATTGTCGGGTTTTGCTTTAAGCTTTCGCTGGTTCCTTTTCATCTCTGGACCCCCGATGTTTATCAGGGCGCACCTGCACCAGTTTCAACCTTTCTGGCAACAGCCAGTAAAATTGCCATTTTCAGCGTCTTGCTGCGCTTGCTACTCTATGCGCCAGCAACCGATTGTAAATCAGTCAGGCTGGTGTGTGAAATAATCGCTTTCTCATCAATACTGTTTGGCAACATCATGGCAGTTTCCCAGAGCAACATAAAACGTCTTCTGGGCTACTCTTCTATTGCCCATTTTGGTTATCTGCTGGTGGCACTGATTGCTGTACAGACACACCAGTTATCGCTGGAGACGGCGGGTATCTACCTGGCAGGTTACCTGTTTAGCAGTCTGGGTTCTTTTGGAGTAGTTAGTCTGATGTCAAGCCCCTATCGCGGCCCGGATGCAGATTCACTTTACTTTTACCGCGGCCTGTTCTGGCATCGTCCTTTCTTTGCAGCAGCAATGACGGTGATGATGTTATCACTGGCGGGTATTCCTCTGACGTTAGGCTTTATTGGTAAATTCTACGTGCTGGCAGCGGGGGTAAGTGCACATTTGTGGTGGCTTACTGGCGCTGTAGTTGCAGGCAGCGCTATTGGCCTCTATTACTACCTTCGTGTTACCGTCAGCCTTTATCTTAATCCGCCTGAATTGATGCAGACACGGATGCCGGATAACTGGGCTTTCACTGCCGGGGGGCTAGTGGTGTTGCTTTCGGCTATTCTGGTACTGTTACTGGGTATATATCCTCAGCCGCTAATTACCCTGGTTCAGATGGCACAACCGCTGATGTAAGCTGTTTACTGAACAGCACATCAGGTGATTCATGGGCGCCGGGCGCCCTTTTTTTATGTAAAACACTTATATACTTTTACTCATTTTTATAATAATTTATAAACAAAAGTAGTAATATAGGCAGAAATATGTGATCTGTCTCATATTCTGCTTATTAGTTTTTAAAAATTTGATTTTCAAAAAATTACTATTTACGGGGATTTATGCTGCGCTTACTGGCTTTGCTCAATGGCGCAATGGGTGTAAAGACGCAAAAACCAGTGTTTGTCACTCTCGCTCTTTTGAGCTTTTGGATTAGCGGTTTAATAGTACTGGATGTTCTTAATGCTGATTATTTTTCAGTAACACTTTTTTTGCTGGGTGTTTTCTTAGCGCTGGAAGGAGTAATCGGTCTTATTGCGCTGATTGTTAGCAGCGCTGGTCGGTGCTGGTCTGATTTGGTTAAAGCAACGGTACTTATACTGTTAGGTGTTGGGATGGCCTCTTCTCCCCAGCAACAAGAAAGTGTTTTGTTACTACTCGCCATTGTGTTTTTGGCGGATGGTGTTTTGTGCATGTTTTTCGCTGTAGTGATGCGCTACTGGCGCTGGTACCAGCGGATGCTACAGGATATTATCCAGATTGCTGTCGGGCTGTTCATTTTGCTGGAAGAACCGCCCCACTTCAGCTACATGATCTTCCCTTTATACTTAGCGTTCCAGCTAATGCTGTTAGCAATTAACTTTTTACGCCTTTCCTGGCAAATTAGCCGGTTGCCTGATAACACCAGTGTGACCACGCTGCCAATGTTTGCAGTGTACGGTACACGCCGCCCCCGGCCATGGCGCTATCACCATCCTGCCAGCCAGTCGTCGGCCAGCCAGTCACCACTGATAATTAATATCTGGATGCCTGTTGGGTCAACCTGGGTGACACGTTGTTTCCCTCTGCTTAATCGCTGGGTTTTTGCTATTGATCACAAAGGGATGGTATCTACTGGTCATATATCGCTGGAAAAAGGGAATGAATTTTATATCAGTCACTATCCCAAGGATGATATTGATTTCTCAGCAGGTGATTTCATCCGTGCTCTGCGTGCAGATGAAAAATTTGACGTGCACGGGCACTATCGTTTCTCATTGCCTGAGGATATTGCTGAATATAGTACGCCATACAGGAAACTGGAAGTGCCTTATTACAATGAGGAGGCACTTGATAACTATTGGGCAATGGCTACTAAGGCCCCCCGCTATAATCCCGCTTCATTCAACTGCGCCAGCAGTGCTGTGATGGCACTTGATGTGGCAATCGAAGGGGTTCTTGCTGACAGGGGCATAGCGATATATCTGTTGTTGCTGGATTCCAATTTCTGGCTGCTTTATCTGCTGCGCAGCCATGCGGAGAGTATGGCCTGGACTCCGGGGTCGGCAATGGATTATATATCCCTGCTTAACAGGCTGACAGATCCACATTATCGCCACGTCTGGATCAGTCACATCGCGACAATATTCCGGTGGATTAAAGGTGAGTGCTCTTCGTCGGCAGGAGAAGGAGCAAATGACTAGGTATTCTGCCTGATATGCTGACGGCAACGTAAGTTTCTAGCAGGACGTTATCAAAGAGGCCAGAAGATTGTGCGCTGGTCTGTAATTCATGAGTCCCGCATGCAGTACATCATTACAATCAGCTCTGTTAATCGATGGTGAAGGGTGGTTTTTGGTTCGCTTCCAGCCAGTACAAAGAAAAGTGTCTATAGTTATTCAACATACATTTCATCCGTGCCTGGTTGATGCTTCATCGACACGAGATGAGTGATGCAATTGATATGGAGAATAAGTATGACAATATCTGCTGAACATGCTGATGTCCCCCCGGACGATGATTTGACGCGACTAAGTGACACCCTTGAAGAGATGCTAATGTCTTCTGGTGATCCTGCGGATGTAAAATATATCGCGCTGAAAAGCAAAGCCGAAAAGGTGCTGGAAGACGTGAAATCTCGCGCAAGCCACACTTCAGGTACCTACTATTATCGCGCTAAACAGGCTGCAAATCGTGCTGATGACTATATTCATGAGAAGCCATGGCACGGAGTAGGTGTGGGAGCGACTTTTGGATTAATACTGGGGCTGTTACTTGCCCGCCGCTAATTTGTCTGACGTGATTCTGCGGGAGCCTGGCAAGGCTCCCGTTCTTGATTTAGTAACAAGTTATCATACCATATAGTGGTAACCCCGGCGTTAACGTGTTAATCGTAAATGCAGTCAGCATTATCTTCATGGCTATCATGCAGGTTATGCTGGCCTGAAGACTTTTCACTACGGGACGTTTGCAGAGGCAGGAGACCAGAACATGATCAGAGTGGAAATGCTGGCAACCGGGGATGAGATTTTGCATGGTCAGATAATCGATACCAATGCCGCCTGGCTGTCAGAGCTGTTATTTGAAGAAGGGCTGCCAATGACCAGCCGGATGACAGTAGGGGATAATCTGCCGGAACTAATTGCAGCACTTTCGCAGCGGAGCCAGATTGCTGACGTGCTGATTGTTAATGGTGGTCTTGGCCCTACCAGCGATGATCTCAGTTCACAGGCGGCGGCTATTGCTGCGGGAGTAAAGCTCAAGCTTGAGCCAGAGTGGCTCGCTAAAATGGAAACCCGGTTTGCCATGCGAGGGCGCATAATGGCACCCTGCAATCGCAAGCAGGCTGAAATCCCTGAAGGTGCGGAAATACTGGATAACCCGGCAGGCACTGCTTGCGGGTTTGCCATGCAACTTAATTGCTGCTGGTTATACTTTACGCCGGGCGTACCCGCAGAGTTTAAGACAATGGTGCAACAACAGGTTATTCCACATATCAACGCGCATTTTTTATTGCCACAACCGCTACTCTGCCTGCGCCTGACGACTTTTGGCTGTTCAGAGAGTTTGCTGGCAGCAAAGCTTAATGATATCACTCTGCCGCAGGGAGTTGTGACAGGTTACCGAGCTGCGATGCCTGTGATTGAGTTAAAGCTGACTGGCCCAGAGCAAAAACGTGCTGATATGCAAGCCATCTGGCAGCAGATACGGGAAATAGTCGGTGATCATTTGATATTCGAAGGGAAAGAGACGCTGGCGCAACAACTGGCCCGCTGTTTACGGGAACGAGGATTATCACTGAGTGTTAGTGAGCGCTATACGGGGGGTCTGCTCAACTGGCATCTGGCCCTGGCTACCGCACCGCTGGTAACCGGGGAGGTGCAGCCACCACCATCAGAAACCCTGGACGAGCTGGCGGTTAGCGGGAAAACGGCCGATATTACGCTCATCGTAGGTGACTGTCAGGCAGATGGTAGCATCGCTTTTGCATTGCGTACGCCAGGCAACATTTTTGCTCAGCGCCTGCAACTGAATCTGCAAAACTATTCGTTGTCTATTCGTCAGCAGACGGTAGCCATAGCAGCGATGAATATGTTAAGACGCTGGCTGAATGGCAAAAGTGTAACGGGCAGTTTCGGCTGGGTTGAGGCACTGGAAACGCGGGAATTCACCCTGTAATTACCGCAGGGTTGTGTCCTATAAATCAATTTCAATATCGCTTTTGGCCTGACAGCAGCAGGGCAGAATTTCTCCCTGCTGAACACAGGCCAGCGGGGGTTTAGCGTAGCAGACTTCGCCAGATAAAAGCCGGGTGCGGCAGGAGCCACAGAATCCTTCCCGGCACTGAAATTCCACACTGACTTTGTTGGACTCCAGTGTGTCAAGCAGCGATCCTGATTGTTGTTTACAGGTAATACGTGCTCCTGACGTCCGCAGAGTAATCGTTAAGTCTGCCATATCAGAGTTGAAAATCACTGAGGTCGTCGGCGTTGAGCTCAGTATCAATCTGGCCGACCAGATATGAACTGACTTCCACTTCCTGTGGAGCGACCTGAACATTATCGGAGACCAGCCAGCTATTAATCCAGGGTATTGGATTGGAGCGTGTTTTAAAGGGCAGGTCCAGACCAACTGCCTGCATGCGGATATTGGTAATATACTCGATGTACTGGCAGAGAATATCTTTATTGAGGCCGATCATTGAGCCGTCACGAAACAGATACTCTGCCCACTCTTTTTCCTGCTCAGCGGCGTCGACGAACAGATCAAAGCAAGTCTGGCGACATTCTCTAGCAATATCAGCCATTTGTGGGTCATCCTCACCGCTACGCATCAGGTTGAGCATGTGCTGCGTACCTGTCAGGTGTAGCGCCTCATCACGGGCAATCAGGCGAATGATTTTAGCGTTGCCTTCCATCAATTCGCGTTCAGCGAAGGCAAAGGAGCAGGCGAAGCTGACATAGAAACGAATGGCTTCGAGTGCGTTAACACTCATCAGACAGATATAGAGTAATTTTTTAAGTTCGTGCAATGAAACAGTAACGATTTTGCCATCGACATTATGTGTACCTTCACCAAACATATGCCAGTAGCTGGTTAGCTTAATCAGATTGTCGTAGTAACCGGCGATATCCCTGGCCCGCTTGAGGATTTGCTCATTGGTAACGATGTCATCGAAAACTAATGCCGGATCGTTAACGATATTGCGGATAATGTGGGTATAAGAGCGTGAGTGGACAGTTTCTGAAAAAGCCCAGGTTTCTACCCACGTTTCCAGCTCGGGAAGCGAGATTAAAGGCAGTAGTGCGACATTAGGGCTGCGGCCCTGAATAGAGTCCAGCAGGGTCTGATATTTCAGATTACTGATGAAGATATGCTTTTCATGCTCTGGCAGCCCCTGATAGTCGATACGATCACGGGAGACGTCAACCTCTTCTGGTCGCCAGAAAAACGAGAGTTGTTTCTCAATTAGCTTTTCAAAAATCTCATACTTCTGTTGGTCATAACGAGCCACGTTAACGGGCTGGCCAAAAAACATCGGCTCGCTGAGCTGGTCATTCTTTTGTTGTGAAAATGTAGTATAAGCCATGTTTTAAACCTGTGAAGTCATACAGATGCAGGGCCCACGGTGCGTCAGCCCTGCCAGAGAGTTAAATCTTACAGGCGCCACTTTCGCAGCTGTCATCCGGAGCCTCAGGTGCTATATCGCTTTGGGTATCTTCTGCGCCATCGCGGGTGTTATGGTAATAAAGGGTTTTCAGACCAAATTTATAGGCGGTCAGCAGATCTTTGAGCAACTGTTTCATTGGCACTTTGCCGTTAACAAAACGTGCAGGGTTATAGTTAGTATTAGCAGAAATGGATTGATCAATAAACTTCTGCATCAATCCTGTGAGCTGCAAATAGCCATCGTTAGACGGCATCTCCCACAGCAATTCATACTGATCTTTCAGTCGGGCATATTCAGGCACTACCTGACGCAGAATCCCATCTTTTGATGCTTTGATACTGATATGGCCGCGTGGTGGTTCAATCCCATTAGTGGCATTAGATATTTGAGATGAAGTTTCTGATGGCATCAGGGCGGAGAGCGTTGAATTTCTCAGGCCATACGTTTTTATCTGCTCCCGCAGGCTTTCCCAGTCCAGATGCAGCGGTTCGTCACAGATAGTGTCCAAATCGCGTTTATATGTATCAACTGGCAGGATACCCCTGGCATAGGTCGTGTCATTAAACCTAGGGCAGGCACCCCGCTCTTCAGCCAGTTCACAGGAGGCTTTCAGCAGGTAGTACTGTATAGCCTCGAAGGTTTTGTGTGTCAGATTATTGGCACTGCCGTCGGAGTAACGCACGCCATGTTTCGCCAGATAGCAGGCGAAGTTTATTACGCCAATGCCAAGAGGACGGCGCCCCATAGCTCCCCGTTGTGCGGCAGGAATGGGGTAATGCTGGTAGTCGAGCAGCGCGTCAAGTGCACGTACCGCCAGTGTGGCTAGTTCAGCCAGTTCATCAAGGCTGTCGATAGCGCCCAGATTGAATGCAGAGAGCGTGCAGAGCGCGATTTCACCCTGTTCATCGTTGATATCTTCCAGAGGGTGGGTTGGCAGAGCTATC
The DNA here is from genome assembly GCA_936920625.1 of uncultured Enterobacteriaceae bacterium. GTDB lineage: Bacteria > Pseudomonadota > Gammaproteobacteria > Enterobacterales > Enterobacteriaceae > Izhakiella. The sequence continues at coordinate 30,336 of CAKZHC010000006.1, forward strand.
TCCAGACAGAGGTTTGACTGGCGTACGGGTGCGATTTTTGGGTCAAATGGGCTGTGAGTATTGCAGTGATCAACATTCTGGATATAGATACGGCCGGTTGAGGCGCGCTCCTGCATCATCAATGAGAAGAGGTCAGCGGCTTTAATATGCTGTTTGCGGATGCTATCAATGCGCTCAAAATGAGTATAAAGCCGCTCGAATTCCTCCTGATCAGCAAAGAAGGCGTCATAAAGTCCCGGTACATCAGAGGGGCTGAATAGGGTAATATCCTCACCTTTCAACAAACGCTGATACATCAGCCTGTTAATCTGCACACCATAATCCATATGGCGTACGCGGTTACCCTCCACCCCCCGGTTATTTTTTAGCACCAGCAGGCTTTCAACTTCGAGATGCCATATCGGATAGAACAGCGTCGCCGCGCCGCCGCGTACTCCCCCTTGTGAGCAGGATTTTACTGCTGTCTGAAAGTGCTTGTAAAAAGGGATGCATCCAGTATGAAAAGCTTCACCATTGCGAATGGGGCTGCCTAATGCACGAATACGTCCGGCATTAATACCAATGCCAGCACGCTGAGATACATATTTTACAATTGCGCTGGAGGTGGCGTTAATCGAGTCAAGACTGTCGCCGCACTCAATTAAAACGCAAGAGCTGAACTGTCGGGTTGGTGTGCGTACCCCTGACATAATCGGTGTTGGCAGTGAAATTTTATGGGTTGAGATCGCATCATAGAAACGTCTGATATAGTCGAGGCGGACATCACGGCTATAGCCTGAAAACAGGCAGGCAGCAACCAGCATATAAAGAAACTGCGCGCTTTCGTAGATTTGATCTGTTACCCGGTTTTGCACCAGATATTTGCCTTCAAGCTGCTTAACGGCGGCATAGGAGAAGTGCATATCACGCCAGTGATCAATATAGCTCTCCATGGCGTTGAACTCTTCCTCAGTGTAATCGGCCAGCAGATGACTGTCATACTTACCCATTTCTACCATGCGGACAACGTGGCGGTAGAGCGGTGGTGGTTCAAACTGATCGAACGCTTTTTTGCGCAGGTGGAAGATGGCCAGACGTGCTGCCATATACTGATAATCGGGGGCATCACACGAAATCAGATCTGCCGCAGATTTGATGATAGTTTCATGAATATCTGACGTTTTGATGCCTTCATAAAACTGGATATGGGAACGCAGCTCTACCTGAGAGACAGAGACATTACTCAGCCCTTCGGCCGCCCAGTCGAGTACACGGTGAATTTTATCAAGGTCAATACGTTCGGTACGACCATCACGTTTGGTGACAAGCAGGCTCTGATTCATTGCATGGTTTACTCTGTCTGTTAAAAAAATACCCCCAATTGTTCCCGGCATAATTGGGCACCTGCCATTTTGCCAACAAACACTATATATTGGGGTTATTTTATATTTTACTCACTATATAGACTATTCTAGTGATTTTTTTTACAGGTACAAGGGTTGATTTTCAGAAAAATTCGTTGTGATGTCAGGCAGAATTCTCTGAATACCGTGGGGGATAAGGGCTCTCATGCTGTCAATGAGCTGGAATATATTTTTTACGTGTGTGCGGATGCTGATTTCTTATACTCATTTTGGCAGACAGGGCAGGTATGCTATATGTTTTATGGTGTCTGGTGTCTGGTGTCTGGTGTCTGGTGTCTGGTGTCTGGTGTCTGGTGT
>CAKZHC010000007.1 GCA_936920625.1 uncultured Enterobacteriaceae bacterium
CCGCCGTCAGTGTGGTCTTACCGTGGTCAACATGACCGATGGTGCCTACATTCACATGCGGTTTAGTACGTTTGAATTGCTCTTTCGCCATCGCTAGTCCCTCTAAAACTCAGATATATCGAAGATACCATCACATTAACCATGCTTTTCCTGGCTATTTTTTAATACAGTAGAGAGAATCAGGAAGGGAAATTAAATAAATGGTGCTGATACCCAGATTTGAACTGGGGACCTCACCCTTACCAAGGGTGCGCTCTACCAACTGAGCCATATCAGCACATCTTGGAGCGGGCAGCGGGAATCGAACCCGCATCATCAGCTTGGAAGGCTGAGGTAATAGCCTTTATACGATGCCCGCGTCCTGGAATCCGGCTACCTGTTCTGTCTGTAGCTTAACTGAATAACGGAAGGGATCCTTCTCATTATTCGAGCCAAAACATAGCTTTTTATATGTCTGTCCTTGACTACGCCAGCTCAGTCATAAATATCGCAACAAAATGATGCTGCATGTCCAACCCATTTAACGTCATTTAAAACGTTTCAGTGGTGGTGGGAGAAGGATTCGAACCTTCGAAGTCTATGACGGCAGATTTACAGTCTGCTCCCTTTGGCCGCTCGGGAACCCCACCTGTCAAAAATTACTTAACACTTAAATGGTGCCGGCTACCGGAATCGAACTGGTGACCTACTGATTACAAGTCAGTTGCTCTACCTGCTGAGCTAAGCCGGCATTAAGTGACGCGCATTCTAGGGAGATAGTACGCGCTATGCAACTAAAAAATTACATTCAGCGCTTTAATGCTCACTATTTGTTCAAATGTTTTTTTAACTTGAATTATCTTACGGTTTTTCAGTTCTTATATCTTATATATAGCCAAAACGCATCTGGTTGAAGTAAAGCATTCGCATGCTGATGCCGCGAGGCAATGCAGCATAAAGGCTAAAGCCTGAGCTTTTCAGCAGCTCTTTTATATAGCATACAGGAACTGAGTAGCCAGAAGGCAAAATCCATATCGTATCTTTACGCATAACCTGCTATGAATACTGCGGAAAATTGACGTGCTCTATACTTCAATACAAGTTCTCTGGAATTACCCTGACAGGCTAGTAAAATAAGAAAAACTTCAGATCCACAATCATGTTTTGCGCATCCTGTACGTTAAATTTAAACTATTCTATAGTTAATCTTGCCGTGCGTTAAGTGATGCTATAACTTAGATCTTCTGTCATTTCTACCATGACGGCTCGTGTTATTTTCTGTTCGGGCTACCCTCATACTTGTTTACTTGCTGGATACCTGATTTACGTCCTAACATGTATCCCTCTCTGGACTGCCTGAGTTAGATACCGTAAGCCGGCCCTGGTGAAAACCGGTTCCATCAATGCCATTTTTACCTGCTATATTGAATTGGTTTTATACTTAAAACTGACAAATAGACGGTACGTTTTAATTTCTGCATAATTCCTGACATGTGAACTACCTAATAAACTATGCACTCAGTACAAATGAAATTTTCATAAAGAAAAAAAGACTTATGAGTAAAAAGCTTGTCCTACCCAATACACCCTATATGCAGTTTAGCCGTATGCAATGGGCAGCATTACGCAATTCAGTACCAATGCCACTTACCAAAGACGAAATTGTTCAACTTAAGGGCATTAATGAAAATCTCTCGCTTAAGGAAGTTGCTGAAATCTATCTTCCACTCTCTCGCCTTCTGGACTTTTATATCAGTTCTAATGTTCGCCGGCAGGTGATACTGGAACAGTTTTTAGGCACTACCGGCCAGAAAACTCCTTACATCATTAGCATAGCCGGAAGTGTTGCCGTGGGTAAAAGTACTACTGCCCGGGTTCTTCAGGCATTACTCAGTCGCTGGCCAAGACACCGTAATGTTGAACGAATTACTACTGATGGATTCCTGCTCCCCAATGCGGTATTGCATGAACGAGGACTGATGTATAAGAAAGGATTTCCTCAGTCATATGATATGCATAGTCTGGTCAAATTTGTATCTGACCTAAAATCAGGCTCATCGCAAGTAACGGTACCGCTATATTCTCATCTTATTTATGATGTTATTCCCGGCGGCAACAAAATAGTCAGGCAGCCTGATATTCTCATTCTCGAAGGATTAAATGTGCTACAAAGTGGTATGGATTATCCGCATGATCCGCACCGGGTTTTTGTTTCTGATTTTGTCGACTTTTCGATTTATGTGGATGCATCAGAGGATTTATTAGAAAGCTGGTATATCGACCGCTTTTTAAAATTTCGTGAGGGTGCATTTACTAATCCTGGTTCATATTTTCATCACTACGCACAATTATCAGAACAAAAAGCCGTTGATACAGCCCAAAAAATATGGAAAGAGATCAACGGTCGTAATCTGCGGGAAAATATTCTTCCTACACGTGAACGAGCTAGTTTAATATTGACTAAAAGTGCCAATCATGCTGTTAATAATATTCGTTTGAGGAAGTAACAGCTGGTTCTTATCATACATTAATGTTATTAACTGTTTAGATCAGATAATCAAATACCCCGAAAATGCCAGAACGGGGTTCATTACCTAACCAGCTTTAGGCCTTATCTCATACACTCATCCCCATCAGAATTTCATCCTTCACAACAATACAGTAAATATATAACGATACTACTAATGATTTTGTGCATTTATGGCACACCTGTGAGCGCCGGGTGAAACAACTTAACGATGGATTTTTCAGAAAGTATATAATCAAACAGATATCTTGTTTATCAGAAAAATTAAACTAAAGCACCCTCCATTCATTATTAAATAAATTAATGTATAGTCTGAATAGATAGCTTTGCGGATTTTTTACGGATAATGTAACTAACTGACTATCGGAATATAGCCCAGCTGATTTTATTTTTTATGGATAATTTTCATATTTATGTTTGTACCGGGTTACATCTTCAACAAATGCTTCACTGGTAAAACTTATCCACCAGCAACATCATTTTATATTAGCTATTCCACACTCCTGATTTTTCCTGCTTGACAACATTTTTGAGCATTGCTAATAATTAACCTTAGTATTAAATAATACATCAAGTTTAATATATGAAACTTATTGCCGGGAGTTACGATAACAGTACTTCAGTAGATAACGAGACAGAAATTCTGGCAATGTTGCAGAACCGTAGTCAGGAAATCTATCAACGTGTAACTAGTATGATAAATATTTCCTACGGAAAGTTGCCACGGCAAAATATTGACTGGTTTATTCCTTCAACACCTGTAACAGGAACATTAATATTCATCCATGGTGGCTATTGGCAATTTTGTGATAAAGAAGACTTTGCTTTCATTGCTGAAATTCCGTTAGCAATGGGATTTAATGTGATGTTGCCCGAATATACGCTGGCACCGCAGGCAACGTTAACGGATATTTTTTTGGAAATAGGTGCAGCATTGGACACGATAGCACAGCAACCAAATTTACGAGGACCAGTCTATCTGACTGGGCATTCAGCCGGAGGCCACCTGGCTGCCTGTTGGCAGGGGCATCAGATAGTCAACGAAGTATTCACCATCAGTGGTATTTTTGAGCTGGAGCAGCTGTTAACAACATACGTGAACCAGCTACTTAAGCTCAGTCAACAGGAGATCTCTACGCTAAGTCCACTACGTAATCTGCAAGACACAGCCAAAAAAATTACCCTATTTTATGGCGACAAAGAACTCCCCGAACTGATTGACCAAAGCGAGCAATACTATAATACGTTGCGTCAGTATGGGGCACCAGTGACAAAAGCGGCGATATCAGCAGCCAATCACTACACCATTCTTGATGCGCTATTTTCTGCTGATGGGGGCATTGATCAAAATATTAAGTTATCAGGGATAAATCGCATGAGAAACATAATAGAAACCGGCTTACCAGATATTGGTCAACCATTCTCATGGGCCACGTACGGTGGCGGAATGTTATTTACCGCACATGGCCCAGTACGTCCAGATGGTACGATTGAAACTGGCACGATTGAAAAACAAATTAACCTTACATTTAAAAATCTCGTACAAACACTACACGCTGCCGGAAGTCATAATGATAATGTCTTGCAGGTCATTGTCTATCTCACTGATGTGAACGATGTAAAGTTGCTGGATGAAATCTATCGATGTTACTTTAATCCCCCTTACCCTAATCGCTCGACTATTATTGTTGAAAAGTTAGTGGTACCAAATATGAAAATAGAGATAACCGTTACCGCCACCACTAAATAAAGATCATAAAATAAAAACACTCACCTACTGGCTATATTTAATTACGGCTGAGGATAATTATGTTCACAGATATTAAACCCTCTGCACCAGACCCCATCATGTCATTAATGGAAGCCTACTTACAGGATACTAATCCGCAGAAAGTAAATTTAGGCATTGGCCTATATTATGACGAGTGTGGAAATATCCCGTTGTTGCAGGCTGTTCATCAAGCGGAACAGCGCTTACTGACCGAGAAACAACCTCACGGTTATCCGCCAATTGAAGGCAGTGCGGCCTTTTCTCAACAGGTGCAGGCATTGCTGCTAGGCATCGCTGCTGAACAACAGTATCTCGCTACAGTACAGACGCTTGGTGGTTCCGGTGCTCTGAAACTGGCCGCTGATTTTCTCTATCACTATCTGCACCGACGTGAGATCTGGGTTTCTGACCCAACATGGGCGAATCACCATGCGATATTTTCTGGGGCAGGGCTGCAAGTCAACAGTTACCACTATTTCGATAATCTCAGCGGTGAACTGCTTTTTACAGACATGCAAAATACACTGAGTACGCTGCCAGAGGGCACGCCAGTGCTACTGCATGCATGCTGTCATAACCCGACGGGAACAGACCTGAACAAAGCACAATGGCAGGCGCTATTGACACTAATTCAAAAGCAACGGTTATTACCCTTGTTTGACATTGCCTATCAGGGCTTTAGCAACGGCCTGGATGAAGATTGCTATGCACTACGCATTGCGCTGGAAACCGATTTAGATTTTATCATTGCTAACTCTTTCTCAAAGAACATGGCGCTGTATGGCCAGCGAACAGGTGGGCTCACGATTCGCTGTACCGGCATAAACACCGTTACCAATGTGAAAGGCGCTCTCAAGACGCTGGTCCGTCGTAGCTACTCCTGTCCACCAACGCATGGCAGTAAGATCGTGGAAATGCTGTTAAGCGATGACACGCTCTACCATCAGTGGCGAAATGAGCTGGCAGAGATGCGCGAGCGAATCAAACAGATACGACTTCGGCTGGCTGCCGGACTGGAGCAGGGCGGCTCAGCGCTGGACTACCAACGCATAAGTGTACAACGTGGCATGTTCAGTTATACCGGCTTAAACGAGCAGCAACTTGCGGAGCTACGTCAGCGCTATGCCATCTATCTGGTATCACCCGGACGCATGTGTTTGACCGGGCTGAATAACGGCAACATCGATTATGTTATTTCCGCGATTTTAGATGTAACTCGCAGCCCGTCAGTGATCACCGGTAAGGCAGGAAACGATGAAAGATCAGAAACGTTTTGATGAAATTGCCCGGCGGCAGAGTGGACTTAAAAAACAGCTTACGGCAGGACAGATGTCAATGCTGGCGATTGGTGGTGCTATTGGAACAGGGCTATTTTTGGGTAGTACCTACGCAATCCAGATGGCTGGCCCTAGGGTGCTCCTGAGTTACCTTGTAGGAGGAGTGATTGCTTTGCTACTAATGGGCTGCCTGGCAGAAATGACCTCAATGCATCCGACCCCGGGATCGTTTGGTGATTATGCCGAGTTTTACATCAGCCCGCTGTTTGGATTTCTGGTGCGCTATTCTTACTGGTCTTGTGTGGTACTGGCGGTAGGGACAGAGGTTTCCGCAATAGGAATCTATATGCAATATTGGTTTCCGCAGACGCTAGTATGGCCGTGGGTCCTAATATTCTCCGCTATAGTGATTATAATTAACATTATTGGCGTAAAATGGTTTGGCCAGGTGGAATATGTGCTGTCGGCTATCAAAGTACTGGCAATCACCGCTTTTGTCATCATCGGGCTGGCTATTCTGGCTTTTTCCGTCAATCCAGACTTTGGCCTGCACAATTTTACTATTCACGGCGGATTTCTGCCTTTTGGTGTTAAAGGGATGTGGTTCGCAGTAATAGTATCAATTTTCAGCTACCTCAGCATTGAGATGATTGCTATTGCTGCTGGCGAGGCAAAGAACCCCGAAGCTGCGGTGAGCCAAGCTTTTAAAGGCACCATTTTGCGACTTTTTCTTTTCTATATGATGTCAATAGCACTGATGCTGGCAATTGTCCCATGGCATCAATCCGGCAACACAGAAAGCCCCTTTCTGGTAGCGATGAATGCCATCAATTTACCGACTACAGGCGGAATATTTAACTTCATTATACTCATTGCAGCACTATCTGCGATGAACAGTCAGCTGTACATTACCACCCGAATGATGTTTTCTCTGTCACGTGCCGGACAGGCTCCGGCAGCTTTTGGACGCATCAACCAGCGCGGCATACCTGTTAATGCACTGGTAATATCCTGTATCGGGGTAATGATATCTGTTGTGCTAAGCATATTTTATCAACAGCAATCTTTCGCCTTGATGATGTCTATCTCATCCTACGGTGCCTGCTTTACGTGGCTTAATGATCTTTATCACGCACCTGTTTTTTCGACGGCAGCACACAAGAGCTTCGCTAAAATTTCGCTTATGGGGCTATCCGTGGAACACGTTACTGGGCGCTGGTCTCATGTTCGCACTCATGATTTCAACAGTGTTTACCGATTTCTTCCATATGACGTTATTGTTTGGTATTCCGTTCACGCTATTACTGGTAGGAATTTATTACTATAACCGGCGTCTGCGGACATCAATTGAAACAGCGCGCACTCCTGGTATTGAATGATCGTGATAAAAAGCCTGTTCTCAAAATATCAGCACTTTTCCTCTGAGGTTTACACTCAACAGGTGTTATTTAACAGAGCAAGATACGTCTGGGTTTCGCTTTCCTGGCTTATCCAATAATTATTTTGACCTCAATGTTCTCACCGCTATTATAATTAATAAAGAAATATTTCAGAAAGAAAATATATCACTATAGTAATAACAGAATGTATAGTGTCCATTACAAGATAATGGCCGAACTATATTATAACTATATAAAAATATTTAACAGTTAAATACTGAATAATTATCTCCACCTGTAGACCAATTTTAACATAAGGAATATTGATAGTAATTTCAAGATATCCTGTTCGAGTTACTGAGCTTCATCTGAAATCATAATCGACAACAAAAATATTATTGGTCAGATTAATGACTTTTTTAATATACGAGTAAAGTTAAATATTTCTTATGATAATAAAAAAGATGAAACGATACACTGTAATACAGATTTAATTACAAAATGAATAATGAAGAAATGATATCTCAAAACAAAACTAAAATAATAATTAAGTATATTTAAAAAAGTAGAATTATTCACAATCCCTACGTCATAATTTCGTATTGATTCATTTTTTCGTGATCCATTGCACACTTAGTTAAATAATTATAAGCAAATTAGCAAAATTACCATACTGGTGCTTGACGAAGTATCCACCAAATTTATATTGAACGTATTAAATAAAAAACAAAGTTTCATATATGAAACAAAGACATGGGGTATATGGTAATGCGCTGGATAGGCGTATGTGATGCAGAACAAATACAGGAAGATCTGCCTTTTAGTAGTGTTGTAGAAGGAAAAGAGATCGGTATTTATCTGGTAAATGGCGAATATTATGCCTTGGAAGATATTTGTCCCCATGCTTATGCAATACTCAGCCAAGGGTTCGTCGAAGATGGAAAAGTAGAATGCCCTCTGCATGAAGCGGTCTTTGACATCAAAACCGGTCAATGTCTGCACGGTCCCGGTGGACGTAACCTTAAACAATACCCAATACGAGTATATGAAAGACAAATCCAAATTACTTTAATTGAGGAAACCACAAAATGAGCGCACCTCCCGGCTACAATCCGGCACTGCCCGAAAAAAGCGAGTTTTCCCCTCCAGCAGAGGGTGGGAACGGAATTATTCATAAACCGGGGGATTATCAAAATCTCATCTGGCAGACCCGCAGCCGCCAACCAGAAAACTGGGAGCTGATGCTTATCGCTACGCTGGAAGAACTGTTCGAACAGGGTGCTGAAACCCTATCAGAGCTGGTAGTCGGGTTGAATGCAGCGAAAATGTACAACCAGCTGGGCAAGCCCTGGAGTGAAAATAGTTTCCGATCATTTTTGCAGGTTAACGGTTACTGAGGGAAATACGATGATACCGGCAGTGCAACATTACCTCGATATTGGATTACGCGATTTATGGTACCCAGTACTCGCAAGCTGGGAAGTTCAGTCCATCCCAGTAGGCATTACTCGTCTTGGCGAGCAGATAGTGCTGTGGCGCAATAAAGACAACCAGATACAGGCACTGGAAGATCGCTGTCCGCATCGCGGAGCACGTTTGTCAATGGGCTGGAATCTTAGCGACCGCATAGCCTGTTGGTATCACGGTATAGAAGTAGCAGCTAACGGCATAGTAAAAAATGTACCCGCCGTAGATCGCTGCCCGTTAGTCGGTCAGCAATGTGTACGTCGCTACGACGTAAAAGAAGCTTATGGTGCTATTTTCCTCTGGTTCGGTGTCACTGCCAGCCAGCAACCAAAAGAACTGACCTTCCCGGAAGAACTTACAGATAATGATAGTTACAGCCATTTTCTGTGTACTGCCGCCTGGAAATGCAACTATCAATACGCTCTTGAAAATGTCATGGATCCGATGCACGGCACCTATCTGCACTCTTCATCCCACTCAATGGCGCAGGGAGATCGTAAAGCCGACATGGTGCTTCGACCGACCAAAGGTGGTTTTATTTTTGAGAAAAAAGATCAGAGCGGCATTAATTTCGACTGGGTAGAACTTGGCAACAACGGCTCATACTGGATGCGTCTTTCAATTCCCTACAAAAAACGATTCGGACCGGGTGGACACTTCTGGATTGTCGGTATGGTGGTACCAGAAGACAGCAATCACTGCCGAGTCTTTTTCTGGCGCATTCGCCGGATTCAAGGCTGGCAACGCGATCTCTGGCGCTTTATGTACCGCAATCGTCTGGAAAAACTGCACTGGGAAGTGCTGGAACAGGACCGGATAATACTGGAAAACATGGCACCAGACGCCCGCAACCACGAATACCTTTATCAGCACGATGTTGGCGTATCCCGTCTGCGCCGCATGATGCAAAAAGCGGCTAAAGAGCAGATGGCGCAAAATGAACAACAGCAGGGTGCTGCTTAATGAGCAGCCTGTTAGACGGCAAACGCATTGTTATTACTGGTGCCGCTCGAGGGCTGGGGTTCCACTTTAGCCAAGCCTGCGCCATGCAGGGTGCCAACATAGCGATGTGTGACATCCTCACCGAAACACTGGCACAGAGTGCATCTCACCTGCGCAAACAAGGGCACCGTGTGGAATATTACACCATCGATATGGCTGACAATCAATCTATCGAAAGGGCATTTACTGCCATCAGTGGAGGTGGGTTGATCGACGGACTAGTGAATAATGCAGCCCTGGCAACTGACGTCGGCGGCAAGACAATGATGGATTACGACCCTGAACTTTGGGACCGAGTGATGACAGTCAATGCCAAAGGTACCTGGCTCACCACTCGCGCAGCAGTGCCGATTTTGAAGCCCGGGGCCGCTATTGTCAATGTGGCATCGGATACTGTTTTGTGGGGCGCACCAATGCTCATAGCGTATGTAGCGAGCAAGGGAGCCGTGATTGCAATGACCCGTTCTATGGCTCGTGAGCTGGGTGGAAAACGCATTCGTGTTAATGCTATCGCGCCAAGGCTCACTCGCGTAGAAGCGACAGAATATGTCCCGGTCGAACGCCATCAGCTGTATGAAAGCGGACGTGCACTCACCGGTGCGCAGCAGCCGTCTGATGTGACCGGCAGCGTACTTTGGCTACTGAGCGATTTATCAGGATTCGTCACTGGGCAGCTAATTCCGGTTAACGGCGGATTTGTCTTCAACTGATTATTGCGGGGGGCAATATGGCAAATGAACAGGAAATGAGATACCTGGTGCCAGGTCTGGTGCGCGGCTTGCAGCTGCTGCTGGCGTTTGGCAAACAACACCGGGAACTGACATTTGCCGAAATGAACAGGCTGATAGATATTCCAAAAGCCACAGCATACCGCGTGGTACAAACACTGGAACATATGGGATTTCTGGAACGCAACCCGCGTAACAGTACTTTTTCACTTGGTATGAACGTCCTGCGTCTCGGTTTCGAATACATCGCCTCTCTGGATGTAGCTCAGGTTGGGCAATCAGTAATTGAACAGTTACGCGACAGCAGCCAGTGCAACAGCCACCTGGCAATTCGCGACGGACATGACATTATCTATATTGCCCGCGTGAGCGCAGCGGGTTCTCGCATCAACCATGTGAATGTCGGTACGCGTATGCCGGTACACTGCACATCGCTGGGTCGTATGTTACTAACAGATGTCTCACGCAGTGAGTTCGAACAATTATTCCCCCAAAAAAGTCTGCCGGGCAATATACCGGGCCAGCTACACGACAGAGAGGCGCTTTGGGAAATGGTCCAACAGGATAAAACTCGTGGCTATGTCATCGGCGAATCCTTCTTTCGTCAGGGCATCTCATCAATTGTTTACCCGGTCTTAGATCGCAGTAAGCGCATCGCTGCCGTGGTAAGCATTTTAGTACCGTCAGAAGAGGTTCCACACAGCGACCGGGACCGCCTGCAAACAGAAGTGCGCATGGCAGCAGAGAAAATCTCCGGTTTTTTAGGCCACATGGCCCAGGCGAGCTGAATTAATCAATTAGTATCAGGCGCTTTGGGGCGTCGGATTTTTTTACGCCAATATCTAAGTGACTGAGCAATATACGAGGTAATGAAAAATGCATATTACTGGAATTGAAAAGCTGGAATTTGGCGTCGATAACCTTACCCATTGTGCAAAATTTATGCGTGATTTCGGACTTCGATATATCGCACAGAAGAAACAATTCGCCACTCTCAGCGGCGCAAGTATAGTGCTTAAACCCGTGGACGATCCTGAGCTGCCGCCCGCATTCGAACCGGGAAATACCCTGAGGCGCATGACGTGGGGTGTAAAGACCCCAGCAGATCTCGACGTACTACATCCAAAGTTCGCCACACAGCCCGGTTTTCGTGCAACAGACGATACTCTGGAGTGCTGCGATCCTAACGGCATGACCCTGCGCGTACAGATAAGTCAACAAAAATCAGTCGAGCTAGACGTAGAGCCAATAAATCAGTGGGGCGATATACGACGTATCGATACCTCCAGCCCGGTTTATGATCACGCTGAGCCAATCAATAGAAGATTTTCAGTCAGTAATGACCGATGCGCTGTCATCACCGGGCCCTGCTGTCGTGGAAATTCTGATGGGAGAGATTGGCACGTTGAATTTTGCCGGACCTCCGCAGAAAACGTTGTATTAACAGAATTCAGACATCGTAACTTATTGATTTAAAAATCATCATAATGATTATTAACCGTACCAGCCCGTTAATGAATCACTCTGGACATTCTTACATTTACTCTCCTCTTACAGGGTAAACATCTTACATCCCTGTAACTGGCAATGAATTATGCGCATATAGGGCAGCATAAAGCGGTTCTGCTGGAGCTTGGCAGATTGTTATCATAACAACAATAAGAACTTCGTATAGATTCAGAAAAGCCTGACTGGCGGAAGATCACAGGAGTTGAACCTGCCCAGGACCGCTGGCGGTCCCAGCCGGATTTGAAGTCCGGCCGCCTCACCGGAGACGAAGACCTTCCACAGAAAGACATTATATCAATGAGTTTCAGGAACCAAAATGAGGATTCCCATTATAGTAAATGTTATGTTCAGAACAACAACGGAATTATGCCAAAAACAAGCTGTAACTGTTTGATGAAATATCAGAAACGATGATCCTGACTGCTTCTGGAACGGACAGTTAAGTTCATTTATATAATAACTGGCGAGTGAGAACCCATCGCCAGCCTGCCCGCAGCTCCGGAGAGAAATAAGATTTTCGTATTATTCTGGGCCTGGATGCATTTTTTCGTACAGCCACTCTTTGTAAATCAACATGATAAATTCTAATCTCCTGGCGAAGATACCTGGTGAGGGGTGCGCGTACTTTCCGGGATGAGGACTGAATTAAGTGGCACCGCCGCAATATATAAGTGATCTGGAATGATGCTCTTCTGGGTGTAATTGCAAAGGCATCTGATATCTGATCACGATCTATCCATTTTTTTTGATGACAGCACCAGAGTGCTATCAATATATATAGTGGGTTCTCGGCGTACTCTCGTATACTTTCAGGAATAACACCACCATCATGATTTTTCTGTTTAACAATTTTACGTAATGGTAAATTTGAAATTACTTTATTGTCTGACACGTCCATGTTCCTAATCAATACAGAGAAAAAACCCTGCCTCAAATACAAAGTGAGGCAGGGAGGGTGTAACTATTACCAGCTATAACTTATTCCGACAGTGGCCTGCCATGGGCTCTTGATATCATTACCTTTCGTATAATCAAAAGCTGCGTATCCTCCAAAATTTTTATAAAGCTGTACTTCAGCACCCGCACCTACCCGAAAAGCAGCACCATCAATGCTGTTATTTAGTGATACGTTATTAATACGGATCTTATTTTTATCCGCAAATTCATTGGTACCTGCAAGATGCAAATAAGGCTTCACATAACCCTGACTAATTTCGAAGGTATAGCCGAGGTCAACGCCAATTTCTCCCATCATTGATTTAAAATCATCACTTCGAATCAGCATTCCATTATCCAGCGTACCAAAATCCCGGCCATCAAAAATATGCCCTGACGCTTTGAGGTAGGGCTCAACATAATAACCAGCGTTTTCCCATGTGTAGCCGACTTTCATGCCCAGCCCATAACCATTACTGGAATATTCACCATGGCTACGATTTCCATTCAGCATGATTACATTGGCTTTATTACTGAAATGATCGAACTGCGCCTGAGTATCGACGAACAGACCATTATCAAACCGGCGTGAGAGGTAAAACTGTGCGCCATAGCTATCCAGGTTACCCTTGCTGTTCATTACACTTAGATGAGAACTACCCGAGTTAACTGCAACGCCGGCTAACCAGCTGCCTCCTTTAGCCGCATCAAAGCGACTATCCACGCCCAGCATGACACCATTGGTTTTTACGTTATAGGTAGGACCGACGTCGAGGCTATTTTCATTTTCACCACCGTAATAAGCTACCCATACTCCACCATCGTCATTAGCGTGACGGGACGCGGTTAAGTGCCTTGTCAGCGCATCAGATTCCATGGTCGCCACATTAGCCTGGGCTGCGGGCATACTGGACGCCAGCGCAGCGGCGTTTGAAAGCCTGCCACTGTTTTTGAAATAAACGTTACGCTCACCAGCGTTATCATCTTTCTCATCGACAACGACATACTGATAAACGCCCAGCTCGGTAGTACCCGCGAAATGGGGCTCACTCTCATTGCCCGCATCTTTATAATTGACAAAGCTGTAGCCTTTATCATTGTGAGTCACATTATTATCATTACTCAGATAGCCGTTTTTCACATAAGGCTCAATGCCTGAACTATCAATATTGAGCCAGTAATTACCCTGCACACTCCCTTTAACCTGTAATGAACCAAAACTATATTGTCCGGCGATATCCTCTAATGGATCGGGCAGGCTTTTACCAACATTGATAACAGATGTTTTGTAATTATCATTTTCATCTTTATCCTGTAGCAGATTGTTATGCACAATCACACGGGTATGTTCAAGATGATCTGACTTATACTGATCTCTGATTCCTAATGTGGGTTTATCAGTATTTATATGAACCAGATTTAATGTGGATGCCGAAAGATTGAGATCATGTACATCACTTATTTTGGTTTTAGCACTATTTTCTCGGCCAGCCGCATTCCATACTGAACCATTTGTGACATCCATGTCCGGATACCGGTCTAGTACCACATCATTTTTAGAGTTTAAAAGTTGGGCTGTTCCGCCTACTCCGCCATTTAACACACTATGATTCAGCCTGACTGACGTCCGGTTCCACTTATTATCCACATTATTCAGGGCCGTCTGATCTATCTTATCACGGACATCTTTAGAGATTTTAACTAATGTTTTATCTGCATCTTGATTGATGTCTGTTGGATTTTCCTTATCAGTAACATCGCGCATTATAATATCGTACTTTATTTGACCTTGATTAGTAATATCACCGTTAATTATACTGTCAGTTATATTAAAAGAATTACCACTACTATCGAGTAGCAACGCACTATCGTCCGGACTACCAGCTAGCTCATACCCTTTATTTGGATCATTATTATCTATTTTTTTAACATTAATGATTATCTTGGGAGTTTCACCAAAAAGTTTAATATCGATATTACCATTCAAAACTGATGTCTTAATGTCTATAAGATTAGCGCGGCCAGATAGTAGCAGGGAATTACCTGCACCATTCACTCCGCCGGTCAGAACAGAGTCGGTAATTGTTGTATGTAAGCCTGAACCCTTCATCTTCACAGCAGTAGAGTCTTTATCTAAATATTTTCCACCGGCATGTTCTGCCCCATTTTGAGGATTTTCAACATGGTTGTCTTCCCGCATTAATCCGAGGTTCTGGGCGGTAACTTTTACATTGCTGATTTCGATATTTGGCTTTTTAGGTACTTTATTCGTTTTTCCATTAATGTCAGTGGTACCCCCATTAACACTATCATGATTAATTATCAGTCCCACCGCATGCGGACTATCGCTATTGAATGTCTCACCATCAATAGTTTTGCTAAATGGTTTATTATCAGTTAGCGTATTATCAATAACGCTGTTGGTAATCTTCAGCACATCGCGTTGATGATCACCCGATGCTGTTTCATATAAATCTCCGGAAGAGATAACAGCCCCCACATCCTCTATTACTGAAGTTTTAGAGTCTCCCTGGCTGGAGAATTTATAGCTCTCTACTTTTGAATAAATCTTTGCGTCATCCAGACCGAACTCACCCCCCTGAGCAACTCCGGGTTTGAAATTATCTCCTTCTTTTGTCATAAGACGCTGTCCATGCAGAGACTTGACGAGATCTGTATCGATTTTCAGAGGATTGTCAGGGTCGTTAATATCTTTTTCGATTCTCTCTTTTAATTTGTCATAACCGGCTGTGTTCGGATTGATTTCTAACCAACCTTCCTTTGTTAGTTCACCATCAGCCCCGCCGATAAATACGGCCCCACCACCAACATATTGCCCTGTCTCATCGACCTTTAATTTATCAACATTTTTGATAGCATTCGATGTATCTGATATTGCTGTTGTACTGAAACCCAATAACACTGATAACGTCACTGCATTTAGTCTGAAATTAACTTTTTTCATTAGAAATTCCTTTTATATGGAACTTATCAATAGAAGACGCACAGGATCTTTGTTTAAGCAAACCCTGTTACTAATCAGTAATTCATTTTTAATTAATAAATACTAATTAAGTGATTAACTGATATATCTTTAATGCACTTTGCCCTGAAAATAATGTGCAATATGGTTACTTTATTTTATTATTTACATACCATCCTCTTGTATAAAAATTTAATACTGTGACTAAGTGTTAAAATTGCTGACATATAATGTAAAACAAAAATATTTGATCGATACTATCGATTTCTCTGATGTTATTAAATAAAGGCATTAAGTGATTAACGGCATAAAATCTTAATATAGGATTACTATCGCAATAACAAAATAAATTCATATAAAAAACAATAACTTATATATTTTTAATATAATATTACTTAA
>CAKZHC010000009.1 GCA_936920625.1 uncultured Enterobacteriaceae bacterium
CGAGGGGCGTATATTACGCTTTCCCCCGGCGCAGTCAATCCATTTTTTTACTTTCCCTCCCACTCATTTTCATTACGCGCAATAAATAGTCATTGGGGATTTGCATGAGATGATTATTTCTGCTGCCGCAGAAATTTGGCAATTTCATTGCGCCATGGTATCGACGGTTGTCCACCCTGGCGTGTGACAGAAATAGCCGCTGCGGCCTGGCCGAAATCCACAGCCTGTTCCAGCGATTGCCCCTCAAGTAGTGCGGTTACTAGTGCACCGTTAAAGGTATCCCCAGCCGCAACAGTGTCAACTGCATCAACCCGGAAACCGGAAATCCACCGCCCAAAACCCTGCTGACTTAGCCAGACACCTCGATGGCCCATCGTGATCAATACATCTGCAATTCCTTTCTGATGAAATATCGAAGCCGCCCTGGCTACGCTCTTATCATCACTAATGGTGATACCGGTCAGTATCTGTGCTTCCGTTTCGTTAGGGGTGATAATATCGACCAGTGCCAGCAACTCATCAGTCAATTTAGTTGCTGGCGCTGGATTGAAAATTACCCGAGTGTGGTGATGCTTAGCGATCTCTGCTGCCAGCTGAATACTTTCAATCGGTGACTCCAGTTGCATTAGCAGAGCATCCGCCTGTTCAATGGCAAGTTGGTGGTTAAGCACACGTGCAGGCGTTAAGGCCGCATTAGCGCCTGCATGGATGGCGATAGTATTTTCACCAGCAGCATTGAGATAAATAAGTGCAACACCGGTGGATTCTTGTGATACCCGGTCAATCGCGGATGTATTAATTCCATCCTGAACAAATTGTCTGCACATTTGCTCTCCTGCGGCATCATCGCCTGTACAGGCGATAAAAATAGTATCAGCACTCGCACGGGCAGCAGCAACAGCCTGATTTGCTCCTTTTCCTCCCGGAGAGATTTGATACTGCCGGCCGATTACCGTTTCTCCGGGGCTGGGAAATCGAGTCATAGTGAGGATATGGTCAGCATTGATGCTACCCAGGACAACCAGTTTTCCACGTGTTGCCATCTTCAGCTACTCTAACTTGAAGGTCATAACAGGCATATTAACGCTGACTTGCAGAAAACGACACTGTATTAGCTTCAGCGCAATTATCGCCTGTCGGTGGCATCGGGCTGATATACTTTGGCAGATGTTGTAATGAATGAGCAGATACAAAACCGTTCCATCGAGACACAGTAGTGTTCGACAGAATTATTATGCGTTGCATCTGCTATTCTGCGCGAACTTAGCCCTGACGATTATTTCAGGATTTCAATCCGGCGGGGTTTCATTGCTTCAGGCACAATTCGCTCAAGATCGATATAAAGCAGTCCTAAATCGAGGCGGGCATCCCGCACTTGGACATGTTCAGCTAACTGAAATTTACGCTCAAAATTGCGCTCCGCAATACCCTGATACAGGTAAGTCCGCTCTGGCTGCTCTTCAGAGTGCGAACCACGTACAGTTAGCATATTATCGTGAGCAGTGATATCCAGTTCATTCTGGGCGAAGCCTGCTACGGCAATCGTGATTTGGTATTTGTTCTCTTCAAGCCGTTCAACATTGTAGGGAGGATAGCCACCATTGCTTTGGCTTTGATTGGACTCCAGCAGATTGATCAGACGATCAAAACCAATAGAAGAACGATAAAGTGATGCTGGGTCGAAATTACTACGCATTTTATGCTCCTGATAATCAGCAAGTTTTACGAAATCACCCTCCGATATGGACAGGTGAGAGGCCACAGGAGGTTGCCCTTCCGGCGCAACACGGCGCAACACGTTGTGCCCTGATTATGATGTAGTGGCGCCAGCATTTTTTTCAAGGTTGAGTGGCCATCTTTTTGTTTGACGCCATAGAGGCTTTGACTATCAGACTTTGATACACGGTTATCTGAGACCACCGCTGTATCAAAGCGATCTTATTTGACTGAATTGACCCTGACGCAGCCAGTTACAAAAGCGGTTCAGGGCTTACATGGACACGGTCAGGAGCTGGATTAGATATCAATATTAGCCGCTTTCAGCGCATTCTCTTCGATAAAAGCACGCCGTGGCTCCACTGCATCACCCATCAGCGTGGTAAATAGCTGATCAGCCGCTATGGCATCTCTTACCGTTACCCTCATCATACGGCGGCTATCCGGGTCCATAGTTGTTTCCCACAGTTGATCCGGATTCATCTCACCGAGTCCTTTATAACGCTGAACCGAAAGACCACGGCGCGACTCTTTTACCAGCCATTCAAGAGCCTGTTCAAAACTACTGACAGGGTAGCGACGCTCGCCGCGTTCGATGAAAGCATCCTGTTCAATAAGGCCGCGGAGCTTTTCACCCAGCCCGCATATTTTGCGATATTCAGGTCCGGCAATGAATTCGTTATCTAGCAAATAATCCGTATCAACACCATGCGTTCGCACTCTTACTACCGGCTCAAACAGATGAAGTTCACGGTTTTCGTTTATTACCACACTGTACTGGCTGCCATGCTGCTCACCCTGATTAAGATTATCCACAAGCGCTGCAAGCCAGCGGTTAACTGACTCAATATCTGTTATGTCGTGCAGGGAGGGATGGTAAACCAATGCCTGCAACAGGGCCATGGGATAACGACGCTCCATACGTTTAATCATCTTCTGCGTGCTGTTGTATTCCACGGCCAGAGTTTCCAGTTGTCGGGCTGCCAGCGCGGGCGCATTAGCGTTGATATGCAGCATGGCACCATCCAGCGCGATAGCCAGTTGATAATGATCCATCGCTTCATCATCTTTAATATATTGCTCCTGTTTCCCTTTCTTCACTTTATACAGAGGTGGCTGAGCAATATAAACATGGCCACGCTCGATGATTTCCGGCATCTGGCGATAAAAGAAAGTAAGAAGAAGTGTACGAATGTGGGAGCCATCAACATCTGCATCAGTCATAATAATAATGCTGTGATAACGGAGTTTGTCCGGATTGTATTCATCACGCCCAATACCACAGCCTAATGCCGTGATAAGGGTTGCCACTTCCTGCGAAGAGAGCATTTTGTCAAAACGCGCTTTTTCGACGTTGAGGATTTTGCCTTTTAACGGCAAAATTGCCTGATTTTTGCGGTTACGGCCCTGTTTGGCAGAACCGCCTGCTGAGTCACCCTCTACCAGATATAGTTCGGAAAGTGCTGGGTCACGCTCCTGGCAGTCAGCTAGTTTGCCCGGTAATCCAGCCAGATCAAGCGCTCCTTTACGCCGGGTCATTTCACGGGCGCGACGGGCCGCTTCACGGGCCCGCGCAGCATCTATGATTTTTCCGACGACAATTTTGGCATCGACCGGATTCTCCAGCAGATATTCGGCCAGCAGCTCGTTCATCAGCGACTCAACAGCGGATTTTACCTCTGAAGAAACAAGTTTATCTTTAGTCTGTGAGGAAAATTTTGGATCAGGCACTTTCACCGACACAACCGCCACTAATCCCTCACGAGCATCATCACCCGTTGCACTAATTTTAGCTTTCTTACTAAAACCCTCTTTATCCATATAGCCATTTAACGTTCGGGTCATGGCCGCACGGAAACCGGCCAGGTGAGTGCCGCCATCCCGCTGCGGAATATTGTTGGTAAAACAGTAGATGTTCTCCTGAAAGCCGTCATTCCACTGCAACCCGATTTCAACCCCAATTTGATCTTTTTCGCTACTGAAGTAGAACACATTGGGATGGATCGGGTTTTTATGTCTGTTAAGGTATTCAACAAACGCTTTAATTCCGCCGTCATAACGGTAATGATCATTTTTCTCATCACGCTTATCATGCAGATGGATAGAAACGCCGGAATTGAGGAAAGAGAGCTCACGCAAACGTTTCGCCAGGATGTCATACTCAAATTGCGTCACATTGGTGAAAGTTTCGAGGCTGGGCCAGAAGCGTACCTGGGTTCCTGTGGAATCCGTTTCTCCAGTAACAGCTAACGGAGCCTGCGGCACGCCATGATGGTAAATTTGCTGATGCACCTGTCCGCTACGACGAATCGTCAGCTCCAGTTTTTCCGACAATGCGTTAACAACAGAAACACCGACGCCGTGAAGGCCGCCAGATACCTTATAGGAGTTATCATCAAACTTGCCGCCAGCATGCAGCACCGTCATGATCACTTCTGCCGCTGATACTCCCTCTTCCGGGTGAATACCCGTTGGAATACCCCGTCCATCGTCCTGCACAGATAACGAATTGTCTGTATGGATAGTGACCAGAATTTCTTTACAATGGCCAGCAAGCGCTTCGTCAATGGCATTATCCACGACCTCGAATACCATATGATGCAAACCCGTGCCATCATCTGTATCGCCGATATACATGCCGGGGCGTTTACGTACTGCATCCAGCCCTTTTAATACCTTGATACTTGAGGAGTCATAAGAATTTGGCATCAATGTTTCTCGCTCATTTAATTTTCTTCGGGTTAAACCACTATTTTACCTTGTTCTATCCTGAACATCCTGCCCTTTTCATCATACATATCGCCGAGGTGCTCCGCACTAATAGCACTAACAAAAACCTGGGCCTGAGTTGCTTTTAACCGGGTAGCTAATAGCTGGCGATGGTTCTCATCCAGCTCAGAGGCGAAATCATCGATTAAATAGAGACAGCGCTGCCCACTTTGACGGGTAAGAAATTCTCCCTGAGCGAGGCGCAACGCACACATCAACAATTTCAGCTGTCCACGTGATAACAGATCTTCTACCGGCATGCTTTTCGCCCGGATACGAAAATCCGCTTTGTGCGGGCCACTTGTGGTATACGCCAAAGCACGATCGCGCTCAAATTGACGAGCCAGCAACTCACCGTAATCACTCTCTTTATCCCAGCCGCACTGAAAAGAGAAAGAGAACTCAAATTCTGGTAAAAACTGACTACAGGTATCAGTGATATTTTCTGAGATGACCTGGCTATACTCCGACCGCCAGCAGCTTATCTGTTTTGCTAACGGTACCAACTCCTGATCCCAGGGGCGAAGTTGCTGGTAACGTGTCACCTGACGCAAAGCTGCATTACGCTGTTTCAGCAGACGCCGTAAATCACTCCAGGCAGTATAAAAACCAGCATGATTGTGAAAACATCCCCAGTCTATCCAGGCCCGGCGATACCTCGGACCGCCATTTAACAAAGTAAAACCTTCCGGCGTAATAAGTTGTATCGGTAATATCTGTGCCAGTTCAGCCATCCTGCAACCATCACTGCCATCAATGCGCACATTGCCCTCGCCGAAGCGATTTCTGGTCAGGCCAACAGAAATTTCATGCCCCAGACCCTGGACACGTCCATGCAGGATGAAGTGTGGCTCCCCATGACGGATGATCCTGCCTGCCTGCAAACTACGGAACGAACGGCCATGCCCCAGAGTATAAATAGCTTCCAGTATACTCGTTTTACCGCTGCCATTAGCACCTATCAAAAAATTAAATCCGGGAGCCGGCATTAAATCTGCATTGGTAATATTTCGGAATTCTTTAATTAGCAGGCGGGTTAAAGCCATATAAAGCGGAAATCTCAGGAAAGTTAATAGTAATATCCAGGCCGTTCAACAGGTAATTTTCCTTAATTCAATACATTAATCGAATCAGACCTCACACGGCCCCAACAATGATAACCCGCACTATAAGCGCATTGGCATGACGACATAACACGCGTGCTGACTCGTGGCATCTTCGATCTGCACGCTGGATAGCGAATCGATCATCAGCATTCGCACCTCTTCGCACTTAAGCGCGTTTAACACATCCAGCACGTAACTGACATTAAAACCAATCTCCAGCGCGGCACCGTCATATTGCACATCCAGCATCTCTTCAGCTTCCTCCTGTTCGGGGTTATTAGCAGTGATTTTGAGATGATTTTCACTTATATGCAGCCGGACGCCACGAAATTTTTCGTTAGACAGAATGGCGGCGCGGGAGAAAGCATGTTTAAGGGAATCACACCCCGTCTGCAATATTTTATCGGGACTTTTTGGCAATACCCTTTGATAATTTGGGAAACGCCCGTCAACCAGCTTGGAGGTGAAGATGAAATCAGCCACATGAGCACGAATATTATTGCTGCCAATCTGAATTTTGAGCAGCGCATCGCCTCCATCCAGCAGGCGCAACAGTTCAATCACACCCTTACGTGGCACAATAACTGAATGTTTAGGCAAGGATTGCCCAACGGGCAGAGCACAGACCGCCAGGCGGTGGCCATCTGTTGCCACAGTGCGCAGTAAGTTATCTTCAGTTTCGAACAACATGCCGTTGAGATAGTAACGTACATCCTGATGCGCCATGGAAAACTGGGTTGCGTCAATAAGACGTTTCAACGTTGCTTGAGGAAGCGTGAATTCAACCTCGCTCTGCCAGTCACCCAGGTTCGGAAAGTCATTAGCTGGCAATGTGGAAAGTGAGAAGCGGCTGCGCCCGGAACGCACCAGCATACGCCCATCCTCCAGAATCACGCTTATCTCCGCTCCTTCCGGCAGTCCACGGCAAATGTCGAGGAATTTACGGGCCGGCACAGTGATTTCTCCAGGCTCAGAGTCCTGATTCAACGCTATGCATGCAACCATTTCCATTTCAAGATCAGTTGCCGTTAGCCAGAGCGAATTCTCATTATCAACCTGCAACAGCAAATTGCCCAGAATAGGTAGTGTCGGCCGGCCGCCTAATGGGCTACAGACCTGCTGAAGGGGTTTCAGTAAATGCTCACGTTCTACAATAAATTTCATAGCATCAGGAAGATAATGTTCTGATCAGATTGGAAAAATCTTCTTTAATATCGTGACTCTCTTCACGGAGCTGCTCAATTTTACGACAGGCATGCAGCACCGTGGTATGGTCACGACCCCCAAATGCATCACCAATTTCCGGTAAACTGTGGTTGGTCAGCTCTTTCGCCAGCGCCATCGCCATCTGTCGGGGACGCGCTACCGAACGTGAACGGCGTTTGGATAGCAAATCTGCCACCTTAATCTTGTAGTACTCTGCCACCGTCTTCTGGATATTGTCGATAGTAACCAGCTTTTCCTGCAATGCGAGCAGATCTCTCAACGCCTCGCGTACAAAGTCGATGGTGATGGCACGTCCGGTAAAGTTAGCATTGGCTATCACCCGGTTTAACGCCCCTTCCAGTTCACGTACATTGGAACGCAGTCGTTTAGCGATGAAAAAGGCCACTTCTCCCGGCAGGCGGATATGGTTTTCATCCGCTTTTTTCATCAGGATCGCCACACGGGTTTCAAGTTCCGGTGGTTCTATCGCCACAGTTAACCCCCAGCCAAAACGGGATTTAAGGCGATCCTCAACACCATTGATCTCTTTAGGATAACGATCTGAAGTCAGAATTATCTGCTGATTTCCCTCCAGCAGCGCATTAAAGGTATGAAAAAATTCCTCCTGAGATCGCTCTTTATTAGCAAAAAACTGTATATCATCAATTAGTAACGCATCAACTGAACGATAATAACGTTTGAATTCTTCGATTGCATTGTTTTGCAGCGCCTTAACCATATCCTGCACAAAGCGCTCGGAATGCATATAGACCACGATGGCATCGGATTTATGCGCCATAATGCCATTACCCACCGCATGAAGCAGATGGGTTTTACCCAGACCTGTTCCACCGTAAAGAAACAGGGGGTTGTAGGCACCACCCGGATTGTCCGCAACCTGACGCGCTGCTGCCCGCGCCAGCTGGTTCGATTTACCTTCGACAAAATTATCAAAATTGTGCTTTGTGTTAACGTTAGAACGATAAGAAAGCACAGCGGGCGCCGGAAGGTTATCCCAGCTGGGGCGCACCGCCTGACGAGCAGGCGCACTGGTTGTTGTGGCACTCACTGTCATAGGCTGGCTGGCACTCTGAGTAACCGGTTTGCTGCCAACTTCAAAACGCAGCAAAGGGGCATTAGCGCCACAAAAGTCGCTTAGTAATATATTAATATTGTTAATGTATTTATCTCTTACCCAGTCGAGTACGAATCGATTAGGCGCATACAGTGCAAGTGTATCACCCTGTAGCTCTGCCTGTAACGGACGTATCCACATGCTAAATTCCGTGGCAGGTAGCTCATTCTGCAATCGGGTAAGACACTGTTGCCATAGCGAAAGTGACACGGCGAACTCCACTCGAACAAAATCGATAAGTAAAAAATATAGCTATTTCATCGTTATAGACACATGCGCATCACAGACATGCTCACCACCATGCCCGGGGATTTCCGGCAGGAGCCCGGTGGTAGGATCCTAAAGCAGAATGGCCGATCATAGCGCAAACGACGCCAGAGATCTTCAATTTCAACACAGTTTTAATTCATTTTATCCACAGTGGTTACTACGCCCATGTAAGATAGCGCTCTTCTGAAGATTACACATTCAGCATCTTCTGTATTGGATGTAATTCGAGATCGCCTGTTGCCACACTAAATTCATAGCTTCATCACACATTCTGTTAAGAGCAGTTATGGTAAATGGTTGCTGGCAGCTCTGCATGTTTACAATTTATCGGTCCGTGATTGAAATTATTCAGAATCTATGCAGTAGTAACTGCCTGAATCAGAATATTTAAGTACCTGCCACAAAATTTCAGGTAAAGTCAATTGACTCCGCGCCGGGCAATTATTACAATCCTGCCTCTTTAAATTTCGTGACACTAAGGCGTAATGGCGTTAATTATATTAACCAGCTAGCACGCAATGGTAGTAAACCATCTGTAAAGTTTAGGTAGAAATCGCCATGAAACGCACTTATCAACCGTCCGTACTGAAACGCAACCGTTCTCACGGCTTTCGCTCCCGTATGGCAACTAAGAATGGGCGTCAGGTATTGGCACGTCGTCGTGCTAAAGGCCGTGCTCGTTTAACTGTATCCAGTAAATAAAATCAATTGCTGAGTGATCAGGCTCAAATTTCCCAGGGAGTTACGGTTGTTAACTCCTGCTCATTTCACTTACGTGTTTCAGCAGCCGCAACGAGCTGGCACGCCGCAACTGACTATCCTTAGCCGTTTTAACTCGCTGGGGCATCCTCGTATTGGCCTTACTGTTGCGAAAAAAAACATTAAGCGTGCCCATGAGCGTAACCGGCTCAAACGCCTGGCTCGGGAAAGTTTTCGGCTGCGTCAGCATGAACTTCCTGCCATGGATTTTGTGGTAGTAGCGAAGAAAGGCGTAGCTGACCTTAACAACCAGGCACTATGTGAAATCCTGGAGAAACTATGGCGTCGTCATTGTCGTCTGGCATGCGACTCCTGATTGGTCTGATTCACGTCTGGCAGCGTGTTATCAGCCCTTTTTTAGGGCCACACTGTCGTTTCTATCCCAGCTGCTCCCATTACGGTGTTGAGGCGCTGCGTCGGTTTGGTGTAGTAAAAGGCTGTTGGTTGACAACGAAACGCATATTAAAATGCCATCCTTTACACCCGGGTGGTGACGATCCTGTACCGCCGAAACTCGACGATAAGTAGAGAACATTAACGATGGATTCGCAACGCAACCTTTTTCTCATCGCTTTTCTGTTCGTGTCTTTTATGATCTGGCAGACATGGCAGTCGGACCACGCTCCGCAGCCGCAACAGACACCACAGAATACAAGCAGAACCACCGATAATGCCGCCAGCAGGGGCGAGCACACTCGTGCTCAAGGTAAAATCATCACCGTTAAAACCGATGTCCTTGCTTTAAACATTAATACACGTGGTGGTGATGTTGAGCAGGCGCAATTGCTGGCATACTCAGACAAACTCGGTTCATCACAACCGTTCGTCTTGCTGGAAAACAAGGCAGACTTTGTTTATGAGGCACAGAGCGGCCT
Organism: uncultured Enterobacteriaceae bacterium; assembly: GCA_936920625.1. Taxonomy (GTDB): domain Bacteria; phylum Pseudomonadota; class Gammaproteobacteria; order Enterobacterales; family Enterobacteriaceae; genus Izhakiella. The sequence continues at coordinate 9,837 of CAKZHC010000009.1, forward strand.
GACTGGTCCCGGCGGCACAGATGATCCTAACAGTGGAATGCGCCCGCTCTATGACACGACCAAAACTCACTTCGAGCTTGGTCCTGACGACAGTGAACTACGAGTTCCTATGACCTTCACCGCAAAGGATGGCGTAACGTACACTAAAATTTTTGTACTCAAACGCGGTGAATATGCAATCAATGTTGACTATCAAATCAACAACCGTACCCAGAAACCGCTGGAGCTGTTGATGTATGGCCAGCTTAAACAGACTGTCGAACTGCCCAAATATCGTGATACCGGCAGCAACAACTTCGCCCTTCACACCTTTCGTGGAATTGCCTATTCCAGCAAGCAAACTAACTTTCAAAAAGTGAAGTTTGATAACGTTATCGACGATAAACCTCTGGAAATCAAGACGCCAGCCGGCTGGGTCGCAATGCAACAGCAATATTTTGCTTCCGCGTGGATACCGCACACAGCGGGCGACAATACACTCTACACTACTAATTTCGGCAATGGTGTAGCTGCTGTTGGCTATAAATCGTCCACAATAACAGTGCCTCCCGGCAGTCAACAGGATTTAACAGCTACATTATGGGTTGGCCCGGAAATTCAGCATCAAATGGCGGCAATTGCTCCCCACCTTGATCTGACCGTTGACTATGGCTGGCTATGGTTTATCTCCCAGCCACTGTTTAAACTGCTGAAATTCCTCCACAGCTTTATCGGCAACTGGGGCTGGTCGATTATCGCTATTACTTTCATCGTACGCGGTATCATGTACCCTTTGACCAGAGCGCAATATACCTCCATGGCAAAGATGCGTATGCTGCAACCGAAAATTCAGGCAATGCGCGAGCGTGTCGGTGACGATAAACAGCGTTTGAGCCAGGAGATGATGGCGCTGTATAAGTCAGAGAAGGTTAATCCATTGGGGGGTTGTTTCCCGCTGCTCATTCAAATGCCTATCTTCCTGGCACTCTATTACATGCTGTCGGGCTCGGTAGAGTTGCGTCACGCGCCTTTTGCACTCTGGATAAAAGATCTTTCCGCTCAGGATCCCTACTACATTCTGCCGATTCTGATGGGCCTGACGATGTTCTTCATCCAGAAGATGTCGCCAACTACCGTCACCGATCCAATGCAGCAGAAGATCATGACCTACATGCCCGTGGTCTTCACCGTATTCTTCCTGTGGTTCCCGTCTGGCCTGGTGCTGTACTACATTGTCAGCAACCTGGTGACAATCATCCAGCAGCAGCTAATTTATCGTGATCTGGAAAAACGCGGTCTCCATAGCCGGGATAAAAAGAAAGCGTAAGACTTAAGCTAAAACAGATTTACTCCCACAGGCGGCTGAATGCCGCCTTTTTATCTGGGCAGTACACACTGGATTTATCTGGCTCTGTTTTAATCCTGAAAAAGCGGCTTTGTGTTACAAAGTACTGTACTGTTTTAAAACAGATCCCAGCATTAAACGACAATACAGACTGATTGTTAAGACCGGGCATTAATCACCATTTACATGAGGTCAATCATAATGAGCCGCAACGATACTATTGTTGCTCAGGCGACACCGCCGGGCCGTGGGGGCGTCGGTATTATTCGAATTTCCGGTAGCCAGGCCGCAGCAGTAGCAAAAGCGGTATTAGGCAAAATCCCTCGTCCGCGCTATGCAGACTATCTGGCTTTTAACGACAGTGACGGAACCGTGCTTGATAAAGGTATTGCATTATGGTTTCCGGCTCCTCACTCTTTTACTGGTGAAGATGTGCTGGAACTGCAAGGACATGGAGGGCCTGTCATTCTCGATATGTTACTGCAACGCATTGCGGCACTGCCCGCCGTGCGCATCGCCCATCCGGGAGAGTTCTCGGAACGTGCTTTCCTCAATGATAAACTCGATTTGGCACAGGCTGAAGCCATTGCCGATCTCATCGATGCAGGCTCAAACCAGGCTGCCCGCTATGCCCTTAATTCACTGCAAGGCGCTTTTTCCGATCAAATTAATCTGCTGACAGAAGCAATCACAAACCTGCGAATTTATGTTGAAGCGGCTATCGACTTTTCTGACGAAGACATTGATTTTCTCTCTGACGACACCATCGGGGGGCAGCTTAACGATATTATTGCCAGGCTGGACAGTGTTCATATCAAAGCACATCAAGGCACGCTACTGCGTGAGGGGATGAAAGTGGTAATTGCTGGGCGCCCCAATGCAGGTAAATCAAGCCTGCTAAACGCGCTGGCCGGTCGTGAAGCAGCAATCGTTACCGATGTTGCCGGTACAACCCGCGACGTATTACGGGAACATATACACATCGATGGCATGCCATTACATATTATCGATACTGCCGGGCTGCGAAATACCCATGATGCAGTGGAAAAAATTGGTGTAGCGCGTGCATGGCATGAGATTGAAACTGCTGACCTGGTACTATTTATGGTTGACGGCTCGACAACCACCTCGATTGAGCCTGACCAAATCTGGCCAGATTTAGTCACCCGTCTGCCAGAAACACTATCGATTACCGTTGTGCGCAATAAAACAGACATTACAGGCGAAACACCAGGTACAACTGAAGTAAATGGCCACCCGCTTATCAGGCTGTCAGCACGAACTGGAGAGGGTATTGATCTGCTGCAAATGCATCTTAAACAACGCATGGGCTATGTTGAAAACATATCGGGGGGATTTTTGGCCAGACGTCGCCATTTGCAGGCACTGGAGCTCACGGCCACACATCTTGAATATGCCAGGCAGCAATTGCAGGATGCCTGTGCGCTGGAGTTAGTAGCTGAAGAGTTACGCTTAGCCCAGATGGCACTGGCGGAAATTACCGGTAAAGTCACATCAGACGATCTGCTGGGAAGCATTTTTTCCAGCTTCTGCATTGGCAAATAAAAGACCATGCATGCCATAACGGCTGATTCTGTATTGCGAAATGCGTCATAAATATAGCGTCTGCAAAAGCAGCATAATCGCCATGCTCTGTTTTTATGTTATTGCTTTTTTAGGGCAGGAACCGCAGTCAGAGAGAGTATTCGGCGGCAAAAGTCCTCATACTCTTCCCCCTCCCGTGCCATTAAACTGGACAGGGAGTAAAAACGATCTGTAGAAGGAGATTCATTTCTGGCTTTTATCATATCTAACTGGCTAACATTAACCACAGTCCAGCATTCAGTAAAACCGACTCGTCGTGCTTTTTGATGGCTCTTCTCAGCTTCCCCTATTCGGTTATGAATATTAGATATATCCGTGCCACTCTTGATTTCAATAGCAACAACATTACGGTTATGCTGATTTGACATCTCTTCTCTGATGATAATATCGGGGTCGGGCGCGAACTCTACGGAAAACAAACGCCCGGTAGCACTCATCACTTCCATTGAATTTTCCCCAAGCCGGGTAATAGCATGCTCTATAATTTCTTTAATGATTTTGAAAACCTGAACAATGCCAGCCACACCTATAGCATTGTTTGCACCGCCTCTGAATTGTGGGCCAACGGTCAACAGCGTTAAATCATCTAACAGCGCTTTCGATATTCGTAAAGGGCCCAAACCTTCTAACAATTGCGATGCAGAATGACAAAAGGCCCGGCATAAATCATCTATCTGATTAGCAGCTAATTTCCCGATGCGCCCGCCCATTTCCATTGATTTAAAATGCCCTACACCGAATCCTTTATCCTTGCCGTAAAACTCTTTTTGGCTGTAACCCATTAGTAGGCGGTAATATCCTATGAGATAAGGATTGGTTTTTAGCAGAACAGGCACAGGAAATAACAGTTCTCCACGTAAACCGAACTTAGCGAGTGTTGCTAAATCTTTTTCGGCAACAAAAGCTGCCAGTTCTTTATCAACTTCTGTTATATCGATTTGCTGAATAGTTTCAAATAACGCCTCCTGCAAACAGACTGAGCGAAATTTTTTTAGCGCTAAAGCAAATCCTATTTGCAACACCGGGGATGAAAAACTGAATTTATGGCTCATGCGACAGAAATCCTTATCACATTATTCTCATCACTTTTGAGCCTGTTAACTGCAATAGAAACATACTCGGGGTTCAGTTCAATTCCCAAATAATTTCTTCCTTCATCCTGGCAAACAACACCTACAGTACCCGCTCCAAAAAATGGGTCTAACACATAATCGCCCGGCTGCGTTGAAGCCATAACACATGGTCTGACTAACTCTGTCGGGAAAGTCGCAAAATGGGCACCAACAAAACCTTTTGTCTTTATGCTCCAGACGCTACGACGATTTCTTGTCTTACCGTTATCCGCAGGTTCTTTCACCGCTTCACAGTCGTAGTAGTAACGCTCAGACTTCGAAAACATAAACAGGTATTCATGTGATCTTGAAGGCCTGTCCCTGACGCTCTCTGGCATCGCATTAGACTTGTGCCAGACAATGTCGCTTCTCAGATACCATCCATCATCCTGAAGCGCGAACGCCAGTCTCCATGGTATGCCCAATAAATCCTTAGGTTTAAGCCCCTCAGGAGTATCAGGCCTGACACTCATAGCTCTCGCAGGATTTTTCTTATCAGGTGCCCGATAGCTCCGATTACCACTGGTATAACCATCCCCAATATTGAGCCATAACGTTCCATCATCAGTCAGAACTCGTCTGACCTCAGAGAAGACGGCTATAAGCTTGTGAAAGAACTGTTGCATTGACTGCTCAAGACCAATCTGATCTTTAATGCCGTAATCTCTCAGCCCCCAGTAGGGAGGTGAAGTTACTACGCAGCGCACTGAACCAGACGGAATGCATCGTAGAACTGTCAGAGCATCTCCCTCGAATATAGTTGAGGCATCAATAGAGACGAAATCATCCCTGCTTATTTTTTCTACCTTGGGTACACGTTGATTCATAGCGTGATGTTCCATTCTTAACTACCGATTACAGAGAAACTCAATTATTTTGCAGTGTTATAAATTGCCGCTCCAAAAACATCGTATTTCTTTGTTGCTCTAACTGACACACATATCAAGTGATATTAAGTAAAAGCTCATTATGCCCTGTCTTGTAAAAAGCAGGTTTTATTCACAAAAACGATGACATGCTCAATCATCTGACTTATATATAATTTTATTGCATAACATAGGGAAAATTATGGGGATTTTAACATTTCCCCCCCAGTAAAATCATGCAAAAAATTGCCGTAAAATGATAGATAATAATGTAGTTTTGGTTAATCATCACTAGTGAATGGAACAGAAATAGCTTATATAATTGTAAAAGAGATACCAGCCACTAAGCTAAATCTAACCGCTTCATAAATCAGCATTACGACTACCTAGAATGACAGAGCTCTGCCAAATACCAGGGGGGATAAATCCGAATCTTGATTTTAATCCGTTAGGGGAAGTGCAATGTGGCAAGCGGATTTTTACAATACAACTAAGATTAACAGGTTTCGTCCATTTTCACGGAGCGACAGATGGCCACTCATTTTGCACGATCTGCATTCTCAGCCAATTACACCACAACACATCGCCTGCCCTCAAATTTAATCACTCACGCCAGCCGTTTTAACCTGCGTCATCGCCAGCGATTCCTTACGGCGCTGGCATTACTGGCTGAACTGATGTTTAATTTTTATGGTTATCACACTCTGCCTGTGCTCATCACCAGCAGCAGCGGACGTCCCTGCTTTGCAGACAACCATTTGCCAGATTTCAGCCTCGCTTATACTGGTAACATAGTGGGGGTAATGCTGGCTGAAAAGGGATGCCGGGCGGGCCTTGATATTGAAATGATTCGGGCTCATAACCGTCAGAAACGGAAACATCTGGCAGATAAATTCTCTTGTGGTGAGCAGGCGTGGATCAACAGCCAACAGGATCCTCTGGAAGCCGCTACGCAGATCTGGGTACTACGCCAGAGTATATTAAAACTTACTGGAGAAGGTGACAGCGGCATGACTTCACTGTGTCTTCACCCGGCCTACGGGCGTTTACGTTCCTTCATCCTGCCTGATGTTCATGCAATTTGTGATGCAGAGCCAGCACTGGTATGGTCCTGTGCACTCTCACCTGCCTGCGATCAACTGAAGTTATGGGAATGGGATTACAAAGGGTTGAAAGAACTGCATACTATTCAGGTACAGAAACAAAATATGGGGCCACATTTGTTACGGCTGACGAGTCTTCCTCACGAAGGTTCATTGATGCTATGATTTGATCCAAAAACCAATGACATTCTGGTTTCTTAAGCGTTTGAAGCATCGTCGCGAGCAACTGCAAAAGACTCTGTATAATTTGATATCAAACCAGTAATGCCACCACCCTCACAATCAATCCCTCATGTCCAATTAGGCAGAGGATTGATTGCAGCACCCACCAGCCTTAATAAACTGACTTAAAAAGTCCCTGCTTTATCCATCTTCCTCAGTAATCTCTTATGCCGCCGTCGCCGTGGACCAGCGTGTAATGAAAATCCATTCATGCTGGCACTGATCGCGTTTATAACATCTACCTAGCAGGCAGAATGTTAGCGTTTCAAACCGGCCGGTGACCGGTCGATTATCATCATTATCGATAAATTGAATATTGTTCCTGCATACTAAAAAAGTAATCACAACCAGGCCTTGGCAGGACAATTATGTTACTTCATCTCCTTATCTATCAGGAACAATGTATCATCACTCGCTTTTTCGTAAATTTATACTTCAGTTTTATAGATGAGAATAATTATTATTTGTATAATAATACCCAGTCCCTAATATATTATATTGGTTGATGAAATGGCCGTAAAAACCAAAAAATTGTTTCGTATTGCTGGCTACAAAAGCAGCATTAACCCCGCCTGGCGGCAAAAGTTATTATCAATTGGCATGGTACCAGGAGCGCTTGTTGAGATTATCCGCACGGCACCGCTGGGTGACCCTGTCCAGATTCGCACTCACCGTGTCAACCTGGCAGTCAGGCAAAAAGATCTCATGACAATCCTCCTTGAAGAAATTGCAGTATGAAAAAATTGAATATTGGCCTGATAGGTAACCCCAATACCGGGAAAAGTACGTTATTTAACCAACTCACGGGCGCACGACAGCGCGTAGGCAATTGGGCTGGCGTCACTGTCGAACGTAAAGAAGGGCAGTTTTTCACCGCAAAATCTGATGTTCGACTGGTTGACTTACCCGGTACCCGTTCACTGACGACAATATCGATGGATACATCGATAGATGAAAGAATAGCCTGCCAGTATCTGTTTAATGATAATGCAGATTTAATAATCAATGTGGTGGATGCGTCCAGCTTAGAAAGTAATCTGTTTCTCACTTTCCAACTTCTGGAATTAGGCCTGCCGTGCATTATTGCGCTAAACATGCACGATATTGCCCAAAATCAGCGAATTGAAATCAATGCAGCCGCACTGTCCGATCGGCTGGGATGCCCGGTGGTATTAATGACGTTAACTCGGGGGGAGGGAATCGCAAGCCTGAAAGAGATCATTGACATCCATGAAAGAAATTTATCACGAAAATTAGTTTCTTATCCGGCTGTTATTAATGAGGCAGTGACAAAACTAAGTAAACCCATGCCACCAGAATGGCCCCTTCAAAAAAAGCACTGGTTAGCATTGCAGATGCTGGAGGGCGATATTTACAGTAAAGAACTCTGCCCGGTGGTTTCATCTCTGCTGCCTGATATTGTCGAAAATTCTGATGGTGATCCTGGTATTATTATCGCCGATCACCGCTACCAGGAGATTACTGCCCTTTGCTATGCGGTGAGCAATATTCAAAAGTCCCGTCCGAACAAGCTTACCGAAAATCTCGATAAAGTCCTCATTAATCGCTGGTTAGGTATTCCAATTTTCCTTGCCGTGATGTATATGATGTTTTTTTTATCAATAACCATCGGGTCAGCATTGCAGCCTGTCTTTGATGGCGGTTCTGTTGCATTATTTATCAACGGTACACAATGGCTCGGCTACACACTACATTTCCCGGACTGGTTAACAGTGTTTCTCGCACGTGGTATCGGAGCCGGAATTAATACCGTACTTCCTATCATTCCTCAAATTAGTTTGATGTATCTTTTTCTCTCATTCCTTGAAGATTCCGGTTATATGGCACGTGCAGCTTTTGTCATAGATCGTTTAATGCAATCACTTGGCCTGCCCGGTAAATCCTTCGTTCCACTTATTGTTGGCTTTGGTTGTAACGTTCCATCGGTACTTGGTGCCCGTATCATTGATACACCACGGGAACGCCTGACGACTATTCTTATCTCACCGTTTATGTCTTGTGGCGCACGTCTCGCTATCTTCGCAGTATTCGCCGCAGCATTCTTCGGCGCACATGGCGCCAGCCTGGTATTCTCACTATATCTTCTTGGCATTGTTGTCGCGATGATTACCGGCTTAATGCTTAAAAACACCCTGCTTACTGGTGAAGCCTCCCCATTCGTTATGGAAATGCCGGTTTACCACAAGCCAAACCTCAAAAACCTGCTGATTCATACTACATTACGCCTGAAAATGTTTGTTGTCCGCGCAGGTAAGGTGATCATTCTCGCCAGTATGATTATTGGTGTACTAACCAGCTTCTCTTTTAGCGGCAGGCCAGTTGACAGTATTAACGACTCAGCGCTGGCGACAACCAGTAAAATCATTACACCGGTTCTTTCCCCAATAGGCATAACTTCAGACAACTGGCAGGCAACGGTCGGGCTGGTTGCAGGCATAATAGCTAAAGAAGTTGTAATAGGTGCGCTAAATAGTCTTTACACAAGTGAAAACATCCAGGAAAAAGAATTCAACCCAAAAGAGTTCAGTCTGTCCGGCGAACTAGCCAGTTCGTTAACAGATACTTGGGAAGGATTAAAAAATGCATTCAGTTTAAGCGTCCTGTCTAATCCAATTAAAGCCAGTCAGGGCGACGGAGAGATGTCCGGGAAAGAAATGGGCGTTATGAGCAAGAAATTTGGCAGCGGTTTCGCCGCTTATAGCTATTTAATCTTTGTACTGCTCTATATTCCGTGCGTATCTGTTATGGGAGCGATTTCGCGAGAATCTGGCCGGAACTGGATGATATTTTCTTTCTTATGGGGATTAAACATTGCGTATTCGATTTCAACACTATTTTATCAGACTGTCACTTTCAAAGCACATCCCGGTTTTAGCACCCTTTGTATTTCTGTTGTAGTTGCACTTAATGCAATTATTATCATGATGCTTCGTTACTTCGGCAAACGGCTAAAAGAGAACATGGCTTCAGCCCTGCGCGCCTGAAATGGAAAATCGGCTGTGGTAATCCCGTATCCCTTCTGAGCCTGATCCGTGGTATATCCTTAAACAATGGTTTAAGGATATACCAGCCTGCCGCCGCTTATAACCAAATATGCCCCCACACGCACAGCTTAACACCATGCGAATATGAACATCGGTGGAAAACAGCTATGCAACTTCAGAGTTTACTCGCTACTACACAATGAATTTCGCGATATTATTAGTGAAATATTTTGTTAAGCATAAAAAAGTTATTGCTCGGTTTTTTGTTATATAACGATTTTTTCATAGCTGTTAACTAATCAACCGAGACAACAGTAATATGACCAAAAAAAATCAAGGCCAGCCGGACTTAAGCCGCAGACGGCTGCTGGCCCACACTGGCATTATCGCTGCAGGTGCCGCGCTTTCCTCAGGCATATCCGCGCAGACACCATCCGAATCATCCCGCCCGGCTTGGGGCCAACCATTTACCGGCGTTATCCCTGAAACACTCCCCAGAGGCTATAACATTCTGCTGATTACCACCGATCAGGAGCACTATTTTGAAACCTATCCATTCCCGGTGCCAGGGCGTGAGCGGCTGATAAAAACTGGCACGACGTTTACTAACCACCAGATTAACAGCGCCATCTGCACACCGTCACGCAGTGTATTGCATACCGGCTTTCATATGCCACAAACTCGGATGTTTGACAACTTAGGATTACCGTGGATGCCCTGGGATTTAGCACCAGAGCTATCGCTGGGCCATGTCATGAAGCAACTGGGCTATTACTGTGCCTATAAGGGCAAGTGGCATCTAACTAAGGCACTGGAAGAACCGTTTGAGGGTCTGCATTCGCACGATCCAAGCGATATCCGCAAAGATAAGCTGCATCAGAAGATGCAGGAGTATGGTTTTGAGGATTATCACGGTGCCGGCGATATTATCGGCCTTCATCAGGGCGGCTATTATTACGACGGCGTTATCGGCAGTCAGGCAATTAACTGGCTACGCAGCAAAGGGCGCCTGATGGCGGATAAAAACCAGCCCTGGTTTATGACGGTGAGTCTGGTTAACCCTCACGATGTAATGTTTATTGATACCGACGCGCCAGGCGAAAAGGTACAGTGGCGCAAATCACTCAATAGCGATAATCCTATGGCCCCCGCCCGACCGCCAGAAAATGCGCTTTATCAACAACGCTGGCCGGAAGTACCATTACCAGACAGCCGACACCAACCATTCGATGAAACAGGCAGGCCGGCAGCGCATGGAGAATACCAGCGCGCTCGTGCAGCAATGGTAGGGCAGTTCCCTGATGAAGATCGCCGATGGCGTAAATTACAGGACTACTATTTTAACTGTATCCGCGACTGCGATAGAAACCTGACTATCGTGCTAGATGAATTGGATGCGCTTAATCTGACGAACAAGACCATCGTAGTATTTACCTCTGATCACGGCGAGCTGGCAGGCTATCACCAAATGCATGGCAAAGGCAGCAGCGTTTACCGCCAGCAAGTACATGTCCCAATGATTATCAGCCATCCGGCCTATCCGGGTGGACAGCGCTGTCGGGCGCTCAGCTGCCATCTCGATTTGGTCCCCACTTTAGCCGGGCTGACCGGATTACCACAAGCACAACTTTGCCAGGCACTGCAGGCACTGGGTAAACGCAAAGGTAAGGATTTTAGCGTGTTGCTCCATGAACCTACCGTAGCCCGGAGCGGTCAATTGCGCAGCACCAGCCTCTACTGCTACAACATGATGTTGTATGCCGATGCCAATTATTTGGCCAAGTTTCGTGCATTAAAAGATAATCCGCATCTGACAGCAGATCAGGTAAAAGCTCGCATCCGGCAACTGTCACCAAATTACCAGCACCGCAGTGCCATCCGCATGATCTATGATGGGCGTTATAAGTTCGCCCGCTATTTCTCCCTGAAGCAGCATAATATGCCGCAAAACTGGGAACAGTTGCTGGCATATAACGATTTGGAACTATATGACCTGCAAACCGATCCGGGCGAACGGCATAACCTGGCATGCAGTCCGGAACGACATAAAGAGCTTATTATGCATTTAAGCAATCAACTCAATGCTCTGTACCGTGCAGAAATCGGCGAAGATGATGGCCAGTTTATGCCCGCACTGGATGGCGAACCATGGGATTTGACTATGACGCAGTTTCAGCAAATGGCCAACGATTAAATCTTTATGCAGTGACGCTAACTGGCAGTCGGTGTTTGTGGGCCAATACCTGGGCTTTCTGCCACGACTAGCTGCAACATAAGAACCCGGTAAAAAAGTGCCATGCGTTTCCCCCTCTGGCAAGCACGGCACGGCTGCATATAGAAACCTGTCGCTTGTTATTCACTCTCCCCTGTATAACACCTTTATTTACCGTACTGCTGACATAGCAGTATCCAAAATTGATATGCTGACCCAGTCCACTTTTGAACTCTCATCACTATCATCATATTAATGCGCTATCAGCTTGTCTGAGCACCAATGCATTCACATTTCCAATTTTCATCGTATGCACGAATGATATCAGCAGTTTTATCCTCGATTTCAATAAGTATACCCACATCATCCCAGCCGATAAGACTTAATTAAGAAAATTATCAGCCCGTGTACAGCTGATAGGGAGATTTGTTGCGTGTTACAGATACTATTTACAACTCGCTAAATACCGCTTCATATCCTGCGCCTGTTTAACACTCCCTATTCCCCAGATTAACTAGCTCGCGCGTTCCAGCAGGCCTTGGGAGTATCTGGCCAGTAAGGATTGCAGTGGGGCAGCCAAAACTGGTGTGTATCCAAGCCTTGGTTTCTGCGCGTGCCATTGTGCCCGGCATGAAAGCTAATGGCGGGGGAGATAAAATCTGTATACCAATATTTGAATGGATAAGTGTATGACGACAAGATAATAATCATCCTTGTTGTTCAGAACTGATTTTTATGTTTTTCATAACATTAATCTCTGCGTGAATATTCCCGCACATCCTTAGGCTTAGAAACTAATAAATAACCAAATTTTTACTGCCTGATTTTTATTAATTTGTTTATTTTTCACATATTTTTTACAAAAATAAAACCTTTTAACAACTAATTTTAAATATAAAAACACAATAAACACATATTCAAACACAAAATTTATGTCATTAAAAAATATTAATTAAAGTTATACTTTTTTTGGTGAAAATTACTATATTAATTTTCAAAAAAAATGTTGTATTTTTTATATGAATATTAAAGAATAAACGAATTGGAATTTTATGATAAGTTGTTTTTTATTTACACTAGCGTATAACTTCTCAGTAACATCCATTACGATCCGTTAACCTTTCTGTATTTCTGAAATAATGCGGAGTGGAAATGTTGCTGTCAGATAAAAGATGTTACTGGATTTTGGCCACCGTTTTTATATGTAATCAGATACGGCAAAAGAATGAACAGGCATACGTCAGAAAAACAAAATACTTTTAGGTAATAGTGCTATTTTTCATGCAGCATGTTACCTCTTATCACCTGTTCAAGTGATATTAATCACATAACAGAAAATAATAAACGTCACCCATTCTGGCATAGTCCTGTAGTTACAAATTTCTAAGATGATATACCGAAAAATTGCTTTTTTACTCCTCCAGTCTGTAATATCTGTCACCGAAATCTGGCCGTCTGCCCTGATAAAACGCCATTTCATTACTCTTTATCGTCGGACTACTCAGACCTGCCTTCATGCCACAGAATCTGGCAGCACAATATATTTACCTGTATTCGGTTGTGGCTCTATGGCATTACAGCACTCTAAACTCAATCAATCTGAATTCAGCATCTGCATCGTTAATGGACAGAACTGCTAATAACGTCTGGCGGTATGGTTTTGGAGAAATACCAGCCGTTAATTTTGCGCTCATTATGACAATTATAGGGTAATTAAGGGTATGGTTATGTCCTCCTCGTCCGTCAAAGTTCAGGTTCAGAGCTTTGGCCGTTTTTTAAGTAATATGGTAATGCCCAATATCGGAGCCTTCATCGCCTGGGGAATTATTACTGCAATATTTATCCCGGCTGGCTGGATACCAAATCCCACACTAGCCAGATTGGTTGATCCCATGATTACTTATCTGCTTCCTCTGCTCATTGGTTATACCGGTGGCCGTATGGCAGGGGGGGATCGTGGCGGCGTTGTTGGTGCAATTACCACGATGGGGGTTATTGTCGGTGCCGATATGCCGATGTTCCTTGGTGCAATGATTGCAGGCCCATTAGGTGGATGGACGATCAAAAACTTTGATCGCCTGATCGAGGGCAGGGTCAAAAGTGGCTTTGAAATGCTCGTCAATAACTTTTCTGCCGGTATTATCGGGATGTTGCTAGCCATACTGGCGCTTCTTGCTATAGGTCCGCTGGTAGCACAGCTTTCTGGTATGCTAACTCACGGCGTTGAGCTGATGGTAAAAAATAACCTGCTGCCGTTTACATCAATTCTGGTAGAACCTGCAAAAATTCTGTTTCTCAACAATGCGATCAACCACGGTATTTTTTCGCCTTTGGGAATACAGCAGGCTGGCGAAACAGGTAAATCAATTTTCTTTCTCATTGAAGCCAACCCGGGACCGGGTCTGGGCGTTTTGATCGCCTATATGGTCTTTGGCAAAGGCAGTGCCCGAAAGTCGGCGCCCGGTGCAGCAATCATCCATTTTCTGGGTGGCATCCATGAAATTTACTTCCCCTATGTGCTGATGAATCCGCGGTTGATCATCGCTGTTATTCTGGGGGGAATGACGGGCATGTATACCCTCATTTTGCTTCATGGAGGATTGGTTTCTGCTGCCTCGCCTGGTTCTGTTATTGCCGTGCTGGCAATGACACCTAAGGGCGCTTATTTTGCTAACATCACTGCGATAGTCATCGCCTTTATAACCACCTTTATTGTTTCCTCAGTATTATTAAAAGCCAGCAGGATAAATGAAGATGATGACATTGAAGCAGCAACCCGTCGTATGCAGGATATGAAAACGCAATCCAGAGGACCAAACAGCCCTACTGCCTCCAGCGGCAATATTGCAGATCTTCACTTAAATCACGTGCGTAAAATTATTGTTGCCTGTGACGCTGGCATGGGTTCCAGTGCAATGGCAGCAGGTGTTTTACGTAAGAAAGTGCAAAATGCAGGCCTGCATCATATTACCGTTACTAACATGGCCATCAATACGCTGCCCGAAGATGCAGACCTGGTAATCACTCATCAGGACCTGACAGAACGTGCGATTCGTCAGATACGGCAGGCTCAGCATTTATCTTTGAATAATTTTCTCGATAGCAATCTGTACAACGATCTGATCTCTCGTTTGCTCGATGTAAATTGTGACAAGGCACATCGTGTAGAAACAGATCAAACCATCTCCGACACTATCGTCAATAGTGGTAACAATCTATTTAGCTTAAGTGCCAATAATGTTTTTCTTGGCCTGCGCGCAGAGAATAAGCATCAGGCAATTCGTTTTGCCGGCGAACAGCTGGTTAAAAACGGCTACGTGCATCCTGATTATGTTGATGCAATGCTGGAACGAGAAAAAATGACTTCTACCTACCTCGGTGAATCGATTGCTGTCCCCCACGGGACCGTGGCTGCAAAAGATCGCGTGATTAGAACAGGTGTCGTGTTCTGCCAGTACCCAGACGGGGTAAAATTTGGCGTGGAAGAGGAAGACGTCGCCCGTCTGGTAATTGGTATCGCCGCTCACAATAATGAACATATTCAGGTTATTGCCAGTTTGACCAGCGCACTTGATGATGAAAATGTAATTGAGAAACTCGCCAATACAACTGATGCCGCTGATGTTCTGGAGCTCCTTTCCATTCATAACACACCCTTCCATGAGAAAGGGTGATGCTTCGGATAGTCCGCCAGAAAGTTGATGTTACTTTGAAGTGAGTATCCGCCTGAGTCAGATAGTCTGTTTATGCCACAGTCCTGGTCACTTGCAGAGTCAGAGAAAAAGAGGAATGAACCTGATGAATTTGTCTGTGGTGTTATTAAAAAGATTAATAAAGGTATTATTATGAAAGCGTTACATTTCGGTGCGGGAAATATTGGCCGTGGCTTCATTGGTAAACTACTGGCCGAAGCGGGGATTGAGGTCACCTTCGCCGATGTCAATCAGGTGCTGCTGGATGCGTTAAATGCCCGTGGTGAATACCCTGTTCGGATTGTTGGTGAGCAGCAGTATACTGATATTGTCAAAGGGGTGAATGCCGTTAATAGCACCAGCGACGATGTCATCACCGAAATTGCGCAAACTGAACTTATAACTACTGCCGTAGGCCCGCAAATTCTGGAACGCATCGCACCAATTTTAGTTAAAGGCCTGATTGAGCGCTGTAAAAATGGTAAAAGCTGCCCACTCAATATTATTGCCTGTGAAAATTACATTCGCGGCAGCAGCCAGCTTAAAAAGTATGTCATGAATCTGTTGCCAGAGCCCTATTTTGCCTGGGCTGAAACCCATGTTGGCTTTGTAGACTCTACGGTAGATCGTATTGTTCCACCTTCCACCGCTGATCGCTCCGATCCGCTGGAAGTCACAGTAGAGAGCTTCAGTGAATGGATAGTTGATAAGAGGCAATTCTTAGGTACGCCTCCATCCATCTCTGGCATGGAGATGACGGGCAATCTCATGGCATTTATCGAACGTAAACTCTTCACACTTAATACTGGTCATGCTATTACCGCTTATCTGGGCCAGCTGAAGGGGCATACAACGATTCGTGACGCCATTCTGGACCCGGAAATACGCACTATCGTCAGGGGTGCTATGCAAGAGAGTGGTGCAGTACTGATAAAACGCTACAATTTTTCGACAAAGAAACACACTGATTATATTGAAAAAATTCTTAAACGTTTCGAGAATCCTTATCTCAAAGACGATGTGATACGTGTCGGACGTCAGCCTGTACGTAAGTTAAGCCCTGAAGATCGTCTGATCAAACCTGTGCTGGGAACATTAGAATATCAACTGGTAAATAATAATCTGCTTACCGGGGTTGCAGCAGCCTTACATTTTCATAGCGACGATGATCCGCAGGCCAGAGAACTGGCTGCAATGCTGTCAGCAAAAGGGGTACAAGCGACTCTAGCGGAGATATCAGGCCTTGATATCAACAGTGATATCGTCACTGCCGTAGAAAAAATTTACAATACACTATAACGCTGGTTTATTACGGACAGGTATTACCTGTTTTAATTTTTTTAAAAATACCATAAAACAAAGGCTCGTATCAGGCGAGCTTAAAATATGGCATCAGAAACTAAATAAAGGGTAGTCAGCACCCTCCCTTTTTTCCTCTGTACCGAAAAAGCATTTAGGCGTGGTGACTGTGCATTCAACAGTTCCATCTCTCCATCCGTTGACCCCCATCGCATAAATATGATGCATAAGGTAATAAAGCAAAAAAACTTCATATTAATTGATATTTAGATGAATAGCTGATTATTATTTGACAGGTATTAATTGTAATTGCGGCTAAAAAATTTAGCATAAAATGTTTGATTTGATTTTCTCTTATTTTCTGACACAATTTTGAGGTATTATTAAAGCATACTGCTTTGTAAACCGAGCAGAAACAGAGTGTTAAATAAGTATTCGCGATGGCAAGAGTAATAATATTACTTGTGCCTTTGTCATAAAAATAGTGGACAGTTCTGGCTAAAGACACTATGCCGGCAGGCAAACCAGACAAGGATGGAAAATGAAAAGAACGCTCTCAGTACTTATCTGTGATTATGACCAGTTCTATACCAATGGTCTGAAGTTATTTCTTAAAGAGTGGTTCAGCAAACATCAGATAGATGTTAGCTTTAACAGCAATTTTCAGCAGCGCGCCAACGCAGATCTCATTTTTATCTCACTTAGTGAACTGTCAACTTACCGTGCACATGCGTTATGTATGGAGATGAAAACCTTACGGCGAAATACTTTTATCATCAAAAATCAGGATGATTATATACCAGAGGATATTATCCATTATACTCAGACGATTGGCACTGTGGTTTCACGCCAGGCCAGGCTAACAACAATGGAAGATCATCTGCAACAACCCCTTAAATACCTGGGTTCCAGTTTAGCACCTCCACTGTTATCATCTACATCGTCTGTAATGTCATTACGTTACCGGTTAACTTTTCGTGAAACACAAATATTACGTTATCTGGCACGAGGAGTAAGTCATGCTACTGTTGCCCGTTATTCATTAAAGAAAGGTGATCATCACTTATTTATCCCTGTTCCGGTGATGATAAAAATATCATAGCTTGATAAACGCTTTACAAATCAGCATAACACGACATAGTTCTCCTGATTATTGCTTGCTATATGTTCCACCGTAGTTAACAGCTGCCGTAATTAATTAAAGCCTGATGTACCGGAGATTTATAAGGAACGTAAAAAACACCGGCGAACTGGATCGCCGGATATTTAATAACCCTATTTACCCGATGCAAATCGGGCCGCAGCTTCATCCCAGTTGACTACATGCCAGAACGCTTTGATGTAATCAGGGCGTTTGTTCTGATATTTTAGATAATAGGCGTGCTCCCAGACATCCAGACCGAGGATCGGAAAACCAGACACCCCAGAAATAGACTCCCCCATCATAGGGTTATCCTGGTTAGCGGTTGAAACTACTTCCAGTCTGTCGCCCTTTTTTACTAACCATGCCCAGCCTGAACCAAAACGGGTTGTCGCCGCTTTTTCGAACTCCTGCTGAAAATTTTCCACACTACCAAAATCTCTTTCAATCGCTGTTTTCAGCTCACCCTGCAAAGAAGTTCCTTTTTTCAGACCTTTCCAGAAGAGACTATGATTGGCATGGCCACCTGCGTTGTTACGCAGTGCCATTTTCTTATCTGCCGGAACTTTATCCAGTTTAGTGATCAACTCATCGACAGGCAGATCAGCAAAATCAGTCCCTTCCAGCGCAGCATTAGCGTTATTAACGTAAGTCTGATGGTGTCTGGTATGATGAATCTCCATCGTCTGCTTATCAAAATACGGTTCCAGAGCATCGTAAGAGTAAGACAGGGATGGCAGTGAATAACTCATTTTCTCATCTCCATTTTAATTGAAGGCAGTGCTAACTAGCACTACCAAAGCTATTTTCATTATAGTTAACTTCATGTTCTGTAAAAGGGAAATTAGCCACTTTCCGGTCGTCAAAATTGGCAACAAGTATGTGCCTGACAACTTTTTTCAGCGCACTCACATCCCGATTTTAGATTTTTCTGCTGAAGTTCAGGTCAACAGGTAAATGAGTTCGGCACCACTCTGCAAAGAGGATTCTCAAGATAAGCGATCTACTGTTCATTTCCCGCTATAAGACGCTCAGGCCAAGTGTAAACCGTAGCACGGCCGGGTTTAGCAAATTCCAGTAGCGTCATATGAGTACGCCTGGCGAGCCGAACGGCCAGATACGTCGCGGCGGAAGCAGCCAGCAGAATCTCCACACCACACATTGCTGCCTTCTGTACCATTTCATAGCTGGCTCGACTGGAAATTAATAGAGCTCCCGCCTGCCAGCCAGTGTGTTGACTACGTGCACCCAGTAATTTATCGAGCGCAACATGACGCCCCACATCTTCGAATCCGCCAGCAAAATTCCCCTCCGGCATAATCCACGCTGCCGCATGAGTACAGCCTGTAAGCCTGCCGACAGGCTGATAGTCACGCAGTTTTGGCAGTAGTGCATCTAATAGCATTAAATCAAAATGCTGGGTTACGGGCAAAGGAGTTATCGATTTGTCTATCTCAGCCAGCTGTTCTACACCACATACCCCGCAGCCAGTGCGCCCCGCCAGAGCACGGCGACGTGCTTTCAGGGCAAAAAAACAACGGCTGGAGAGCTCTATCCGCACTTCAATCCCATCGCCTGTAGAAACAACATCCATACCGTAGATCTCCTGTGGAGAGGTAATAATCCCCTCCGAAAGGCAAAAACCCAGTGCAAATTCTGGCAAATCGCGCGGCGTTGCCATCATCACGACATGAGCTATACCATTAAATACCAGCGCTACAGGCACTTCATCAGCCAGCCAATCTTCACTAAAATTTTCTAATGATGGCCGCTGCCAGACCTTACTTCGCCTGACTCCTGCAATGACATCCGCTGTGCTTTTATGTGATCTCATTCTATTGATCAACAAACCCTCCTTTTTTATCACGGTAAGTCGTTTTATAATAACGCCTTGTTAAAAAAAAGTGATTAAAATGTAAACTAAAGTAACATTCGCTTTGTTGGCGCATTTTCTTCCCCCAGCTCCAGCAGGCATCAGATACTGTCATACAGATTTAAATACAGAAGGTTATGATGAAGATCAACCGCAGAACATTTTTCAAGATCTGTGCAGGAGGCATGGCAGGTACAACAGCAGCCGTGCTGGGGTTTGCCCCGAACGTGGCACTGGCGGAAACGCGCCGGTACAAATTACTGCGTGCCCGTGAAACCCGTAATACCTGTACCTATTGCTCAGTAGGTTGTGGCCTGCTGATATACAGCATGGGTGATGGTGCTCTCAACGCAAAACAGGCTATTTTTCATATCGAAGGTGATCCCGATCATCCTGTCAGCCGTGGTGCACTCTGCCCGAAAGGTGCCGGCCTGCTCGATTTCGTTCATAGCGAAAGCCGTCTGCAATTTCCGGAATATCGTGCGCCGGGATCCGATAAATGGCAGCGTATCAGCTGGGATGAGGCGTTCGGGCGTATTGCTAAATTAATGAAAGCGGATCGCGACAGTAATTTTGTTGCTAAAAATGAGGCAGGCGTCACGGTAAACCGCTGGCTCAGCACGGGTATGCTTTGTGCGTCAGCATCAAGCAATGAAACGGGTTATCTGACCCAGAAATTTACCCGTTCACTCGGCATGTTAGCGATTGATAACCAGGCGCGCGTCTGACACGGACCAACGGTAGCAAGTCTTGCTCCAACATTTGGTCGCGGTGCGATGACCAACCACTGGGTTGATATCCGTAACGCCAATCTGATTATTGTTATGGGCGGCAATGCGGCTGAGGCGCATCCGGTTGGGTTTCGCTGGGCAATGGAAGCTAAAATCCATAACAATGCCAGGCTTATTGTTGTTGACCCCCGCTTTACCCGTACGGCCTCGGTAGCCGATTTTTACACACCTATTCGCTCAGGTAGTGATATCGCTTTTCTATCGGGAATAATTAACTATTTGATTAAAAATGATAAAATACAGCATGACTACGTCAAAGCCTATACTAATGCCAGCCTGATCGTGCGCGCTGATTACAGCTTCAATGAGGGGCTGTTTAGCGGTTACGATCCCAGCAATCACAAATATGATAAGACCAGCTGGAATTATGAAACAGATGACGCAGGCCATGCAAAACAGGATACGACGCTCACGAACCCCCGCTGTGTCTGGAATCTGTTAAAAACCCATGTCAGTCGTTATACACCGGAAATGGTAGAGACCATTTGTGGGACCCCGAAAGCTGATTTTCTGCATATCTGTGAATTGCTAGCAGAAACTTCTGTGGCAGATCGTACGGCAACATTCCTCTATGCATTTAGGCTGGACTCAGCACTCGGTTGGCTCGCAAAACATTCGCACCATGGCGATGATACAGCTGCTGCTCGGCAATATGGGTATGGCAGGAGGTGGTGTAAATGCCCTGCGTGGGCACTCCAATATACAGGGGCTGACCGATCTTGGCTTGCTTAGTCAAAGTCTGCCGGGTTACATGACGCTGCCCTCTGAAAAGCAACCTGATCTGCAAAGCTACCTCACTGCCAACACACCAACGCCACTCCTGGCAAACCAGGTTAATTACTGGGGTAATTACCCTAAATTTTTTGTCAGCCAGATGAAAGCATTCTACGGTGATAAGGCGCAACAAGAGAATGACTGGGGGTTCGACTGGCTGCCGAAATGGGATAAAAGCTACGATGTTCTGCAATACCTTGAGATGATGTCGCAGGGTGAAGTCAATGGCTATATTTGTCAGGGCTTTAATCCGCTTGCCTCCTTTCCTGACAAAAGCAAAGTTATTGCGGCGCTATCGAAACTCAAATTTCTGGTCACAATTGATCCCATCAATACCGAAACCGCTAACTTCTGGCAGAACCATGGGGAATTTAATGAGGCAGACAGTGCCACTATCCAGACTGAAGTCTTCCGTTTACCCTGCTCGTGCTTTGCAGAGGAAAACGGTTCTATTGTCAACTCTGCACGCTGGTTGCAATGGCACTGGAAGGCGGCCGATAGTCCGGGAGAGGCAAAAATGATGGCGAAATTCTGGCTGGTATTTATTCCCGTCTGCGCGAGATGTACGCAGATGAAGGTGGTGCACTGCCAGAAGCTGTGCTGAATATGTCCTGGGACTACCTGACGCCTGAAAACCCCTCCGCCGAAGAAGTAGCAATGGAGAGCAATGGCAGAGCGCTGGCTGATATCTTTGATGATAAGGGGGCTCTGCTAGTGCAAAAAGGCCAGCAACTTAGCTCATTTGCTCAGCTAAAAGATGACGGTAGCACCTCCAGTGGCTGCTGGATTTTCTGCGGAAGCTGGACCCCTTTGGGGAACCAGATGGCACGTCGTGATAACAGTGATCCCTCCGGGCTCGGTAATACACTGGGCTGGAGCTGGGCCTGGCCGCTCAATCGCCGCATTCTCTACAACCGCGCCTCCGCCGATCCGATGGGTAAACCGTGGGATGCCAAACGACAGTTATTAACATGGGAAGGTAACAAATGGGGAGGACTAGACATCCCCGACTACAGTACCGCCCCCCCTGGGAGTAATGTTGGCCCGTTTATTATGCAGCCTGAAGGCCTCGCACGCCTGTTTGCCCTTGATAAGATGGCCGAGGGACCCTTCCCGGAACATTATGAACCGTTCGAAACCCCGATAAGCACTAATCCGTTACATGCCAGCGTAATCTCTAACCCGGCAGCGCGGGTGTTTAAAGATGATTTAAATGCGATGGGAAGCGCAGATAAATTCCCTTATGTCGGCACGACTTACCGGCTCACTGAGCATTTCCACTTCTGGACCAAGCACTCGCGGCTCAACGCCATTGCCCAGCCGGAGCAATTTATTGAGATCGGCGAGACGCTGGCTAATAAACTCGGTATTGGCTCGGGCGATACCGTAAAAGTGAGTTCTAATCGCGGTTATATCAAAGCTAAAGCCGTAGTAACCAAACGAATCCGAAGCCTTCAGGTTAACGGCAGGACGGTGGAAACTATTGGCATTCCCATACACTGGGGTTTTATTGGTGTGACTAAAAAAGGATTTCTTGCCAATGCATTAACCCCGTTTGTCGGGGATGCTAACACCCAGACACCGGAGTTTAAGGCGTTTCTGGTTAATGTGGAAAAAGTGTAAGGGAGATCCAAAATGGCTTATCAATCGCAGGACATTATCCGCCGGTCTGCCACCAATGGCCTCACACCGGCTCCACAGGTCCGGGATTATCAGCAACAGGTTGCCAGGCTTATTGATGTCACTACCTGTATTGGCTGCAAAGCGTGCCAGGTCGCCTGCTCTGAGTGGAATGACATCCGTGACAGCGTCGGGCATAACGTTGGCGTTTATGACAATCCTGCTGATTTAACGGCAAAATCCTGGACAGTAATGCGTTTCTCTGAAGTAAAAGAACAGGGCAAACTGGAATGGTTAATCCGCAAAGATGGCTGCATGCATTGTGCCGACCCGGGTTGTCTGAAAGCCTGCCCTGCGGCAGGCGCTATCATCCAATACGCTAACGGAATTGTCGATTTCCAGTCTGAGCAGTGCATTGGCTGTGGGTACTGTATCGCTGGCTGCCCGTTCGATGTTCCCCGTCTCAACCCGGAAGACAACCGGGTGTACAAATGCACGCTGTGTGTTGATCGGGTGAATGTCGGTCAGGAACCGGCCTGTGTAAAAACCTGCCCCACAGGTGCCATTCGTTTTGGTAGCAAGCAGGATATGATTCATCTGGCTAACGAGCGTATTACCGAACTCAACAGTCGCGGTTATAACAATGCCGGACTATACGACCCCCAGGGAGTCGGCGGCACTCACGTGATGTACGTTTTGCATCATGCCAACAAGCCACAGCTCTATCACGGCCTGCCTGCTAATCCCACTATCAGCCCAACCGTCGCTTTCTGGAAAGGTATATGGAAACCACTGGCCGCGATTGGCTTTGCTGTTACCTTTGCGGCAGCATTTTTTCATTATGTTGGAGTTGGGCCCAATCGTGCGGAAAAACATAAGGAAGAAGATGAAGAGGAGAAACATTAATGAATCGTCAGCCACGCATTCAGCGCTACAGTGCTTCACAACGTATCAATCACTGGCTAGTAGCACTCTGTTTTGTGCTGGCACTCGTCAGCGGGCTTGGGTTCTTCTTCCCCTCTTTTAACTGGCTGATGAATGCACTGGGAACGCCTCAGATGGCACGCATCCTTCATCCTTTCATCGGTGTGGCAATGTTTGTAGCATTCCTGATTATGTTTTTTCGCTTCTGGCACCACAACCTGCTCACACGGGATGACATGGAATGGGCCAGAAATATCAGGAAAATTGCTCTTAATCAGGAAGCAGGTGACACCGGGCGCTATAATTTTGGTCAGAAGTGTGTTTTCTGGATGTCGGCTGGCAGCCTGTTATTACTCCTGGCGAGTGGTATTATCATCTGGCGCCCTTGGTTCGCTGGTGCATTTCCCATCATGGTGATCCGCGCCGCATTACTGATTCATCCTATTTCTTCAGCAATTTTAATTATCGTCATCATGATACATATTTACGCTGCAATTTGGGTTAAGGGTACAATTACAGCAATGGTAGAAGGCCGGGTAACCTCTGAGTGGGTGAAGAAACATCATCCACGCTGGTACCGGGAACTGCAGCAGCGCTTATCTAAACAACAGGAAAAACGCCCCTGATGAGTATTCGTATTATCCCGCAAGATCAGCATGGAAAAAAGCACAGGACAACTATAGACACCATTCCGCCATTACTTTTCCCCCGGCTGAAAAATCTATATAGCCAGCGCGCGGCGCGTCTGCGCCAGCTGGCGGCTAAAAATCCGCTGGGTGATTATCTTCTCTTTGCCGCTAAAATTGCCGAAGCTCAGGAGATCGTGCTGTATGATTATCCCCTACAGGTAGATTTACGCCCTTATCTGGTTAAAGCGGCAGAAATGGGCAAACCACCCCTGGAGATAACGGATCTGCAACGTGATACCCACTGGCAGCGCCTGCTATATTCACTGCTTTCTGAACTAAAACCCGAAATGAGCGGCCAGGCACTGGCAGTCCTGGAGAATCTGGAAAAAACATCCGTCAGCGAACTCGAATTAATGGCATCCGCCCTGTTCGCACAGCAGTTTGGGAAAGTGGACAGTGACAAAGCACCCTTCATCTGGGCTGCACTGTCAGTATACTGGGCGCAAATGGCAGCCCTTATTCCCGGCAAAGCGCGCACTGAATACGGTGAGCAGCGACAGTTTTGTCCGGTATGTGCCAGTATGCCGGTGGCCAGTGTGGTACACATCGGTACCCAGCGGGAGGGATTGCGCTATTTGCACTGTAACCTCTGTGAAAGTGAATGGCACGTAGTTCGCGCTAAATGCACTAACTGCGAGCAAACCGGCGATATTAATTATTGGTCATTAAATAGTGAGCAGGCAGGGGTAAAAGCGGAAAGCTGTGGTAACTGCAACAGCTATCTCAAAATGCTGTATCAACAAAACGATCCGTCTGTGGAAGCCGTTGCGGATGATCTGGCAACCCTGATGCTGGATGCACACATGGAACAGCAGGGATTTGCCCGTAGCAGTCTTAACCCTTTTCTGTTTCCCGGCGAAGAGTAACCACATTGCTCCCGCCATTGACAGCGGATAGTCGGGATTAAGGAGAGCAGGATGAAATTAATAGGCAGCTATACCAGCCCATTTGTGCGCAAAATTTCCATCATGTTACTGGAAAAAGAGGTGACATTTGAATTTGTCAATGAATCACCTCTGAAAAACGACAACACAGTAATACACTATAACCCATTGGGTGAAGTTCCGGCATTAATGATTAGCCAGAATGAAATCTGGTTCGACTCGTCAGTCATTGCGGCTAGGATAGAACAACTTGAAAAGTCCCCGCCCTTTCTGCCATCTACACCAGCCGATGCTCTCTCAGTGCGCCAATTAGAAGCGCTGGCAGATGGTATATGTGATGCTGCAATAATCATTGTCTGTGAACAGAAGCGTAACGCAGACCAGCAATCGGAACTTGTACTGACGCACCAGCGTGAAAAAATTCAACGTGGGCTCGATGCACTGGAACAGGCAGCGGCTGATCGCAAGTGGCTGAACGGAAAAACTATTAATCTGGCCGATATTGCCACTGGTTGTATGGCAGGTTATCTCAACCTGCGCCATGTTGCTCCTAACTGGTGTGTAGATCGCCCTGCGCTGGTGAAACTGGTAGAAAAACTGTTCCAGCGCGACAGCTTTGCACAAACCACACCACCACCAGACTGATTTGTTATCAAAATGACCACTATTTACAGCCAGATCCCATCCATTGATCTTTTACTACGTCAGCCTGACTTCGCTCCCCTGATTAACCAGTATGGCCGTCATCAGGTCACACTCGTACTGCGTACTCAGCAGCAGGATGCCCGGCAATCACTCAGACAGTATCAGCAACTGCCTTCATGGCAAAATAGCTGGCATTTGGAAACACAACGCCGCCTCGCCAGCAGGCAGCACTGTGCTCTTTCTCCGGTATTTAACCTTACAGGTACGATACTACACACTAACCTGGGGCGCGCCCCGCTCGCAGAATCCGCCATCGATGCGGTAGTGACAGTCATGCGCCATCCGGTAACACTGGAATATGATATCAAGAGCGGCGAACGCAGCCATCGCGATCGGGCGCTGGCAGAGCGCCTGTGTCACATTACCGGTGCTGAAGATGCCTGCATCGTAAACAATAATGCTGCTGCCGTACTACTGATGTTAACCACGCTGGCATGCGGGCGGGAAGTCGTCATCTCTCGTGGTAAATTAGTTGAGATTGGCGGAGCCTTTCGTATCCCGGATATCATGCGCCAGGCGGGCTGTACGTTGAAAGAAACGGGCACGACCAATCGCACACATCTGCATGATTATCAACAGGCTATTTGTGAACAGACAGCGCTGCTGATGAAGGTTCATACCAGTAACTATAAAATTGTTGGATACACCCATACCGTCAACGAAGTAAGCCTGGCTGAACTGGCCAGAAAAAATAATATATTATTAATTAGTGATTTAGGTAGCGGGTCCCTCATCGATTTAGCACAATACGGCCTGCCCGCTCAGCCGATGCCACAGCATCTGCTCGCCGCCGGCGTCGATTTGGTCAGTTTTTCCAGCGACAAGCTTTTAGGCGGCCCCCAGGCGGGCATTATTCTCGGCCGCCGTAAGCTGATTGCCCGCCTGCAACGCCATCCTCTGAAGCGTGCAGTACGTGCAGATAAAATGACCTTAAGCGCTTTGGATGCCACACTGACACTTTATCAGCAGCCAGAAACACTGACCAGCACAGTGCCGCTGCTTCGTCAGTTAACCCGCCATCCGTCAGAAATTGCCGCGCAGGCCAGACGGCTTCTGCCAGCGCTCAGTGAGCATTTTACTGCATGGAGGGTGGAAGCCGAGGCCTGTGTGTCACAGATTGGCAGCGGTTCATCACCGGCCGATCCCCTGCCTAGCTACGCACTGACGTTTACTCCACTTTCGGGCAATAATAGCGAACTTACCGCTCTGGCACAGCGGTTACGTATGTGTGCAGCCCCTGTCATTGGCCGTGTACAGAATGGAAAGTTGTGGCTTGATCTGCGCTGTCTCGATGATGAATCGCTATTTATGGAGATGCTATTGTCGTGATCATTGCCACTGCTGGTCATGTTGACCACGGTAAAACCTCGCTGGTACAGGCACTGACAGGCATCAATACCAGCCGGCTGCCAGAAGAAAAAACGCGGGGAATGACAATCGATCTGGGTTATGCCTACTGGCCTCAGGAAGATGGCCGGGTGATTGGCTTTATTGATGTGCCCGGCCATGAAAAATTTATCAACAACATGCTCAGTGGCATCAGCGGTATCGATCATGCTTTGCTGGTAGTGGCTTGCGATGATGGTGTAATGCCACAAACGACAGAGCATCTGACACTACTCAGCCTGCTGGGGCGTCCGTCATTAACAATAGCGCTCACAAAATCTGATCGCTCCACACCACAACAGATTGATACTGTTGCCCGGCAAGTGACACAACTGGCAACCGGTTTAGGCTGGCAAAACCCGCACTGTTTTATCTGCTCACTTCACAGTCCCGAAAGTCTTACGCCCCTGGCCGGCCATTTATGCAGCCTGCACCCATTGCAGTTTGAAACAGAATGCCGTTTTCGTCTGGCTATTGATCGCGTTTTTACCCTTAAAGGAACAGGGCTGATTGTTACTGGTACCTGCCTTTCTGGTGAGGTTGTGATCGGGGAGACGCTATGGTTAACCGGTGCCGGGCAGCCTGTGCGGGTGCGGGGCATAAACAGCCACAATCGCAGCACTGAGCGGGGCACGGCTGGCAAACGGCTGGCATTGAATCTGACGGGGGATATCAATAAAACCCAGATAAACCGGGGCGACTGGTTGCTGGCACAACAACCCCCTCCACCAGCAGAACGCGTCGTTGTTGCCTTGGAAGGTAGTGCAACATTTCATATGTGGCAACCTGTGCATATTCATCACAGTGCGTCTCACGTTACCGGACGTATTTTGCCACTAGTTAACCATCTTGCTGAATTAGCACCAGACAAACCACTCTGGTTGGCCAATGATGATCGTCTGATTTTGCGTGATATTAGTGTACAGCAAACACTGGCTGGTGGTCGGGTTATTCTGCTAACGCCCAAAAAACGGGGTAAACGTCAGCCAGACTACCTAGCCTGGCTACAGGCACTGGCCGATGCCCCGAATACTGCCAGTCGCATTCTCACTCAGCTGTCCACACAGCCCGGATCCCTTACTCAGCTAGGCTGGGCCACGCAGCTAACGGCTAAAGGATTGCAGGCCGCACTTGCCCCTCTTGAGCCCCTGATAGCTGACGATGATGTATTACTGCCAGAGCAGGCAGTCCTGTGGAAACAACGGCTGACAGATGCTCTGATCTCTTTCCATCAAAACCATAGCGGCGATCCCGGCCCGGCAAGTGATCGACTACGACGTATTGCCCTTACAGATAAACCACCCGGCCTGGTGCTGGCACTCATCCGCCAGTTATTAAAGGAAAGCAGAATAACAAGCCATCGGGGCTGGCTTTGCCTGCCAGATTTCAAACCACAACTGACCGCTGAGGAGCAGGCACTCTGGCAGCATGTCTTACCGCTATTCAAAGAAGAAGCCTAGTGGGTCAGAGATCTGGCAAACCAGTTTAATGTTGCCGAATCTCTGATGCGTCAGCTGTTAAATAAAAATGCTCAGGCTGGTCTTCTGGCTGCCGTGATCCGTGATCGCTTCTATCATAGTGACCAAATAGGACGATTTGCTCATCTGGTGCGACAAAGATGTACTGAACAGGGAAGTATCAGTGCTACAGATCTCCGCGACCACTTCAATATTGGCCGTAAACTGGCAATACAGATACTAGAATTCTTTGATCGTAGTGGGTTTACTCGTCGCAAGGGTAATGTTCATCTGTTGCGGGATACATCGCTATTTCAGTAGCTGACTCCTGACAATCAATTCATAAGGATGAATGCCAGCTGTATCGCTACTTTTAGCAATCAAATTTCAATCTGTGTCCCCAGCTGGATCACGCGATTAAGTGGAATTTTAAATTGTTCAGGTGCACGTAGTGCATTACGCTCCATCACAATAAAAAGCCTGCCTCGCATGCGAAGATACCAGCGACGTTTACCAATGAATAATGTCTCATGAGACATGAAAAACGAGGTCTCAACCATACTACAGTTCAACCCCTCCAGTTCACAACGGCGGAAAATTTCCTCAACATTTGGCGTTTCACTCCAGCCATAGCTGGCTACTACACGCCAGAAGGTAGAAGACAATTGTTTTATTGTTACCCGGCGAACATTATGAACATAAGGAACGTGTTCAGTACGTATAGTGAGTAATACCACTCGCTGATGTAATACTTTGTTATGTTTAAGATTATGTAACATAGCGAAAGGAATAACGTTCAGTGCCCGAGACAAATACACCGCAGTACCCTCAACCCGCACCGGAGGTGACTTCTCTAACGACACAATCATTGCTTCAAGTGAGTTACCATGCTCCTGCATACGTCGCAGCAGGCGGAAACGTTCGCTCTTCCAGGTAGTCATAATGATAAACATCACCAGCGCCAGCATAAGCGGCAACCAGCCTCCAGAGAGAAACTTCACCAGATTGGCAGAAAAAAGCGCAAGATCTATAAAAAGCATCGCAATCAGCATGATTATCACCAGCCAGGGTTTCCAGCCCCACTCTTTGATAGCAACAACACCACACAAAAAAGTCGTGAGTACCATAGTGCCTGTCACAGCAATACCGTACGCAGCTGCCAGATTACTGGATTGTTTGAAACCGATAACGACTGACAGAACTGCCAGATAGAGCAGCCAATTTATTACCGGAATATAGATTTGGCCCGACTCCTGAGCCGAGGTGTGAACAATGCGCATGGGTGGCAGGTATCCCAGCCGCACTGCCTGACGTGTTAATGAATAAACACCAGATATCACAGCCTGAGAAGCAATCACTGTTGCCAAAGTGGCCAGAATCAGCAGTGGAACTAACGCCCATGTCGGAGCGAGCATGAAAAAGGGATTTTTAATCACCTCTGGTTTATTTAGTAATAACGCCCCCTGACCAAAATAATTGAGCACCAGTGCAGGCAGCACCACAATAAACCAGGCGAGACGGATAGGAAATTTGCCAAAATGTCCCATATCAGCATACAGTGCCTCTACGCCGGTTATGGCCAGAACTACCGCCCCCAAAGTAAAAAATGCGGCGCCTTTATAATGGGTAAAGAAATTAATTGCCCAGCTGGGTTCCAGCGCCTGCAATACCTGGGGATTAGTCATAATGCTCCGGGCACCCAATATCGCCAGTACGATGAACCACATCAGCATAACCGGGGCGAAAAGATTACCAACAAGAGTCGTACCCTGCTTTTGTATTACAAACAGCAGAGTAAGGATAAAAATAGCCAGCGGCAGAATATAAGGGTCCAATGAAGGGGTGACAATCTTCATCCCCTCAATTGCCGAAAGCACCGATACTGCGGGTGTAATAACCACATCACCATAAAAAAAACTGCTACCAATAAGCCCCAGTATAATCAGAATGGCTGTTGATTTGGCACGAGTATTACGGCCCGCAAGCGACATCAGGGTAAGGATACCACCCTCACCATCGTGGTCCGCCCGCATCACATAGCAGATGTATTTCAGAGATACCACCAGCACCAGCAGCCAGAAAATCAGTGAAAGGGAGCCATACACTGCATCAGGCCCCAGCTCAATACCAAATTCACCAGAGAGGTTCATACGCAACGCATAAAGCGGGCTAGTCCCAATATCACCGTAAACCATACCGATGGCTAACAATGTAAGTCCACCGAGAGAATTTTTATTAACAGAGCTCATAAATCTTCCTGGCACCTGCCCGACAGCGTGATGCGGGCAACTAACGTTATCAACCAGAACACACTATATCTGAATCACTATAGGCGTACCCGACAATTCAGTTTGATGCGTATTTTGGCACTATTATCTGTGTCAGATGACCAATTGAGGGCAATCATAGTCACTACTATTTATTGTCGCCAGCAAAACCACCGAATGCATGGTGGAGATGGCTATCTGTAATGTAATCACTAAAAGTTCTGTAGGGGCATACCGGCCGGCCATATTCAGAATATCTGACCAATGTAATCCGCAAGCAAAACACAGAAAACGGCTAAACTATCTGAGACAAACCCGAAGACGTTATGGCGCATTCGTTAACTGCCCTGAAAGCAACCAGTGTATAGAATACTGATACATTTGTGCAGCATCTCCTGGTTAGCAATCAGAAACACATTTGTTATGTCCACTATACAAAAAAGAGACAGACTGATTTTTCTGCGCCTGCCTGACCATGCGTAACCTGAAACAGCCGAGGGTAAGGCCACCGGCATAAGGTATCTGCGTTGAAAATCGGGGCTTATCCTGCAAAGAGAGCTGAAACGAAATTGAGATGATAATCACAAAAGATGCATTGGGTATTTTGATATAGTCTCCAGATAACCGCCCTAATCTGTACACGATTTTATTTTTATACCGTATCCGGCAGAGCCAGTCAGGTGACGTTACCGCCACCATGCCTATATCAGGCTAACCATTTTCGCTGGCATTCGTCAGCTCTGGTATAATTTTCAATAAGAGAATTATATTCAGCTATTCTTTTTGCATGTACGGAGAAAGATTTTTCTTTACCTCCAAATATTGATATTACAGTGTGTTCTTTAAATCTCTCTGAAAGCGTTTGATGTTTTTTATTAACAATATCGTATTCTGCCGAACTATTTAAATCCATATATTTCTCTAAACGTCTTTCACTTTGCGTATGTTTATAGAAGTCTGCCGGAAGGTATTTATCCGTCTCTTTATAAGATATAAAATTTAAATCATCAAATGAATCCCATGTCCATGTGCTAGGAATTAACAAACTGCTTTTTTTGATTATTCCTGTGATATTATCTTCATGCATTTTCAATAAATTATCAGATTTAGTGTGAAGCTTTTTTGCTATTGCCAGACTAAAAATTCCACATTCGGAATAGCTTTTTTGAATGTTCATTTCTGCTAGAGAAAAGTAACAATCGGGTATTCTGGCATCTAAGATGGATTTCTCTGCCTTTAATGCAAGTTCTTTGGCCCACCCGCAACGAAATTGTGTAGAATCAAACAATATCAAAGATTTTTTTCCTTCAATAACCCTGCCATCAATCGCTACAAAATGGATATTCCCTTTTCCTGTATTAACTATAAATCTGAAATATTCACATCCCTCAGGAACCGATTTTATTAATTCCGGAAGATCTTGTGGGCTATTAACATATTTAAGATTCAGCCCGGGATGTTTTGTATTTGCCATTGTCACCAAATCAGGCATCAACTCGAGATCTTCATCTGCATAAAACGCAGCAGTGTCCCATCTTCCCGAAGTAATATCATTTTCTAAACCTTCGACTAGTTTTTTTAATAATTCAATACGGACCGCAGTATTATATTTTGCCCCTTCTGACTCATCAGTAATACCTTGACCCGGATGAATTTCTGATTTTGTACCTGCATCACCTGATTTATACCCATCCCAGATTGCATCTTCCACAGGCGGCGCACTCAACCCGGATGTTAATTTGATATTATTAAACTGTACACAAAGGTCGCGCATCGAATCAGTTCTGCGCATAGCAGCAGAAGGCTCTTCCCAAGAATCAGTGCTGCATACAGTAGCAGAAGAAAAACCTGCCCATTTGGCACTGTTTTCCAGAAGACTGGTAGATTTAGTGTCCGAAGATGCAGTGTTTTTTATCTTTTGTCCGGCATCGTATAACAGCCCGGCATCTGGGTCCATTGCATGAAAGACTGCTTTACCTGCCTCTCTTGCGGACTCCGGCAAGCCTATAGATACTCCTGTTACAAACTGTTTTGTATCGGCAGTAATGCCTGCTTCCCGAGCAGCCTCTGCGATTGTCCCTCCTGATGACTGCGCTGGTTTTTTAGTATCTGTTGCTACTGTTAAGTTCTGTCTTTGGTTAGCAGAACTTTTTACTCCTGAAATGGGCATGATATTTCTCCTTATCTTGAGTACCCGATGCTTACAAACCCGGCCATATTTACTCTTCAGACCTGCCTGGAAATTTAGTTTCCGGGTTGCTTTCAGGTAAGGATGGTTTGAAAAACACCCTTACTTACCTGCCATAAAACGTGGAAGTGATACAATAAAATAAATAATCACGTACGAGATTATAAACACGACTAATATTTTAAAGAAATAAAAAAACAGAGTCTGTTTGTTATAAAAACGTTTACTTATTAATAATCATTGTACATACGCAGAACCTGCCGTTTGACCGGACGCAAACGTTGTTTATCCGTTAATTTTTTGAAATTATCTTTAAACCGATAACCACAACCAGACAAAAAGCCAGTTTTCACCGAAACATAGCTTAAGGGCATATTACCGATCGCTTCCCCCTCGGCATCAACGGAGTTATCTACAGATTACATGGAATGGACAGGTGGAGGCTGATGAAAATAGTGAAGCTGTAAGCAGTTATCAGGTTCTCTAGCGCCTGCTGCTGGCAAAATTTGAGGAGATCATCTTGGTGCAGAATATTCCATTCATCATCCGGTAAATTTATTGAAATTTTCAGCACGCTTTCTGGTGTCAGCGTCAGAGCCTGTATAATCTTAACTTTCTTACACAAAAAAACGATTGAACTGCTTACTCAAGTTTGGTCTTTATTCATATTCTGCTGCTGAATTAAGGCCCCAGTTGCAGGAAAAATAGCATTTCCAAAGACCACCCATTAGTTGCAAAATTCATGGGATTACCCCAGATGATTCATGACAGCAGAATAACGTTATCCACAGATAAAATGACGATAATTTTGCAGTGCAATCCACTATCATAGCAGGAACCTTCCCAAAACCCTTTTGCAAGAATACTCACAGTTGCCCACAAGTTAATCACCGCTTACAATAACCGGTTTTTAACCTCAGGACATTATCTATGGCAGGTATTACTTTAATTAGTGGCAGCACTTTGGGCAGTGCTGAGTATGTTGCAGAGCACCTCGCAAATAAACTTGATGCCGCTGGTTATCTGACAACCCTGCAACATGGACCGGAGCTTGACGTTTTACCCGCGTCAGGATTATGGCTGATTATTACATCGACCCATGGCGCAGGCGATCTGCCTGACAATCTTCAGCCACTACTTGATGATCTACATTCACAACAACCCGATCTCAGCAACGTACGTTACGGTGCAATCGGTATTGGGAACAGCGAGTATGATCTGTTTTGTGGCGCGATTGATAAATTAACTGATGCCTTACGTTCCTGTGGCGCACAGCAACTGGGTGAAACATTAAAGATCGATGTGCTGGAACATGATATTCCAGAAGATCCTGCTGAGGAGTGGCTGACCAGCTGGAAAACCCTGTTATAAGCCTTTTCACCCTCTCCTGCCATTGCCATGTATGAAAGGCTCGTAACCAGCAGGAGCATAAATAAAAAGGGTAGGGGGTTTACGCTATCGTCAGGAACACTGCGATCGACTTGGAAGAGAGTTCAGCAGCAGATATCTGATCCTTTTTGTGCGGTTTTTTGTGAATAACTACTGGTTTTACCAGAGGATAACCCGTTATTATCCAGAGAATAAGTATAATAAATTCATGTCCTGTGGATAAGTTGAGATCTAGTTCCCAGCTTACCCCGATCAAGATCACCGATCATTCACAGCAAAGGATCCTTTACAATTTCATGATATAAAAAAACTTTTCCCAGTTATCCACAAACCTCTGCGGTACTAATAACAGATCTAATAAGAAGATCTTAAAAAAAAGATCTTATATTCATTATGCAAAAAACAACGATCTTCTCGATCCGCTAAAAATACAGTAAGATCTCATCATCAGATGCGAGTCCTTCCGCTAACCATCAGGTACTCTAAATGTTCTATCCCGATTCCTTTGACGTTATCATTATCGGTGGCGGCCATGCTGGCACAGAAGCTGCTATGGCGGCTGCCCGAATGGGGCAGCAAACACTGTTGCTGACCCATAATGTAGACACATTGGGGCAGATGTCCTGCAATCCTGCAATGGGGGGAATAAGCAAAGGACATCTTATCAAGGAAATAGATGCCTTAGGTGGTGTTATAGCAAAAGCCACTGATCGGGCTGGTATCCAGTTCAGGACACTTAATGCGAGCAAAGGTCCAGCAGTTCGTGCTACCCGTGCACAGGTTGATCGTCAGCTATATCGACAGGCAATACGCTCAGCGCTAGAGAATCAACCCTGCCTGACGATCTTCCAGCAAAGCGCTGAAGATCTGATCCTTGAACAGGATCGTATAGCGGGTGTTGTTACCCAAATGGGACTAAAATTCCGTGGCACCACAGTTGTACTAACAACAGGCACTTTCCTGAACGGTCAAATCCATATTGGGCTAAACAACTACAAAGGCGGGCGGGCGGGTGATCCCCCATCAATTACCCTTGCCCAGCGTTTGCGTCAGTTGCCATTCCGGGTAAATCGTCTTAAAACCGGCACACCACCCCGAATCGATGCACGGACCATAGATTTCGATATGCTGGCACCTCAATATGGTGATGATCCCCTCCCTGTATTTTCATTCACAGGTAGTACCAAAGATCATCCTCAACAGATACACTGCTGGATAACTCACACTAACTCGCAGACGCACGATATTATTCGCAATAATCTGCATCGCAGCCCAATGTATTCCGGCAACATCGAGGGCATTGGCCCCCGTTATTGTCCTTCTGTTGAAGACAAAGTTGTGCGTTTTGCAGATCGTGATTCACACCAGATCTTTTTAGAACCGGAAGGGCTGACAAGCAACGAAATCTATCCAAACGGAATATCAACCAGTCTGCCATTTGATGTGCAAATGCAGATTGTGCGCTCAATAAAGGGCATGGAAACAGCAAAAATCGTTCGCCCAGGCTATGCTATTGAATATGATTTTTTTGACCCGCGTGACCTGAAACCAACGCTTGAATGTAAATTTATCTCAGGATTGTTTTTCGCCGGGCAGATCAATGGCACTACTGGTTATGAAGAAGCAGCAGCACAAGGATTACTGGCGGGGCTTAATGCAGCACGTTTATCTCTTGGCAAAGATCCCTGGACTCCCCGACGTGATCAGGCCTATCTCGGTGTGTTAGTAGATGATCTCTGTACTTTAGGGACTAAAGAGCCTTACCGTATGTTTACCTCGCGTGCAGAATACCGTTTGTTGTTACGGGAGGATAATGCAGATTTACGCCTGACAGACATCGGTCGTGAGCTGGGTCTGGTGGATGATACGCTCTGGGCCCGCTACAATCAGAAAAGGGAACAGATTGAGCTGGAACGTCAGCGTTTACGGGATACCTGGCTGCATCCAAAGTCTGCCAACGTGAACGAGGTAAATGCACTGCTAAATTCACCACTGACTAAGGAAGTTAACGGCGAGGAGCTACTACGTCGTCCGGAAATGACCTATCAGAAACTGATGCAACTGGGCTGCTTTGAGCCGCCATTGCAGGATAGACAAATTACTGAACAAGTAGAGATTCAGATAAAATATCAGGGATATATAACCCGGCAGCAGGAAGAGATCAGCCGCCAGTTGCGTAATGAAAACACACAACTTCCTGTTAATATTGATTATCGTCAGGTAAGCGGCCTTTCGAACGAGGTCATCGCAAGGCTTAATGATCATCAACCTGTCTCTTTAGGTCAGGCTTCACGAATTTCAGGGGTTACGCCCGCAGCTATCTCTATTTTGCTCATCTGGCTGAAAAAGCAGGCGATACTGAGTAAATCTGCCTGAACGAATAACCAGTCTGACGTATGCTGGTAATCGTGGCTGGTTTCGTATATTTTCTGATTTATCAGGCATAATGTTACGTTGTTGTGACTGTCAGGCTGGCTACGCCTGGCAGTCCGGACTGACTCCCCTTTCGGATACGTTTTTGTGATCGACAAACTTTCCCATTTCTTAGCTCAGGCTAATATTTCGCTTTCTCAGGCACAGAAACAGCAGCTTATTGATTACGTCGCGCTGCTGCACA
This sequence comes from uncultured Enterobacteriaceae bacterium, assembly GCA_936920625.1. Classification (GTDB taxonomy): domain Bacteria; phylum Pseudomonadota; class Gammaproteobacteria; order Enterobacterales; family Enterobacteriaceae; genus Izhakiella. Next base: position 46,982 of record CAKZHC010000009.1, read on the forward strand.
AATGGAACCGGGCCTATAATCTCACTTCGGTACGTGATCCTCAGCAGATGCTGACACGTCATATTCTTGACAGTCTGGTAGCTGAACCCTGGCTTGAAGGAGATCTTTTTATTGATGTGGGTACCGGGCCTGGCTTGCCGGGTGTCCCACTGGCCATTATCCGCCCTGATGCCCGCTTTACATTGCTGGACAGTCTGGGCAAACGTATTCGTTTTCTGCGCCAGGTACAATATGATATTGGGTTGAAAAATATCACTCCGGTTCAGTGCCGCGTCGAAATGTTTACTGGAAGCACCTTTGATGGTGTTATCAGCCGTGCCTTTGCTTCACTTTCTGATATGTTACGTTTATGCCATCACTTACCCTCCGCACAGGGAGCATTTTACGCGCTGAAAGGGCAATGTAGTGATGAAGAGATGGCGATGATTCCAACGGGTTACCACATTGAATCGGTGAAGAGACTCACTGTACCCGGGCTTGAAGAAGAACGCCATTTGCTTATCGTTCGTGCGCAATAGCCCTGCCGAATATTTGTGCCTAATAGCCACAATCAGGCCGACAGACATGCTGTACTTCATTTCTATTTCTGGCAGGATTACACCTGTCTGATGAACCTGTTTTTTGTCAGAAGATTAGTAATCAGCAGAAGTGAATCCCAGTATAAGCTTCGGGCATGTGGTTTATCCTAATTTTATCGATTTAGTAAAATGTTATTTTTTCGATCAAAAATAGTATTACTATCTGATAAAGCTCCTAAATATCACTTTTACTTCAACAACCACAATTATTTTTGTGATCCTAAGCACGTTATTAACCATATGTGAAGAAGTTTTAGCATCAGCAATAATCAACCAGATATACTGTCTGCCCTGTAAAAATAGCGCGACAATGCAAAAATTAAATGATTATTCACCTTTTTATTGCTTATGGATTGAAATCGTAGGTGTGCTCCGTATAATTTGCAGGCTTTTAGCTGTTTTACTCAAAAGCGCAGGTATGCTTTATAAAATACGCGAGATAACTGATGAAGCAGGGATCAGACAACGTGATGTCTGAAGTTTTGTATCCAAAAGACTCAGTTCGTACCCTGTTTGGCATTCAGTTAGCAATACTGTTTCTCGAAACTGTACTTTTTTATGTTAGCAAAGGGCCAGGGTGGGCAGGTTCGGCACTGGCTGGCGGACTGGCAGCGTGGCTGCCTGGTGTATTTTTTATGATTTTAGCCCGCCGTCAGCAGAGTAAGATGCATGGTAATGGACGTATTGCCTGGATGTTCGCTTTAGGGGAAGTTGTCAGGGTGCTAATGATGGCTCTGCTTCTGATTATGGCGATGAAAGGATTTAATGCAGTGTTCGTCCCGCTGGGGCTGACATGGCTTTCGGTATTACTTGTGCAAATTGTTGCACCGACTGTAATTGACAAAAAAGGATGAGAGGTATTATGGCTGCCGGAGAGATCTCTACGCCGCAGGAATACATAGGTCATCACCTGAATAATCTTCAACTGGACCTGAGTACCTTCGAGTTGGTTAATCCGCATAACCCACCAGCAACATTCTGGGTTATCAACATCGATTCCATGTTTTTTTCCATTATACTGGGCCTCATATTTCTGGTGCTGTTTCGCAGAGTGGCCAGAACAGTGACCAGTGGAGTACCGGCTAAATGCCAGGCAGCAATTGAACTTATTGTTGGCTTTGTCGACAACAATGTAAGGGATATGTATCACGGCGGAAGCAAAATTATTGCTCCACTGGCCCTGACCATTTTTGTCTGGGTTTTTCTGATGAACTTCATGGATTTGCTCCCTATCGATCTGATACCATTCATCGGTGAGCACGTGTTTGGGCTTCCTGCATTACGCGTTGTGGCGTCGGCGGACGTCAATATCACGCTCTCTATGGCGTTAGGTGTATTCATTCTTATCCTTTTCTATAGTATCAGGATGAAGGGTTTTAGCGGTTTTACCAAAGAACTAATATTGCAACCTTTTAATCACCCTATCTTCATTCCTGTTAACCTGATTCTTGAAGGTGTAAGCCTGTTCTCAAAACCCGTTTCTCTTGCTCTGCGATTGTTCGGTAATATGTATGCCGGTGAGCTGATCTTCATTCTGATAGCGGGATTGTTACCTTGGTGGTCACAGTGGATTTTGAGCCTGCCCTGGGCGATATTCCACATTCTGATCATATCACTTCAGGCATTTATTTTTATGGTTCTGACGATTGTCTATCTGTCGATGGCTTCGGAAAAACACTGATATTATTCAATATTATTATTACGTTTTAACTAAAACAAACTGGAGATTGTCATGGAAAACCTGAATATGGATCTGCTGTACATGGCCGCCGCTGTGATGATGGGACTCGCGGCGATCGGTGCTGCGATCGGTATCGGCCTTCTTGGAGGTAAATTTCTGGAGGGTGCAGCACGTCAGCCAGATCTTATTCCACTATTGCGTACCCAGTTCTTCGTTGTAATGGGCTTAGTGGATGCTATCCCGATGATTGCTGTGGGACTGGGCCTTTACGTGATGTTTGCTGTTGCGAAATAGTCCGATGGTGCGTCGCAGAGCACGATGCTGTGTGGCAATGAACTTATTTTGTATCTTATACAATGAAATTAACTTATCGGGGGGCATTGTTCTGTGAACATTAACGCAACAATCCTCGGCCAAGCTATTGCGTTCATCTTTTTTGTCGCGTTTTGTATGAAGTTCGTATGGCCCCCAATCATGGCGGCCATTGAAAAACGTCAGAAAGAAGTGGCTGACGGCCTTGCTTCTGCACAACAGGCTAAGGAAGATTTGGAACATGCACAGGCTACTGTGACCGAACAGCTAAAAAAAGCCAAAGAAGAAGCGCAGATTATTATTGAACAAGCCAATAAGCGTCGTACACAGATTCTGGAAGATGCTAAATCTGAAGCTGAAGCTGAAAGAAGTAAAATAGTTACCCAGGGAAAGGCAGAAATCGATGCAGAGCGTAAGCGTGTGCATGAAGAGCTCTGCAAACAGGTCACGCTGCTGGCGATGGCCGGGGCCGAAAAAATACTCGAGCGTTCTGTGGATGAAGCTACTAACAACGCTATTGTTGATAAACTGGTTGCTGAACTTTAAGGAGGGCCGGGCCGATGTCTGAATTAGTCACAATCGCTCGTCCTTACGCTAAAGCGGCTTTTGATTTTGCCGTTGAGCACAACCGTGTTCAGCACTGGCAGCAAATGTTGATTTTTGCTACAGAAGTAGCGCGCAATGAGCAGATAGCAGTTATGTTATCTGGCGTTATGGCACCTGAAGCACTGGCCACGACTTTTATCAGTATTTGTGGTTCGGAGCTTGATGAATATGGTCAGAACCTGATTAAAATAATGGCAGAAAACAGGCGATTAACTGCACTGCCTGCTGTATTACAGGAGTTTATCCAGTTGCGTGACCTCTATGAGGCAACCGCAGAGGTGGAAGTTCTCACAGCCAGAGAGCTTAGTAAAGAGCAGTTAAACAAAATTAGAGCCGCGATGGAAAAACATCTGTCACGCAACGTAAATCTCAATATCAAAATTGATAAGACTGTCATGGCGGGTGTGATCATCCGTGCCGGTGATATGGTTATTGATGGCAGCGTGCGCGGCCGTCTTGAACGTCTGACAGACGCCCTGCTGTCTTAAGAGGACTGGAGTCTATGCAACTGAATTCCACCGAAATCAGTGAACTGATTAAAGAGCGCATTGCTCAGTTTAATATCGTGAGCGAGACTCACAACGAAGGTACTATTGTCTCTGTGAGTGACGGTATCATACGCATTCATGGTCTGGCCGATGTTATGCAGGGCGAAATGATCACTTTGCCCGGTAATCGTTATGCTATCGCTCTTAACCTCGAGCGTGACTCTGTCGGTGCGGTGGTAATGGGCCCTTATGCGGACCTTGATGAAGGGATGCGGGTAAAGTGTACTGGCCGTATTCTTGAGGTACCCGTCGGGCGTGGATTGCTGGGCCGTGTGGTTAATACACTCGGACAACCTATTGATGGAAAAGGACATATCGAGGATGATGGTTTCTCTCCGGTTGAAGTTATTGCCCCGGGGGTTATTGATCGTCAGTCAGTTGACCAGCCAGTTCAGACGGGATACAAATCTGTCGATGCCATGATTCCCATTGGCCGTGGCCAGCGTGAGCTCATCATTGGAGATCGGCAGACAGGTAAAACTGCAATGGCGATTGATGCCATCATCAACCAGCGTGATTCTGGCATCAAATGTATTTATGTAGCGATTGGTCAGAAGGCCTCAACTATTGCTAATGTTGTGCGTAAACTCGAAGAGCACAACGTACTCGACAACACTATAGTCGTCGTTGCATCAGCGGCTGAATCTGCGGCTCTGCAATATTTGGCACCTTATGCAGGATGTGCGATGGGCGAGTATTTCCGGGACCGTGGTGAAGATGCTCTCATCGTTTACGATGATCTGTCCAAACAGGCAGTGGCTTATCGTCAAATCTCTTTGCTGTTGCGCCGTCCGCCGGGGCGTGAAGCATTTCCCGGAGATGTATTCTATCTCCATTCCCGCCTGCTGGAACGCGCATCCCGTGTTAGCGCTGATTACGTTGAGCGCTTTACTAAAGGTGCTGTTAAAGGCCAGACCGGATCGCTGACTGCACTGCCCATTATTGAAACACAGGCGGGGGATGTTTCTGCATTTGTACCGACCAATGTTATTTCAATCACTGATGGCCAGATCTTCCTGGAATCTAATTTGTTCAACTCCGGTATTCGTCCGGCTGTAAACCCCGGTATATCGGTATCCCGTGTGGGCGGAGCGGCTCAGACTAAAATCATCAAAAAACTTTCAGGAGGTATTCGTACCGCACTGGCACAATACCGTGAATTGGCAGCGTTCTCGCAGTTTGCGTCTGATCTTGATGATGCAACCCGCAAGCAATTAAGCCATGGTCAGAAAGTTACTGAGTTATTGAAGCAGAAACAGTATGCACCCATGTCTGTTGCTGAACAGGGGATAGTACTGTTCGCTGCTGAGCGAGGCTATCTGGATGACATTGAACTGGCTAAAATAGGCAGTTTTGAAACGGCATTACTGGCGTTTGTGAAGCGTGAGCACACAGAACTGATGCAGCAAATCAATCAGACTGGCGATTACAACAGCAATATTGAAGAGCATCTGAAATCATTGCTCGAAACATTCAAAAAAAACCAGGCTTGGTAATGTCAGTGGCTTTTCGGTAAGGCAGATCACCAGACTTTGAGGAGAGTTAAATGGCTGGTGCGAAAGAGATACGTAATAAAATCGGTAGCGTAAAAAATACGCAGAAGATCACTAAGGCAATGGAAATGGTTGCTGCCTCCAAAATGCGTAAAACTCAGGAACGCATGGCGGCCAGTCGCCCGTATGCTGAAACCATGCGCAATGTTATAGGCCACATTACCCTTGGCAATCTGGAATACAAACATGCTTATCTGGAAGATCGTGAAGTAAAGCGTGTTGGTTATTTGATTGTTTCTACAGATCGTGGGTTATGTGGTGGTTTGAATGTCAATCTGTTTAAGAAATTACTGACAGATATGAAGCGCTGGATTGACAAAAAAGTTGAATGTGATCTGGCCATTATCGGTTCAAAAGGGCTGGCCTTTTTCGAATCTGTAAGCGGTAATATTGTCGCTCAGGCAACTGGAATGGGTGATAATCCTTCACTCTCAGAATTGATTGGTCCGGTTAAAGTGATGTTGCAGGCCTATGACCAAGGGCGTCTGGACAAGCTTTATATCGTTAATAACAAATTTAACAATACTATGTCTCAGACGCCAGAAATCAATCAGCTTCTGCCACTCCCGCCAGCAGGAGATCGTCAGTCAGAAGAACTGAAAAATAAAACCTGGGATTACCTGTACGAACCAGGCCCAAAAGAACTGCTGGATACCCTGCTGCGTCGTTACATTGAATCACAGGTTTATCAGGGCGTTGTTGAAAATTTAGCCAGCGAGCAGGCTGCCCGTATGGTGGCAATGAAAGCGGCAACTGACAACGGTGGTAACCTGATTAAAGAGTTGCAGTTAGTTTACAACAAGGCTCGTCAGGCTGGCATCACTCAGGAACTCACCGAGATCGTATCGGGAGCTTCTGCTGTCTAATCAGATGATTATGTTGCCCTGAACACGTTGAAGGACTGACACACCATTGATGAGTATTAAAGCACTGGCAACACCGCTGTGGCGTCAGACAAGACAGCTAAAACGAATGTAGGTAGAGGATTTAAGATGGCAACCGGAAAGATTGTCCAGATTATCGGCGCTATAGTTGACGTAGAATTCCCCCAGGACGCTGTACCCAAAGTGTACAATGCGTTACGGGTTGAAAAGGGTGATACACCTTTGGTGCTTGAGGTCCAGCAGCAGTTAGGTGGTGGCGTGGTACGTACCATCGCTATGGGGTCATCTGATGGCCTCAAGCGTGGTCTGGAAGTTACCGATCAGGCTGAACCAATCAAGGTACCGGTGGGCAAGGCCACTCTGGGTCGTATTATGAATGTCCTGGGCGAACCAATTGATATGAAAGGTCCGCTGAAACAAGAGGATGGCATAGAACCTGAAGTAGCCTCTATTCACCGTTCTGCACCTTCGTATGAAGATTTATCAAGCTCTCAGGAATTACTGGAAACCGGCATCAAAGTTATCGATCTGATCTGCCCTTTCGCCAAGGGGGGTAAGGTAGGTTTGTTTGGTGGTGCCGGAGTCGGTAAAACAGTCAATATGATGGAGCTCATTCGCAATATTGCTATTGAGCATTCAGGTTACTCTGTTTTTGCTGGTGTTGGTGAACGTACTCGTGAAGGTAACGATTTTTACCACGAAATGACAGAGTCTAATGTTTTAGATAAAGTTGCTTTGGTCTATGGTCAGATGAACGAGCCTCCTGGCAACCGTCTTCGTGTGGCGCTGACCGGTTTAACCATGGCAGAAAAATTTCGTGATGAAGGACGTGATGTTCTGCTCTTCATCGATAATATCTACCGTTATACCCTGGCAGGTACAGAAGTATCAGCCCTGTTAGGCCGTATGCCTTCTGCGGTAGGATACCAGCCAACACTCGCTGAAGAAATGGGTGTGTTGCAGGAGCGTATTACGTCTACTAAAACAGGTTCAATCACTTCAGTGCAGGCAGTTTATGTACCGGCAGATGACCTGACCGATCCCTCCCCAGCAACAACCTTCGCTCATCTGGATTCTACCGTTACTTTAAGCCGTCAGATAGCGTCACTGGGTATCTACCCTGCAGTTGATCCTCTGGATTCTACCAGCCGCCAGTTAGATCCGTTAGTAGTGGGTCAAGAACACTATGATGTTGCCCGCGGTGTGCAGTCTGTACTGCAACGTTACCAGGAGCTCAAAGACATTATCGCTATTCTTGGTATGGACGAACTATCGGAAGATGACAAACTGCTGGTGGCACGTGCACGTAAAATACAGCGCTTCCTGTCGCAGCCTTTCTTCGTGGCGGAAGTTTTTACTGGATCTCCTGGCAAATATGTACCGCTAAAAGAGACCATTCGTGGCTTTAAAGGCATTATGGAAGGTGAATTCGACCATCTTCCAGAGCAGAGCTTCTATATGGTGGGTACTATTGATGAAGCTATAGAAAAAGCGAAGAAATTCTAATTGCAGCTTTTCGGGAGATTTCAATATGGCTAACACGTTTCATCTGGATGTAGTCAGCGCAGAGAAACAGTTGTTCGCAGGGCTGGTCCAGAGAATTAATGTGTCGGGAAGTGAGGGCGAGCTGGGTATCTACCCAGGCCACACCCCTTTACTGACGGCGATTAAACCAAGTATGGTGCACATCGTAACAGGCCAGGGTAAGGAAGAGTACATCTATCTTTCTGGTGGCTTGCTGGAAATACAGCCGGATACGGTTACTGTGCTGGCCGATACGGCTATTCGTGGGGGCGATCTTGATGAAGCGCTTGCACTGGATGCCAAACGTGAAGCTGAAGTTCACATGAAAGCTTCTCATGGTGATGTCGATTATGCTATGGCCTCTGCTGAACTGGCGAAAGCGATTGCCAAATTACGCGTTATTGAACTCACTAAAAGAGCAATGTAAACCGATTCGGATCGTTGGAAAGTCAGTTATCCAGTTATCACAATTGATTTTTCAGCGCTTCATATTTAGTTGCTTTCATGAATCAGATGATTTAACTCGTAGTGAAAGCAATGATCAATTAGTTTATTCTTCTGAAAAATTACCAGAAGTCGCCTGTATTCTTATTTCAGGCGTATCCTGCTGAAGTTTATGAGAGCAAATACACCTTCCCTGTGCAGGGGTGGTAGTACAACAATACTGGCTTCGCAGAAACTATGCGTGACTCGCCTGACATCGATGATGAGAAATTTATGACCAGCAGTGTAATAAGTGTGGTAATTCTTGCCGCCGGTAAAGGCACTCGCATGTATTCAGATAAACCGAAAGTCTTGCATCTGCTGGCAGGCAAGCCCATGGTACAGCATGTCATCGATACCAGTAATGCATTGGGTGCCCGCCAGATTAATCTGGTATATGGCCATGGCGGAGACACGTTGCATTCAGCGCTGCAACATAATGATCTTAACTGGGTATTGCAAAAACAACAGCTTGGTACCGGGCATGCTATGCAGCAGGCAGCCCCTCATTTTGCCGATGACGAAGATATTCTGATGCTCTATGGCGATGTGCCGCTCATTCGTCAACAGACACTCATTCGCCTGGTGTCTGCAAAACCGCGAGGAGGAATTGCTCTGTTGACAGAGATAGTTGATGATCCTACCGGTTATGGTCGTATCGTGCGTGAGAATGGCACGGTTGCTGGGATTGTTGAACAGAGTGATCTTAGCGATCAGCAGGACCAAATCAACGAGATCAACAGCGGTATCCTTGTTGCAAATGGCGCTGATCTCAAACGCTGGCTAGCCAGATTAACCAGTAATAATCAGAAGGGCGAATATTACATCACTGATATTATTGCTATCGCCCGGCTGGAGGGGCGTGAAGTCGTCGCTGTCCATCCAGCCGATAGTAGCGAAACCAAAGGTGTCAATAATCGTTTGCAACTGGCTGCTCTGGAACGTATCTGTCAGCGGCAACAGGCTGAAAAATTGCTATTGGCGGGTGTGATGATAACCGATCCAGATCGTTTTGATTTGCGCGGAACGCTTAATCATGGGCGTGATGTGATTATAGACAGCAATGTTATTATTGAAGGCCAGGTTACGCTGGGCGATCGTGTTAAAATTGGTAGTGGTTGTATACTAAAAAATTGCCAAATCGACAGCGACAGCATCATCAGCCCCTATAGTGTCATTGAAGAGTCCCTCCTGGCGGCCAGAGTCACAGTTGGGCCTTTTGCCCGTCTGCGCCCCGGCAGCGTACTGGCGTTGGAAGCACATGTTGGTAACTTTGTAGAGATGAAGAAAGCGACGCTCGGTAAAGCGTCTAAAGCGGGTCATCTCAGTTATCTGGGTGATGCTGAAATTGGCGAGGGTGTTAATGTTGGAGCAGGTACGATCACCTGCAACTATGATGGTGTCAATAAATCAAAAACACTGATAGGCGATAATGTTTTTGTCGGTTCAGGTACGCAGCTTATAGCCCCCGTAACTATACCTGAGGGATGTACCATAGCCGCAGGTACTACCATAATGAAAGACGTTCAGTCTAGCGGACTGGTTTATAATCACAAGCAGCAACATCTAAAAACCGACTGGCAACGGCCGCTGAAACGAACAAAAAAATAACCAAAGCAGTGTTCATTTTTCATGATAATTTTTTAAAAACAATCGATTAAATAAAATAATGGTCAGTTAATCATCAATGCATAATGACAGTTAACACGTTCGTTTTAATGACCAGGATGGCTGAGTTGTCAGAAAGATAAAATTTACATTTTAAGGAAAGATTAAAATGTGCGGAATAGTTGGTGCTGTAGCGCAGCGTGATATTGCAGAAATCCTGCTGGAGGGGTTAAAACGCCTTGAGTATCGCGGCTATGATTCAGCTGGTATGGCAGTAATCGACAGCCTGGGCGGATTGACTCACATTCGTCGCCTAGGGAAAGTGCAAAATCTGATTGATGCAGCAGATAAAGCCCCACCTGTGGGAGGGACAGGCATTGCGCACACACGCTGGGCTACCCATGGCGAGCCTTCTGAAATAAACGCACATCCACATCTGTCTGGCAATATTGTTGTCGTTCACAATGGTATTATCGAAAATCACGACGTATTACGCCCCATGCTCCTTGAACGGGGATATGTTTTTGTTTCGGAAACCGATACAGAAGTGGTGGCACATCTGGTGCATTGGGAACAACAGGAGCGTGGTGGCGGCCTGCGTGAAGTGGTATTGAGGGTAATTCCTCAGCTACGCGGTGCTTATGGCATGGTCATCATGGATAGCCGCGATACCGGTACGTTAGTGGCAGCCCGTTCAGGCAGTCCGCTGGTGATTGGATGTGGTGTTGGCGAGAATTTCATTTCTTCTGATCAGGTGGCGCTCTTGCCGGCTACCCGTCGTTTCGTCTGGCTGGAAGAGGGTGATGTAGCCGAGCTCACCCGTCGTAAGGTATCCATCTACAATAGCCTGGGCAGGAAGGTCTCACGGGCTGAAATAGAATCCAGCGCGCTCTACGATGCAGGTGATAAGGGTCTGTATCGCCACTATATGCAAAAAGAGATATTTGAACAGCCTGAAGCGATTAAAAACACACTAACCGGACGCCTTAAGCATGACAGTATTGATCTTTCTGAACTCGGTGCACAGAGCGGCGAGCTGTTCGCTAAGGTCGAACACATTCAGATAGTTGCCTGTGGCACGTCTTATAACGCTGGTATGGTTTCTCGTTACTGGTTCGAATCTCTGGCTAATATTCCCTGTGATGTTGAGATAGCGTCAGAGTTTCGCTACAGACGCCCGGCTGCCAGAAAAAACAGCCTGCTAATCACGCTTTCACAATCTGGAGAAACAGCTGATACTTTGGCAGCACTGCGGCTGTCAAAGGAGCAGGGATACCTTGGCTCGCTGACTATCTGTAATGTTAATGCCTCCTCACTGGTTCGTGAGTCTGACATGGCATTACTAACACGGGCAGGAACAGAAATAGGTGTTGCTTCAACTAAAGCCTTCACAACCCAGCTGACCGTTTTACTCATTCTGGTAGCGAAGCTGGGTCGTTTGCAGGGAATGGCTACTGAGACAGAACGGGACATTGTCCACGCGCTCCAGTTGTTGCCGGGCCGTATTGAACAAATCCTGTCACAGGATAAGCGAATCGAAGCCCTGGCAGAGGAGTTTTCTGACAAGCACCATGCCCTGTTCCTTGGCCGGTGTGATCAATATCCGATCGCGATGGAAGGTGCTCTAAAACTTAAAGAGATCTCCTATATTCATGCTGAAGCTTACGCTGCCGGAGAATTGAAACATGGCCCACTTGCGCTGATTGATTCTACTATGCCGGTCATCGTGGTAGCCCCTAATAATGAACTGCTGGAAAAGCTGAAATCCAACATTGAAGAGGTACGTGCCAGGGGGGGGTTGTTGTATGTCTTTGCCGATCAGAATGCCGATCTGACAGACAGTGACAACATGCGTATTATTCCGCTGCCACACACTGAAGCGGTGACTGCGCCCATTTTCTATACCGTACCACTGCAATTACTTTCGTACTATGTTGCACTAATCAAAGGCACCGATGTCGATCAGCCACGCAATCTGGCCAAATCAGTGACAGTTGAGTAATACTGCAATCAATTCCCGCTGTACTTGTATTGTATCAGCGGGCATTTCTGGAGATAATCTATAGGTATCGTATCAACACAGCAGCGTTGTACTATGGACCCCTTCTAATGAATCTTCTCTGGTCTGTCAGGTCAGCTTGATACATTCTTTACAGAAGCTGTATTAACGTCAGATAAGCAATTATTTTTGGCTATTTTTTAAGCGTTCATATTCAGCTATTCTTTTTCTGTGTGCTGAGAAATATTTTTCTCTTCCGTTTAGGTTTACAGAATAGTCTATAAGCCTTTCTAAAAGCGTTTGTTCCTTTTTGTTGATGATTTTATTTTCTGACTCTGGATTTGTTTTTAAATATTTATGCAGACGTATTCTGCTTTGGGTATGTTTATAGAACTCTGCCGGAAGGTATTTATCTATCGTATTAGGAGTTAAATACCCTAAATCAGGAGTTGAAGGTCTAATAAATAGTCCTTCAATATTATCGCTATGCAGTTTTTCTAAATCAGCGGATTTAAGGTGGAGTTTTTTTGCTATCGCCAGACTAAAAATCCCACATTCGGAATAGCTTTTTTGAATGTCCATTTCTGCTATGGCCAGGTGGCAGTTATCTATCTTAGCAATATCGATAGCGCGTTTTATCCTGATAGCCAGAGTAACTGGTGCATCTGCATTTAAGTTTGCAGGCTCAAATACAATTAACGATATTTTTCCATCAATCACTCTGCGATCGATCACAGCAAAATGAATACCATCACATCCTATATTTATTATGTATCTGGAGGGACTATCTCCTTCAGATATAGAGTCTTTTATTGACTTTGCAAAAATTCCTGGATTTTCATAAAATTTAAGATTTAGACTAGGGTGTTTTATATTTGCTGCATTAACCATGTCAGGCATAAGTGTAATATCATCTTTCTCATAAAAATTTATATCCATCCATTTATTGTTAGCAATATCATCTTCAAGTTGTGTGATAACAGCGGAAAGACCTTCCCACTTATCACTATTTTCCTGAGTAGTGGAAGGTTGCGTGTCAGCTGGTATAATTTTTTTTACAGCAGGCAGTTCCGGACTGTCATCCTGGATTTTGAGTTCTTCTATTTTTTTTCTAAACTTTTCTCAGTTTGTATTTCACTATATTCTGCTTTAGTTGTTGTTTGTTCTAAGTTCTGGTCATTACTGAAAAAGCTACTTGCTGACGGAATTCGCATGTTTTCTCCTTAGACTGAAAGTTTAGTTTTTTTTAAATGAAAAAATGGGATAATGATCAGAGCATAAATGTTTATATCTGATTATTTCTCTATTTGTGACAAACAAAATTGCTGGAAGAGAGGGCTTGTCTGGAGTCATAAACATATTCTAACACTAACAGCTACCACAAAAATTTTTATTCATATAAAAAACAACTTCACTGAAATACTTTTCAAAAATATTCGGTTATTTCTGGATAAAAAATGGATACAAGGTGTTGATGTTATCTGGTGGTTGTACCAGACATTGCAGAAAAATAAAATGCGTAAAGTCCAGTCAGGACTGTCTTAGAGCTGAAAAATTCATTAAATGATTTAGTTATGAAATAGTTTAAAAATATTATAATAATTAGTGTAAATTTAGCTGGAGCCATATTTAATGATCACAACGTTATCCGGGGAGACAGGAAAGATTCCGAAAACATATAATCCGGGTGACAATGAGTTATTCTGATTGCCTGACGGGTTAATTAAAAATCATATTGTTACCTCCAGCACAGCACCAGAAGTGATAACGTAAACCGGATAATTTTGGCTAATCTGCCAAGATCAACTTTTCTGGGGAAAAGTTAATTTTAAAAGTATTGCTGATATTATCGATGATCATTCTGGCAATTACGTACATCAACACAATTCACACTTACACGCTCCCGGTTTGGCTTTCATAGGATGTTTAAAGATATCATTTCCAGGTCTCGTTAAGATGGATGAACAGGAGCTCTTGCAACACCTCTTTAATTTGATTTTAGCTCAATTTGGTAATGTGGAGAGACCACAGTATGTTGTTCAATAATGTTATACATGGAAGAGGAATAATAAATGAAAGCATCAGAGGCAAAGCTACTTGACTTTCTGAGAAAGTCACCACAATTCATCATTCCCATCTACCAGCGTACTTATTCTTGGGGTGAACAACAGTGCCTTCAGCTATGGAATGATATCTTGCGGGCTGGTGCCAGCGATGATATATCAGCACATTTTATTGGTTCGGTCGTATATATTGAAAATGGGCTTTATCAGGTATCTGCTCAATCATCCCTGCTTGTCATCGATGGTCAACAGAGGTTAACCACGGCGATGTTAATTCTGGAAGCACTCTCACGGCATTTAAAAGACAGTGAACCCCTGGACGGATTTTCGGCGAGAAAACTTCGTAATTATTATTTACTCAATCCCCAGGAAGATGGCGAGCGTGGTTACAAGCTGCTGCTCAACCATACGGACAAAAAAAGCCTGCTGGCACTGGTGACGCAACAGGAATTACCTGACAACTGCTCTCTGCGCATAAAGCAAAATTTTGAATTTTTCAATGTCAAAATTACGTCTTTAAATGGTCATCTGGAAAAGCTTTGCAAAGGGCTTTCCAAACTTATTCTTGTTGATGTGGCATTAAACCGCGAACAGGATAACCCCCAGTTAATATTCGAGAGTATGAATTCAACTGGAAAGGCTTTAAATCAGGCTGATCTGATTCGTAATTTCGTCTTGATGGGCATGGAGCCAGCACACCAGACCCGCTTGTATCAGGATCATTGGTACCTCATGGAGGTGGCATTTGGTCAGGAAGGTTATGGTCAGTATTTTGATGGTTTTATGCGTCATTACCTCACGATAAAGACCGGTGAAATTCCCCGAATTGGTGAAGTCTATGAAGCTTTTAAGCAGTATGCACGAAGGCGTGAAATAGCGACAGCCGGGATAGACAGGCTGGTAGCAGAGATCCACTTATTCGCACGTTTTTTTTGTGCCATGGCGCTTGATCAGGAAACCAATAAACTCCTGTCTGTAGCGTTCAGGGATCTGCGTGAACTGAAAGTAGATGTTGCTTATCCGTTTTTGTTAGAGCTTTATCATGATTACCGAAATCAACGTTTGTCGTGTGATGACTTCTGTTGCGCTGTCCGTTTAATTGAGGCTTACGTATTCCGCCGCGCTGTCTGCTCAATCCCAACTAACTCACTTAATAAAACGTTTGCCACATTTGGCAAAGCGTTGCAGAAAGATCGTTATCTGGAGAGTATCAAAGCACATTTGCTTAAATTGCCTTCACGGCAGCGCTTCCCTGATGATGATGAGTTTAAACGTGAGTTGTGCACACGTGATCTTTATAATTTCCGTAATCGTACCTACTGGTTAAGCCGATTGGAAAACTTTGAGCGTAAAGAGCGCGTGTCTGTAGGCGAATATACGATTGAGCACATTATGCCGCAGAATAAAAAATTATCCAAAAAATGGCAGGATGAATTGGGTTCTGAATGGAAGTCTGTTCATCAAACCCTGTTACATACTCTGGGTAACCTGACACTAACGGGTTATAACTCGGAATACAGTGATCGTTCCTTCGCTGAAAAGCGGGATATGCAGGGTGGTTTCAGGCAAAGCCCGTTGCGACTAAATCAGGGACTTAGCATTGAGCAAACCTAGAATGGGCGAGCTATTAAAAAAAGAGCAAAGATACTGACAGACCGGGCTAAACGTGTTTGGGCTACTCCAGAACTGCCTGAGAGTATAATGCAGTTGTACCAGAAGAAATCTGTTAAACCGCTTTTTTATAATTTAGAGGACCATCCTCAATTAGCAGAGGGCTCGTTTATACGTCAACTGTTTGATAATTTTCGCAGGGAGGTGATAGCGCTTGATCCCATTGTCACTGAGGAAATACGCAAGAGTTATGTGGCATTTAAGGCTGAAACTAACTTTGTTGATGTGGTGCCGCAGAAATCGCGATTAGTTCTCACGTTAAATATGGCTTTTCATGAATTAAACGATCCAAGGAGTATGGCAAAAGATGTCACCGGTGTTGGTCGCTGGGGTAATGGGAATATTGAGATTGGTTTGAGTGATCACACGGAACTGCTTTATGTCATGGGCCTTGTCAGACAGGCTTATGAAAAACAAATTTAAATATTGAGGTACATTAAGAAAAGTTGTTTCTGGTTAATTGATCACTTAAAAAACATGAATTTTGATATTTTGATCGCAAATTTTCACTAAGGATTTTACTATTGTAGCATTCAGAATGTCAGATATATAAAATTAAAGAAAAGTTGCACACAGGAATAGCTTTACTTTTATATAACATCCAATTATGAATGTAATATATTGAAAATTATTCCATAAATATTTTTTAATAGCAGCCGAATGTAATTTTTTATTAATATAATTATCTGGTTACAATGCAATTATTATTTAATATTTTTTGCATAAGTATCGTTTTTAGGTATCAGAATGACCAGATTTATACTTTAGAGCTAGTTGTATGAATTAGAATATAAATCCATTAATAGGAAAATTTTATGATTAATAAAAAAGTAGCATTTGTCGTGTCCTTCTTGTTTTTAGCCGCCAGTTCCCAGTCATACGCATGTGGGCTAGGGCATGCCCTGTCAGAACATGCTTGTCAGCAGCAATGTGGATCCATAAATGAATCCGATATTACACACATGGTGCTCTATAACCTGTGCGTATATGGCGCATCAAATCCATTTAGTTAATCAACTGAAAATGCCTGTGATTTTCACTTCAGCGGTGTATCCGAAAATTTTCTGAAATGAGCTTACAGGCATTTTCAGCGTCGGGGAGTAATTCAGCCACCAGGATCAGGCACAATTGCATTCTGAAATACCTTTCATCGCGGCAATATAAGTGGAGATAATAACTCAGATAAAAGTGATTTTATATATGATTATGTGCAATCATTATCTATTTATAGTGATATTATCAGCACAACGGTTAAACTCATGGTCCCCGTTACAAACTGCTATGATATATTATCTGGTATCATCTGCTATTAACCCTCCTCCGGGTTTTATAATTCAGACACACTCATCGATTTTTTCACCGGATGAGCTGCCTCTGTTACTCGAATTGATATAGCAAAGACAGGTAGTTAAGCAGGCCAAACTACATTAATTAGTTACTGATTTTCAGTTTTGTTTACTCAGTTTTCTGAACTCCTTTTTTGCATCGTTTAGCATGCTGGTAAATTTGTTGTTGCCATGTAAGGCAGCTACTACGGCCGCACCCATAAGTTGGCCGTTA
Organism: uncultured Enterobacteriaceae bacterium; assembly: GCA_936920625.1. GTDB lineage: Bacteria > Pseudomonadota > Gammaproteobacteria > Enterobacterales > Enterobacteriaceae > Izhakiella. Next base: position 64,052 of record CAKZHC010000009.1, read on the forward strand.
TCGACATCACTCTGCCAGTGAGCTTTGCATACCACCCTGCTCTTACCAAAATCATAACCACGACGCAGTATTTCTGTCTGGCGTGCAGGGTTCATTTCAGCCAGAATTAGTGCGGTTGCCCAGCCAAAAGAAGCATGCCCGGAGGGGTATGATCCTGTAGCCGACATCCTACTATCTTGCTCCGGTGTGCAGGTTGGACTATTATAAACAACAAAAGGTCTGACTCTTTTATAGTAAGTTTTTGCTGATCTCATGGAATAATCATGGCTGTCCTGCAAAACTCCTGCCAAAAGATTATACAATACAGGTGTATTAGATTTAGATATTTTCATACCAAATGCTTCAGAAAAAACATGGCCGAAATTTTTGTAGTCTGCATCTCGTTTTGCCTGATCAAAGCGAACAGGATCTGGTAGAACAAACCCTGTTTCGTATTGTGCTTTATCAGCTAGGAATGTCACACTATCTTCAGTTGGAGGTGGAGGCAGAATTGCCAGGCTGTTCGGTGATGTTTCAGGGGTTAAAAAACCTATTTTTTCTTTTTCTTTAGCGACCGTCCCTGATATATTGAATAAATTAAAAGCGATAAGCATTGTAATGAAAATTTTCAATTTCATTATATTGTTCCCATATTTAAAAATGTTATTTAGAATTTAATATTATTATTATACACTCTTAAAACCTTGACTTTTCAATTCCGAAAGCGAAAGATAATGACTAAGAAATCACCAAAACATGGTGATTGATAATTGGTACGTATCAGAAGGAGTACAAGATGGCTCTGCTTACTATCGACGACGAATTCCCCGAGTTCTCCCTAACCGCACTTAAGGGAGGCAATCTTCACGACATTAACGCTGAGGTCCCCGAGGATTACTTCGAGACCATCGACAGCAACAGCTTCAAGGGCAAGTGGCGCGTTATCTTCTTCTACCCCAAGGATTTCACCTTCGTTTGCCCCACCGAAATCAAGGCCTTCGGCGATCTGAACGATGAGTTCTTCGACCGCGACTGCCAGATTCTGGGTGCTTCCATCGACTCCGAGTTCTCCCACTTCCAGTGGCGTGCCACCAACGACAAGCTCCTCGAAATCCCCTTCCCGATGCTCGCT
>CAKZHC010000010.1 GCA_936920625.1 uncultured Enterobacteriaceae bacterium
TGTCAGCCCGTTGTCATCGGATGTTATTCAGGATGAAATTATTTTCTGCTTTTTTTACAGTCATTCTGGCGCTTATAGTTATGATTCCGACTGTGCAGGCTGATGGTTTTGGGATTGATGCCACCCGCTTAATTTATCATGAAGGAGTACCGAGTATTGTTACAATAGTACGTAATACTACCCACGACACGCCTTATTTAATAAATGCATCGGTTGTTAATTCCGGAAAAGATAAAAAAAGTAAGTTGTTTATTGTGCTTCCCCCCCTTTTTCGTCTGGAGCCGGGCAGTACTAATCAAATTCGTATTACGATGCTTAATGGCAAACTGCCTCATGACAAAGAATCGTTATTTTATTTTACTGCTAATGCTATTCCAGCCAGTAAAAAGCCCTCGGTAACAAATTTTACTGACCAGACTTCAGGCATGGTGCAGTTTGGGATTGGTAATGTGATCAAACTATTTTATCGTCCGGCAGGATTAAAATCGTCATCAGAAGATGCACAGAAAGGATTACATTTTAAATCTGTTATTAGTGGTGTCGAGGTTTCTAATCCCTCACCTTATTATGTCAGTTTTACAGGGATTAAAATTAATAATGTACCGCTTAGTCTGAAAAAAATAGATGATTTGATGCTGATGCCCTTTAGTCACCATCTCTATCTCACTTCGCAGCACAAAGGAACAGTTGAGTGGAAGGTAATCAATGATAGCGGTGGTGTTAACATTTATTCGCAGCAGATTCATTAACCCGTTTTTGCTGTCTGCTGTCACTATTCTTGCAATGTCGCCGGCGGCGGAGGCTGTTACGCTGAACTTTGAAGCAAAAATCACTAAAGCCACCTGCGATATCAGTCTGAGCCAGACGTTACTGACGCTTGGGACAATTCCGGTACGGGATCTCAAAAGTAACACGGTAACGCGCACCCAGTCGTTTACGCTGAATATTAGTAATTGTCAGGGCATTCCCGCAGAGTCACAGACGTCAGTTATTAAAATCACTGGCGAAGGGGAATTGCAGGGAGGTAAATGGTTGTTCCGTTCTGCGGAGCGCTCTCGTGCCGGTAGCACCGGCATCCTGCTGTTTCAGCGCTCAACTGAGCCAGTTTACAGCGATCGGGAGGTAAAAAATGGTGATGAGATCAGTCTGATGCAGAAGGGTGGGGCACAGATAGTGGATAAACTACCGTTCTATGCCGGTGTCAGCTGCGGAGGAGATAGCGGCTGTGCCTCTGTGAAAGCCGGTGCTGTCAGCGCCACATTAATTTTCGACTTTGTATATGCTTAGTTTTATTAAAGCCGCATTAATGCTGGCTGTTATCGCTTTTTTTGCACAGGGAGCTGCCTGCCAGGCCGTGACGGATGGGGGAGTCAGTTTAAGTAAAACCCGTTTGATCTTTCTTTCAACAGACAAAGGAAAGACGCTAACAGTAGGTAACAGCAGTGATGCCCATTATCTGATACAGGTACGTAATGTCTGTGATCGTCATAGTGATAAAAGTGGTCCGTTCAGTGTGACACCACCGCTGTTTACATTAACAGGCCATCAACAGCAACGATTACGAATACTAAAAAACAGCGATGATATGCCCGCTGATCGGGAATCACTCTCGTACCTGGTAGTGATGGCCATTCCGGCGCAAGCGGAGCCCGCAGTTCCCGCAGACAAGAGTAAAGCAGCACGCCTTTCAGTAGGATTCAGATTTACAATTAAAGTGCTTTATCGTCCGGCAATGCTCTCTGTTCCTCGCACTGATGCAGCTGCGGGCCTGAAAATTCATCAAAAGGCAGGCGGAATCGAGATTGTCAATCCGGGCCCGTATTATTTAACGCTTGCGAGGTTATTTACAGATAATTTGCATAACTCGATTCTAGCCCGTCCATTAACAATTCCGCCTTTTAATCGCGCGGTGGTGAAAACAGATCATCGTGCACACAGTGTTAGCTGGTGTGTAATAAATGATTATGGGGCTTTTTCAAAAATCTATCACAGTGACGTACCATGAAGACTATGAAAAAGGATGTTGAATTCGCCAGTGATTCTTATTTTTACACTATTCTGTCGGCAATATTGTTATCCGGGCTGTTGTTTTGTCATTTTTCTGTTCACGCCGCGACAAAACTTAATAGCGAAGGAATTGAATTTGATGTTACGCGAGTTATTTATCCTGAGAAAAATAAAAATGGCGTCATCCTGAAAATCTATAACAGATCAAATAAACCTTTTTTGCTTCAGTCGGTAATAAAAAAAATCGATCTGAATACGGGATTACCTGATCTGAATAATCAACTGAATCAGCCGATGCCTTTTGTTGTTACGCCTCCACTAACCCGCTTTGAGGCTAACAGCCAGCTCGATTTGCGTATCCGCCGTAATGCACAGTCTCTGCCGCAAGACCGGGAATCAGTTTACTTTATTACCATGAGAGCAATTCCAGCAGAGAATCGGTCACAGGATAAAAAATCTGTTTCGATGGCGGTCGTAATGAGTATGAAACTCTTCTGGCGTCCGCATACTCTGCAATCGTATGCGATTTCAAAGTGTGCGCCGAAGCTCCATTTTGTTGAGGATGTCAACGTATTAACAGCAAAAAATCCTACCCCCTACTGGCTGACTTTCTCTGCGCTGAAAGTCGGCGATTATTCATTCAGCAATGATGCATTGCGAATAATGGTGCCGCCAGCAGGTGAACAGCAGTACCGCCTGCCATTTCCGGTAAAGGGGGAGGTTACCTGGCAGCTGATGGATGAGGATGGCTGGAAAACGGAATGGCAAAAACAGCAGCTGTAAGCCACTGCCGGGACAGCTGAGAATATAATAATAACGGATAGGTTCGAATGAATAAGGAATTTTCCTGCTCTTTGCGCTCTGTATTGCTCATAAAAGCACTATTTTTGTCCTTGAGTAGTTGCGCTTGGGGGAAGGATTATTTTGATCCTGCACTGCTCTCGATTAGCGGCGGACAAGGGCAAATTGCCAGCCTTGATCAGTTCTCTGAAGCAGGAACCACGCCGCAGGGGAAATATCTGGTTGACGTTTATATTAATCAGATTGATAAAAAAGAGCATATGGTGACTTTCAGTCCCGGTAAAAATAATAAGATCCGGCCTGAACTGACCCCTGCATTTTTGAAAACTCTCGGCGTTAATATTGCTTCTGTTCCTGCACTGAAAATAGTGCCGGAAAATGAACCGCTGGACGATATAAGAAAATATATTCCTGATTCCCAGGTTAAGTTTAATTTTTCTAAATTACGTCTGGATATCAGCGTGCCCCAAATTGCGATGCTCACGACTGTGCAGGGTTATGTTGATCCTGAATATTGGGATGAAGGTATTCCCGCAGCTGTGCTGAATTACAACATTAATGGAAGCGTTAACCGTTATAAAGGCGGCTCATTTACTGGGGAAAGTAAGCAGACTAACCTGTTTGCTAACTGGTATGGAGGTTTAAACTGGCGGGCGTGGCGTCTTCGTGGTAACGCGACGTGGAGTTATAATGATCACGCCAGTGCCGGTGATTTTAATTCCCGTTATCAGAAAGTTGACCTCAACTCGGTTTACTTACAGCGGGATATCATTGCGCTTAAATCGAATCTGCTGATGGGTGAAAACAGCACTGGTGGGGATGTTTTTGATAGTTTTCCTTTTCGCGGTGTGCAGTTAACGTCCAGTGAACAGATGCAGCCAGACAGTTTACGGGGTTTTGCTCCTTTAATTAGTGGCGTTGCGAGAACCAATGCCCGCATAACTGTACAGCAGTATGGCAATATCATTTATCAGACTTATGTAGCTCCGGGACCCTTTCGCATAACGGACCTGTATCAGACCGGGCAGGGCGGTGATCTGACTGTCACCATTCGTGAAGCTGATGGGGAAGTTCGTACCCAGAAAATTGCCTGGTCTACATTAGCAGTGATGCGTCGTGCAGGCAGTTATCAATATGAAGTTACCGCAGGACGGTTTGATCCGGGTAGAGGGGTTAACGCTAATAACGCCGACTTTTTGCTTGCTTCATGGATTATTGGCCTGCCCCATAATCTGACACTGTACAGCGGTGCCATTATGGCAGACCACTATAACTCCCTGGTTGGTGGTGCCGGGTTCTCTTTGGGGGATTTTGGCGCGATTTCGGCAGATATCACCACGGCGTCGGCCAGATTACATGATGTCAAAGAGCGTAAGAGCGGGGAGTCTTACCGGCTGAGATATTCAAAAAGCATGATAAGCACCGGAACATCGATTGATCTCAGTGCCTATCGTTATAGCACCACTAATTATTATAACTTCACCGACTTTAATTATTATCAACACAATATTTCGACTGACTTACCACCCTAGTATTACGGACGCCAGCGTTCACTGTTTCAGACCAGCATCAGCCAGCAACTGGGGGAAGCGGGTACGTTATTTCTGTCGTTTTCACGCTACAACTACTGGGGCGATGAGCGTGTGGATAATAATGTCTCAGCAGGTTACAGCACCTCGATAGGCGGGGTGAGTCTTGGTGTTAACTACAGTATTGATCATGTCTATAACAAGGGTAACTGGCCGGAAAACCGCCAGATATCCTTCAATATGCAGGTGCCGTTATCTGTCTTCGCACCACAAACGAATACGCTAAACAATCTGTATGCCAGCTATCAGCTAAGTAGTGCTTCTCACGGCCAGATCCAACAGCAAGCAGGCCTCAATGGCAATGCCTTTGACAACAAACTTTCTTATAACCTGACGCATAGCTGGGCAAAATATGGAGGTAGTGACAATAACAACCTCAGCCTTAGTTACCAGGGTTCTCAGGGCCAGGTCAGCATGGGTTACAGTTACAGCGGCAGTTCCAGTGTATTTAATGCCGGGCTGAATGGCGGCATAGTGATCCATCCTCATGGTGTGACTTTAAGTCAGACGCTGGGAGATGCCATGGCACTGGTACATACTCCCGATGCCACAGGAGTAAGTGTAATGGCAGGGGGGATTAACACGGATCGCAATGGTTACGCGATCATTCCTTATCTGTCCGCGTATCACAACAACAACATTAGCCTCGACCCCACCACGCTGCCTGATAATGTGGACATTAAACAATCCAGCGTCAACGTTTATCCCACGAGGGGTGCGGTGGTAATGGCAAATTTTAAAACCAGAATTGGCTATCAGGCGCTCATTACTCTGATGCATCAGGGCAGCCCGCTGCTGTTTGGTTCGACGGTGACGCCTGAAAGCAGTGACGGTGAGCCGGATGCCGGGATTGTTGGTGACGGAGGCCAGGTCTGGTTAACTGGTCTGCCTCCCACAGGCAGGCTACTGGCCAGATGGGGTGAAGGTGCTGACCAGCAGTGCTATGCCAGTTACGACCTGACCCATGTCAAGGCATTGTCTGAGTATAATTCAGTACGTTATATCACCGTGGAGTGCCAGTGAAAAAATTTCTGCGAGAAAACAGGGAGCGTTTATCCCGTCTTATTTCCTCTGTATCTGCTTTGCTGATGCTATTTTCAGTAGTGTTCTCAGCTAACAGCGAAACCATTATTATCGGCAAAGGCAGCGGTGTAGTGTGGACCGGATTCCCGTTTAATTTTACTGAAAAGCACGATCTGGATAGGAAAACAGGGGGTGCAAATTACGGGATGGTGGCAGTATCGGATATTATCAGCCGCTGTATGCAATCCAACAATCTCACAAATATTGGCGGCTATATGGCCTACAAGGTGGCGCCTGGCGTTGGTATTATCCCGATTGCTAACGTTAATGCGCTCTACTGGCATCTCCCGGAAAAGCCAACCACGCTTAGTGGTACGATTGGTATTCCCAACACCGCAGCCATAGATTCAGAAGGCCAAAAGCTGCAATCCTCAGTGGGTTACGCATGGTGTATTACGCCTACACAATTTTCTGGGCCCACCCCGGGCTATTTCTCCCAAAAAACCCGGACGGTGTCGGTTAATGGGCAATGGGCAGTAGTTGCCGATGGCAGACAGAGCAGCACAGAAGTGCATGTTAAGCCAATGTATTTTGGTTCATTCACATCTGGAGGTGTGGTGGGTGATATTCATCAGCAAATCTTTCCCAGCGATATTATTTTGCGGGTGTCAACGCTTTCCTGTTCGGTAGAGACTCCAACGCTGATTGACTTTGGTGAAGTTTCTGGCAGACAGACCGCTGGCGCAGAGATTGCTAAAAAGCGCACTCGCACTCGATTACATGTTAACTGCACTCAGGATAGCGACAGAATCAGTGCTAATATTAATGTACAGATTCGTGCCCTCAGCGGTCTGTACGCTGGTAATAAATCCCGACTTGCTTTGCAGGAAGGGGGGGGTATATCACAGGCGAGATCTCAGACGGCATAACTGGCAGCGGCCAGTGTACGGCTGATAGTGGTGTGGCGTTTGACAGCCGTTCGGTGAAGATCGGAACGATGACTGCGACTGATACAACAAAAGCTTTCGGTAATGACATTACCTGGCGCCTCTGCTCTGGCGGCGCTTCTCTGCCGTATGGAGATGTTCATGCTTCTGCAGAACTGCTAGTGACATTTAATTAGCCCGATGACGGATGGGCGTTAACATATTATTCCGGCTTATTGGTCTCTTCTGTTGAAATTTCAACAGGAGGGAATATCGTATTTTTATTATCGTCCGGCTCACCGGGATTGAGATCCCAGTCGAGTGGGTCAAGCGGTTTATGACATTTGCTACAGATAGCATCGTGCTGGCTGTAATGTCTCCTGGCACCGGTAATATAGATAAGTTTGCTATTTCCACACTGACGGCATACTAGCTTCATTCCAGATCAATCCTGATATAGGGGTATTGATTGAAGGTGATTTATAAGGTAACAGTTATTATAGATAAAAAAATAACGTATTAAAAAAAGTAGACGGTAATTGTTCGTGGTTAACATATTGTGTAATTTAGATAAAATGGTTACCACCCTCCGTGTTAGTAAGAAAGCTGATATAAAATGCGAATTTTCTGATCCTCGCCCCGCACTATTTTGTCGTTGTTGAATCGGGTAGACGTTGTTGCTCTGGTTAGATCCAGTCTGATCATCTGTTTACTGAGGTAACATGGTATACAGTACTGTATAACATAAGAAATGTTTTTATATATGATGTGTGGCTTGATTACTCCTTAATAGTAAATCATTAACACGATTGTTATTTAAACGGGTCAATATGATATGAAGAATCATCATGGCGGAGATGTAGCATATGGATGATATGTTCTCTGACTCTTGCCCGCTGCTATTAACAACCAGAACAGTCGAACTATTTTGTTGCAGGAATTAAATGATCATAGCCAATCATCGCAGGAGCATATGCTGATATTTATGTAAAATAAATTCAACTGTCATATTGATAAATTATTTTACAGAGACGTTAACCACTCTGATGACTATAATGAATACTATAGGTCCTTACACAGCGTGTAATAACTGGATAATATCAATAATGAACGGGCTGAAAAATGACGCACAGCCTGAATCCAGGATAGTTATTGCTAAACGGCTATAATAAAAATTTCAAAATCAGGACCAGCCTCTTATGACTCATTTGCATACTTGCAGTTCTATAATCACTCAGGGAAGGCCCAGATTAGCAGGGCTTCATGTCGAACGAACTTTCAGTGGTTTATCAAGGTGCAATTCACTGCGGATGGAGCATAACTTGATTACATTTAACTTTAATTGAGTTTACAGACTAGTGAAGACGACTATTTTTACGTCACTTATAATAGTAGCGGGCTCAATTCTTTCTCCGGTAGCTAAATCTGCTGAAGAGCAGGGTGCTATTCACAGATTATGGAATGAGTTTTCCGAAGAGGTGAGTAAGACTGCTAGCGAGCCGCAGTTTTTTGAACTATATGTGCCTGCTATCACTTGGCATAATCGGTTTACTTACAATCAAAAGCATATCGACAGATACAATGAACATCCCTAGGGAGTGGGGGGAGGCGTTGGGCGTTTCAATGAAAAGGGAAACTGGAATGGTCTCTATCTAATGGCATTTAAAGATTCTTTCAACAAGTGGGAGCCTATAGGTGGTTACGGTTGGGAAAAAATCTGGCGGCCAGGTGATCAGGATGGACTGTTACGTCTGGGATTGGGCTACACCGCCGGTATTACGATGCGCGATAACTGGAAATATATCCCTTTGCCGTTGGTGCTGCCGTTGGCCTCTGTAGGTTATGGTCCGGCGACTTTTCAGATGACGTACATTCCCGGAACCTACAATAATGGCAATGTATTTTTTGCATGGTTACGCTGGCAATTTTGACCCTGACACAATCAAAATTTACAGACAAATCGGGAAATTCTAGATTTTTATCACTTTTTTGTGATCCTTTACTGGACAAATGCTGTTTAACTTGCTGTACTAAGTGTCGACACAACTGAGTGTCTAAAGTTTTTTAATGTAAAGGTAATATTGATGTCCAAGATTATAGGTAGCGTTAAGTGGTTTAATGAGTCTAAAGGATTCGGCTTCATTACCCCTCAGGATGGCACTAAAGATGTATTTGTACACTTCACTGCTATTCAGGCCAACGGTTTTAAAACATTATCTGAAGGTCAGCGCGTACAATTTGAAATTACTGATGGTGCTAAAGGCCCTTCTGCCGCCAACGTAAGCCTTGTGTAAATCCTGTTTAGTCAGGTTGTTGATAACCCGCCGATGGCGGGTTTTTGTTTTTGATAAATATCAGTGCACCTGATGTATGTATTTTTGAACTGCATTCGCAGCAGGTAATCTGTGGGATTGACTATTTTAGTTGTCGTGGGCTGACTGTATAAACAGAGACTGTGTAGTTAACCTGTCAGCCTGATGGCGATTATTGAATCGCTATTTTTAACACACACCTGAAAACAGATCGGCCAGATGTTATCCGGCACCATTATTTTATTGTTTCTCCCTGAGCCTGGAGATCAGCATGATAGGAGGAACGGACAAAAGGACCACAGGCGGCATGTGTAAAACCCATGTCTAAAGCGACTTGTTTTAGCTCATCAAACTCTGCCGGACTGACATAACGTTGTACGGGCAAATGGTGACGGCTGGGTTGTAAATACTGCCCCAGTGTCAGCATAGTCACACCATGGCGACGGAGATCACGCATCACCTCAATGATTTCGGCATTCGTTTCACCTAATCCCATCATCAGCCCCGATTTAGTTGGCAGCAGGGGGTGAATTTGCTTAAAGCGTTCCAGTAACTTTAATGACCAGCTATAGTCAGCTCCGGGTCGTATCTGCCGGTAAAGGCGTGGAACGTTCTCCAGGTTATGATTGAATACATCCGGAGGTGTGGTTTGCAGAATTTCCAGTGCTCGATCCATACGGCCACGGAAGTCTGGGACCAGAGTTTCAATTTTGATAGTGGAATTTTTCTCACGTATGGCACCGATACAGTCGGCAAAATGTTGTGCACCGCCATCACGAAGATCGTCACGATCAACAGAGGTGATAACCACATAGCGTAATTCCATGTCACTGATGGTCTGTGCCAGTTTCAGTGGTTCATTACTGTCAGGTGCCAGAGGGCGCCCGTGGGCGACATCGCAGAAAGGGCAGCGGCGGGTGCAGATAGCACCCAGAATCATAAAGGTGGCTGTCCCATGGTTAAAGCATTCGCTCAGATTGGGGCAGGAGGCTTCTTCGCAGACCGAATGCAGCCCGTTTTTACGCATAGCGGATTTTATACGTTGAATGCGACTGGAATCTGCTGGTAACTTAATTTTCATCCATTCTGGTTTGCGCAGACGTTCGGGTGTATCGCTGGTGATGTTTTTTACTGGAATTAATGCCATTTTATCTGCATCGCGGTACTTCACTCCGCGTTCCATATGAATCGGTTTACTCATAATATTGCAAATCTCAGGTTGGATTACGCTGTAATAACAGGATGATATTCTGTTTATCAGTTAGCTGCATTGTTTTGTTCAGTGCGCACGAATCAAAGTATGGTCTGTAGCTGGCAGAAAATGAGTGCCGCCAGATTGCCAGCTAACTTCTGTTATTGCTAATTGTTGCGCAAAAGCGGCAACCAGTACTGGCTGAAGGTCGCTCAGTGTGATGCCGTGAACATAGTCGCTTAGCTGGGTCATCTCAAGCCCCGCGTATCCACAAGGATTAATGCGCTGAAAAGGGGACAGATCCATACTGACGTTAAGCGCCAGTCCGTGGAGTGAACAGCCATTGCGGATACGCAACCCCAGAGAACAGATTTTACGGCCATCAACATAAACGCCGGGGGCTTCCGGGCGGGCCGAAGCAGAGATCTGCCAGTGAGCCAGTGTGGCTATCACCGTTTGTTCTAATACTGTTACCAGCTGGCGGATGCTGAGCTTGCGATGCCTGAGATTGATGAGTACATACATCATCTGCTGCCCGGGGCCATGATAGGTTACCTGGCCACCACGATCACTTTGCATAACGGGGATATCTCCCGGTGCTAACAGATGTTCTGCTTTGCTGGCCTGGCCCAGAGTAAACACAGCAGGATGTTCGGCCAGCCAGACTTCATCACTGGCAGCAGGGCTGCGGTGATCAGTAAACTGATGCATTGCAGCAGAAATTTCGCTCCATGGCTTAAGCCCGAGCTGACGGATTAGTAGGGAATCATATGACAAAACGAGCTACCTGAGAGCAGATAATAAATCTGAGAGCCATTTATACCCTCAGACAGTTGTGATTCATAGCACCATGTGAACGATGTCAATCTTGCCTAACTCCTCATACAGCGTTTCAACTTGTTCAATATGTGTTGCGTTGATAGTGATTGATACTGAGTGATAATTTCCCTTATCACTTGGTTTAACCTGTGGTGTGTAGTTACCGGGTGCATGACGTTGAATGATATCGACCACCATGGCCACCAGCTCAGGCTGAGCCCGGCCCAGGACCCGATAGGTGAACGGGCAGGGAAATTCAAGAAACTCATTCAGTTTGGTTTTCATAGCGATTCCGGTAATACGGCTGGTAACGCTTACCCCGGCTATCGTGCGCCGACAACACGACAATATGTACTAAGCGGTATTAATGATAATTCTAGAACAAGAGTATACTCTTCCTGCCGTGCTATCTCCAGACTGGATAACATCTTCAAAAGCAAAACTCAATTCAGGATCTTATCTGCAACAGTGCTGATTTATAGAGTCATTTCACAAAATGTGACAATATTTATTTACATTGGCATCTACAATAATTATTCCTTCAAGCACAAGCAGGCAAGCACTGATAACAACCAAGCTTGGTAATAAATTCTACGTCAGAACTTAATTATTAGTGCTGACAATAGAAATCTTCCAGGCTTAATCGATATTTAGCTACCGCCTTAAAGAGGGTGTATCTAGACAGACCAGTGCGCTGGAGCTTTTCAGTCTGCCAGGGGTGAACCTGAATAATTGATTTTTCTCCTGATAGCCTGTAGTACTGTTCCGCCGTGCCCGCTCATGCGAGGCAGGTAATTGACCTGCCCGACAACCTTTCCCCTGCGGTTCAACGCGTTATCTACAGTCCGGATGTACAGCGGCGCAAATACTTTATGCCGGTATTCCTCCTCAATCGAGGATATTTCGGTTAGTCCAGATATCGTCTGGCAGTATGGAACAATAAATGCCTGGGCATGGTGTCCGCCTATGAGCGGCAGGAGCGCTGGTTCCTTGATCTCGGTACTGTGGTTTCGTTCCTCAGTTTTTACCCTCCATTATCAGGCCATTAAACGTTTTCTCAGGCTACTGGCTTCAGTCTCACCCCAACCCAACCCCAGTCTGGAATCTTGGTTTCTTTACAATTTCTCTGTTACCCCTGTGTTTGCTGGTAAAAGAATTGGTTCCTGGTTGTTACATAACGAAATCGACAGAGCTTGAAAGCGAAGCTATTGCGCAATAGAACTGGACGTTGCCATCACCAATGAAGGGGCTATCGATTTCTACAGGCACCATGGTTTTCAGGTTAAGCAACGTCTGAACCACCGTGTTAATTCCAGAAGCTTCAAATTCGATGACAATCTAAGAATAAGACTAAATTTAGGGGGGTTAGAAGAAATGCAACAGTGCTTAACTGGTCATCAAGTACTGTAATATTGAGTTCATCCTGCTGACAGACTGGGATACTGATTGCTGGAAAGTATGTTCAATAACCCTGTCTCTAAAAACTGCACTGCGCATAAGAGTCAGATCGAAAGAACCAATAGATTTAACTGCTTTCGCCTGTTTGGCTATTATTTGTCCTGCATGCACAGCGGCAAGGATATCGTAATCCAGCACCCCCAGACGTGCGGTAAATCCCTCTATAAATAGTTAGGTTCTGCGTTTCGTATGTCATCGCCAGCATAAGCAGGGCTATCGCAGTTGATAGTGAGATTAAAAAAGGCAGGGAAATTCCCATAACATTTTAAGTGCACTATACATGGCGTAGTGAACGAGCTATAGCACTGAAAACAGATTCAAACATATTCAAAGAAATCAGAACGTTTCAGTTAGCGAATAGCTTTAACCGGGCTGTCTTTATCTGATCAGTATCATCGTTCATGAAGTCATTTGAGTATGGCTCTCAGGCACTATGTGTGTTCGGGGCACCGCAGCAGTGTGAAATTGATCACGTGATGAAAGATAACATCTGCCATTTGCTGCCAGCCTGTTCCAGCATAATGCCATGAGCAAAGATTTATCAGCCAAACCAGCGGTGGAATATGAGCCTGACGTAGTCGATCATACGACTAAAAAAGTTGCCTTTGGGGATCTCATTAAGAACCACTAAAGGGCGTTTTTCAATGATATGACCATCCAGTAAAAAATCGATGGTTCCGACTACTTGATTCTTAGCCAGTGGGGCATGAAGTTCGTGGCTGGTCAGGGTATAGCTGCTTTTCAGATCTTTTTCGCGACCGCGTGGGATGGTCAGATGAGTCGGGGTACTCAGCCCCAGCCCGGCATAATCAGCATTACCAAACCATACGGGTACAGACATAAGCGGTGTTCCGGTTTTTAGCGGCTGAACTGTCTGGAAAAAACGGAATCCCCAGGAGAGTAACTTCTTACTTTCTTTTTCCCGGCCCCCATAAGAATGGCCGCCGAGTACCGCGGAGATAAGACGCATGTTGCCTGCGGTAGCTGAAGCAACCAGATTATAACCGGCTGCTTTGGTATGGCCTGTTTTGATTCCGTCAACGTTCAGGGTGTTATCCCAAAGCAAACCGTTGCGATTTGGCTGACGAATATTATTAAAAGTGAACTCTTTTTCTTTGTAGATGGCATATTCATCAGGAACATCACGGATTAAAGCCTGCCCCAGCAGGGCCATATCGCGGGCTGTACTATACTGGCCGTCGGCATCCAGCCCATGAACAGTGAGGAAATGCGTATTTTGTAGCCCGAGTTTATTTACGTAATCATTCATCAGCCCTACAAACACTTGCGGGCTTCCAGCAACGTAGTCTGCCATTGCTACGCAGGCATCATTGCCAGACTGTAGCACAATGCCCCGAGTCAGCTGTGCAACAGTGACGCGATTACCCGGTTCGAGAAACATTAACGAGGAACCTTTAAAAATGGGGTTACCCGCAGCCCAGGCATCTTTACCTATAGTAACAACATCGTCCTGATGAATTTTTCCCGCTTTCACGGCCTGACCAATTACATAGCTAGTCATCATTTTTGTTAAGCTGGCCGGGTCGCGCCGTGTGTCTGCATTTTTCTCCGCCAGCACCTTACCAGAATTATAATCCATCAGAATATATGCTTCCGCATCGATAGCAGGTACTCCTGGGATGAGTGTCGTGATATCGATGTTTTGTGCATGAACCAGAGGCATGAAACTAAGCGTAAAGATGGCTGCCTTTGTGAGTCGGTTTGATAGAGTCCAATATTGTTTGATTTTCATGTTCCGGACGTTAGCAGGCAAAGAATCAAAAGAAGAGCTACTATAACAAATGCCAGGCAGGGCTACAGCTATCTTTGAGTAATAAGTTTGTCAGAATGTAACCAGGATGGTTTGCTGGAGGAGAATAACGCACAGTCAGGTCATAGCGCTCGGTGCGTGCATGCCCTTGCAGAGTACTGCATATAATCTGCGTACTGAGCGGTACTGTCCGGCATTAAAGCCAGACAGAGAGGGGGTGTTTAGAAGGCCGAAACGCAGCGGGAGCGAGGTGGCTTTTGACGCCGCTGGCAGGTGCCTGTAGGTTCACAACTGAAAAGTCCATGTCCCTGCTCTCTTCTTAGTTCCGCTATGTGCTTTGATCAGATAATGCCGGCACTATCTCTTTGTAGTGCCTCTGATTTTTGTTAAACATTTTTTGACAATAATTTTCGGTAAGTATGTATCGACATTACAATACCAAAACCCGCCATTAATACGATGAGTGCGGAACCTCCATAGCTAACCAGAGGAAGAGGCACCCCTACTACGGGTAAAATACCGCTCACCATGCCGATATTCACAAACACATAAACGAACAATATCAGCATTAATCCGCCAGCCATTACCCGGCCGAAAGTATTTTGTGCTCGTGATGCGATGACAAGGCCGCGCACGATTAGTAGTAAATAAAGTGCCAGCAGGAGCAGCACACCGATCAAACCGAGCTCTTCAGCCAGCACTGCAAAGATAAAGTCTGTGTGGCGTTCAGGCAAAAACTCAAGTTGTGACTGAGTGCCATGCAACCATCCTTTACCACGTAAGCCACCGGACCCGATGGCGATTTTAGATTGAATGATATGGTAACCGGCTCCGAGAGGGTCACTTTCCGGGTTGAGAAGCATCATAATGCGATTGCGCTGATAGTCGTGCATAAGGAAAAACCATAGCACCGGAATGAACCCGGCTACCAGTAAAACAGCGATACCAATCAGTTTCCAGCTCATGCCAGAAAGAAACAGTACAAACAGGCCAGAGGCGGCAATCAGAATCGCGGTGCCGAGGTCCGGCTGAGCGGCAACCAGTAGCGTTGGCATGAAGATTAGTATCAGTGCAAGCGCAGTATTTTTCAGGCTGGGAGGGCAGATATCACGATTGACAAAACGCGCTACCATCAGCGGAACGGCAATTTTAGCAATTTCTGAAGGTTGGAACCGGACAATCCCGAGGTCAAGCCAGCGCTGTGCGCCTTTAGAAATCTGGCCGAATACGTCCACTGCTATCAAAAGAATAATACAGATAATGTAAAGGTATGGGGCCCAGCCTTCATAGATGCGAGGGGGTATCTGAGCCATGGCGATCATGATGATAAAACCGAAACTGATTTGTGCCAGTTTTCGCTCCAGCATACCAATATCCTGACCGCTGGCACTCCAGATAACAATGGCGCTATAAATCAGCAGTAGGGTAATGACGAGTAAAAAAAAGGGGTCAAGATGGAAACGCATCCAGAGTGATTTTTTTTGGGTGCTATCATTCATACCGTTTATTCCCCTTCATATCCCGGCGCCGTTGGGTCGGCATCTGGTAGCCTGGTGTTATTATCGCCGAGGATGATGTGGTCGAGTATCTGGCGCATTATGGTACCCACCGCTGGGCCATCGCCACCGTTTTCCAAAATCATGGTGATGGCGACACGAGGATTCTGGTATGGGGCGAAAGCAATCATTAATTTATGGTCACGTAAACGTTCTGGAATTTTGTGGGCATTATAGACTTCATTCTCTTTCAGACCGAATACCTGCGCTGTTCCTGATTTTGCGGCGATCTCATAGGGTGCGTCAGAAAAACTTTTTTGCGCTGTACCGTTGGGGTGGTTAGCGACGCCGTACATACCCATTTTCGCAATTTCCCAGTAACCGGAATGAACATCTCCAATCGGGGTAGAGGGTGGCTGAGCATAGTACACCTTCTGGCCATTCAGACTGGTACTTTGCATGAGATGAGGCACCTTAATAACGCCATCGTTGAGCAGGATCATCAGCGCCTTATTCATCTGCATTAGCGTTGCAGTCCAGTACCCCTGACCAATGCCAACCGGGATAGTATCTCCCTGATACCATGGCTGCTTAAATCGTTGCATTTTCCACTGGCGGGTGGGCATATTTCCAGCCCGCTCTTCCGCCAGATCAATGCCCGTCAAATGACCATAACCAAATTTGCCCATCCAGTCACTAAGTCTGTCAATTCCCATATCAAAAGCGACCTGGTAAAAAAAAGTGTCCGCAGACTCTTCGAGTGCTTTAGTGACATTAAGATGCCCATGCCCCCATCTTTTCCAGTCACGATAACGTTTGGTTGTTCCAGGTAGCTGCCACCAGCCCGGATCGAACAGTGAGGTATTAAGATTGATGACATGAGTGCTGAGTGCGGATACAGCGACATAAGGCTTAACGGTTGATGCTGGCGGGTAGACTCCCTGAGTTGCCCGATTAATCAGTGGCCGGTTCTGATCACTGAGCAGCTTGTTGTAGGCTTTAGAAGAGATGCCATTGACAAATAAATTGGGATCATAACTTGGTGTTGAAACCATCGCCAGTAAATCGCCGTTATGAGGATCGCTTACGACTACCGCACCGCGACTTTTACCAAGGAGTGTTTCAATGTACTGTTGTAGTTTGAGATCAATGGTCAGCCAGATATCACGTCCTGCCTGAGGGGGCTCTTCATGCAACTGGCGGATAACGCGGCCACGATTATTAACTTCGACCTCCTCATAACCCGTTTTACCGTGCAGCTGATCCTCGTAATAGCGCTCAATCCCCAGTTTGCCAATATCACGTGTTGCAGCGTAATTTCCCAGTTTTTCTTCCTGGGTCAGTCTTTCTACATCGCGATCATTGATTTTAGATACGTAACCAATAATGTGTGTCAGTGCAGCGCCATAAGGATAGTAGCGACGCTGATACGTTTTTACTTCAACACCGGGGAAGCGGTACTGATTAACCGCAAAACGGGCAACCTGAATGTCGTTAAGGGCTGTTTTCAGCGGGATGGAGGTGAAACGACGTGATCGCAGGCGCTCTTTCTGGAAATTATCAATATCTTCATCGGTGAGATTAACAACAGGGCGCAGACCCTTAAGCGTTTGTTGCAGATCTTTAACTTTGTCCGGTGTCACTTCAATCTGATAAATAGTGCGGTTGAGCGCCAGTAGTACGCCATTACGATCATAAATTACGCCGCGGCTTGGTGGGATAGGTACCAGCTTAATGCGGTTTTCATTTGATCGCGTGCTATAGGATTGATAGTCATCGATTTGCAGATGATAAAGATTGACTATCAGCAGTGTTGAGAGCAGCAAAACGCCAACAAAGGCGATTAGGGCACGTCGGGCAAACAGCGCTTGTTCAGCCGTGTAATCACGAAAAAAGTTGTGTTGTAATTTCATCCGCTGGGTAATGAGTCCAGTTAAGCAAAACAGTTATTCTCGATGATAAGGATGATTTGCCGTAATACTCCAGGCACGATAGAGGCTTTCGGCAACCAGTACACGAACCAACGGATGAGGAAACGTCAGCGCAGAGAGAGACCAGCTTTGTTCCGCCGCTGCCTTACATGCGGGGGCCAAACCTTCAGGACCGCCAATCAACAGACTAACATCGCGGCCATCCTGCCTCCAGCGTTCAAGCTGGATGGCAAGTTCCGGGCTTTCCCACGCCTGCCCGGAAAGGTCCAGTGTAACTATCCGGTTCCCCTTGCCAGTGGCAGACAGCATTAACTCTCCCTCTCTATCAAGCAGGCGTCTGCTGTCGGCATGCCTGCCGCGCTTGCCTGCTGGTATCTCCGCCAGCTCCAGCGGCATATCTCTGGGAAAACGGCGGACATATTCCATAAAACCACTATGCACCCAGCCAGGCATTTTAGTCCCCACGGCGACCAGCTGTAATTTCACCCCTTAACTCCAGAGCTTTTCCAGTGCATACATATGGCGGCTCTCCTGCTGCATCACATGAACCATCACATCACCGAGGTCGACGACTACCCAGTCGGCGGCACGTTTACCTCCTTCCACGCCCAGAGGAATGTGGCCTGCGGCTTGTGACTGCTGGACCAGGTGGCTGGCAATCGCTAATACATGGCGATCAGAGGTGCCAGTGCAGATAACCATACAGTCGGTTATGGCAGATTTGCCTTGCACATCAACTGAAACAATATCCTGGCCTTTAAGATCATCTATTTTATTAATGACAAACTTTTCGAGTGTTTCTGGTTGCAAAAGGTTCTCCCTCCTGGTTGCTGTCTTAGTCTTTCTGATATGCCGGATTTTGCACCAGACTGACTTAATAAAATATCTAAAACCAACGCAACTTCTCAAATCAATAACTGTTTTATGAGGTTGCAGAACGTGATGATCATGAGGTGAATTGTGCCTCAGGAATCAGTCGTTCTGTGCCTGATTTGTCAGGCGGTTATTACTATTATGGTATGTGCTGAATCTGACCTGGCAAGGGTACGCAGGTGCGGGCAGTAAAGTTTGTAAATAACGTACTGGTTTGATCTCATTCACCTGTCTTGCAACTGCCGTTGAATGGAAAAATTCTGGCGTGATGATTATATCATGCCTCATAGTTTAGGGCGATACAGCCCTTTTTGATCTATGAATCTGCGCACGGAAGCAGGTAACAAATCGTCATAAGGGAGACCCAGATGGCGACGGCGGCGAATCTCTGTTGCAGAGATGTCAATTAATGGGGTACTGGCAAGGAAGATACATCCGGCAGGTTGCTGATGCAATCGAGCTGGATCGTCGGTCAGATATTTTACTGTCCATGATTCGTTCTGCTGGCTCGCGGTTTGCTGCTTATAACCGGGACGTGGGCATACCAGCAGATGGCAGACATCAAGCAGCTCATATCCACGATGCCAGGTTGGCAAGGTGAGCAGCGAGTCCATACCAATGATAAATGCCAGTGGTTGCCTGCGCCCCCGTTCTTTACGCAGTGCGGTTAAAGTATCAATGGTATAGGAGAGAGTATCCCGGTGTAATTCCCGTAAGTCTATATCAAATAGGGCATTACCGGCGATTGCCAGACGCATCATAGCCACCCGCTGGGCAGATGATGCCTCAGGTTGCTTACGGTGGGGTGGGGTATTATTGGGTAGTAGAGTGATTTTAGTCAGCCCGACCTGAGCTGCTAGCGCCTGTGCTGGTCTGAGATGCCCGTAGTGGACAGGATCAAATGTTCCACCTAATAGCGCGTGTAGTGAGGGGCTGTTAGTCACAGGCTGGCATTCCCTGAAAATCAGGATAGGTTAACATCAGGCTTAATGTCTGTAATTCGTCCCATACTCTCTCTCCATGGCTTTGTTTCAGCATCAGTTCAATATGTGTGAGCTGGTGAATAGCGCGTGTCAGCCCTGCGCCAGACAGGCGCCGCAAAGCTTCTGTAAATAGCGGACGACGGCTCTGCCAGACACCATGTTTGTCCAGTGCCTGACGAAGTGACAGTGATTTCACCTGACGTTCTATCGTCAGCAGGGTGAGTAGCTGGCGTTGTAGCGTGCGCACTAAAATAACCGGTTCACTGTCCTCCTGGTTTAGCTGATGCAGAATATGCAGCGCTCGCCTGCTCTTACCTGCCAGCAGAGCATCAACCCAGTGAAATGCCGTAAAGTGAGAGGCATCATCAATAGCAGATTCAACGCGCGGCAGCGTTAATTTACCGTCTGGCCATAGTAGCGCCAGACGTTCCAGCGCTTGTGCAAGTGCCAGAAGATTGCCTTCATAGCAGTAACAGAGCAGCTGTACCGTTGCCTTATCAGGTTGCAAATTGAGAGAGGTTGCCCGAGCGCGCACCCAGCGGGGCAGATGTGCCTGCTCGGGTGTCTGGACGGATACCAGCACTGCATGGGTGCTGAGTGTTTTGTACCAGGTGCTGTTTTCCTGTGCCCGTGTCAGTTTTGCGCAGCACAGAATCAATAAGATATCGTTGTGCAGATGAGCCCCTAACGTGGTCAGATTTGTTGCCATAGTGGTGTCAGGGCCAGTTTCCGGAGTGACTAATGTCAGTGACTGGCGGCATGAGAAAAGGCTGCGTTCATGACAACGGGTGAAGAGTTCCTGCCAGTCCGTCTGGTTATCCAGCATGATGTTGTGATGTTCAGTGAACCCCTGCTCTTGTGCGTAAGAGCGGATAGCGTCCTGACTCTCCTGTAGCAACAGTGGGTCGTTGCCTGTCAGAATGTAACAGGGACGCAGCTTTCGCTGCAATTCCCCCTGAAGTTGTTCAGGATAAATCCTGATCATTGACATGGCCGACCCTGGCCGATGTGAGGCTGGCTATCCGGCTTAACAGAACTCTCCTTCTCGCTGGTGGTGGTGTTACGTTTTCCGTCCCCCGCAGCGTTGACTGCCAGTAATTTGCGTACCAGTTGATCAACTGCCTGAATACGCATCTCACCTAAAATAATGTTCTGCTCTGAGTCTTTCGCCAGCGCGGCCAGCGGGTTATCGAAGAATGAGCGAAACACTGTTGCCGAGATCGGGTAAATGCCATCATCAGGTATTACTATCTGTGCCGTGACTGTCAACGTTATCTGATACTCAGCAGTTTTACCATCCTGAAATAGTGAGGCAGAATCACGGGTTATCGATTCCGAGCCCAGCCGCAGTGCGGGCAGATAGTTACTGTTTTTGCGGGCACTATCAACGATCATAACGTTGTTTAAGCGTAACTCTGCGCGCACAGCGCGTGATAAAGGGCCGTAGGGGTCAGAACTCTCCACAACGAGTGTTCGTAGTGCACAGGGAACTGATGTCGTCCCGCGCAAGTGAAAACCACAACCAGCGGTTACCAGTAGTGCCAGGGTGAGAAACAGGGTTGACATGGGCTGGTGGGTGCGCATGTTAAACATCATCCCGCCACCAGGTTGAGCAGTTTGCCTGCAACATAGATAACTTTACGGATAGTAACACCTTCAAGATGTTTTGCCACCGTCTGGTCCTGTAAGGCGAGTGCCTCAATTTGCTGCTGGGTTGCATCAATGGGAGCGTTAACTTTAGCGCGTACTTTGCCATTCACCTGCACAACAATCAGTAATGACTCCTCTGCCATAGAAGTGTTATCTGCCTGGGGCCAGCTGGCATTATCGATATTACCCTTACCGCCAAGCGCCCGCCATAGTATGAAGCAGATGTGTGGGGTAAAGGGGCTGAGCATGCAGACAACAGCCAGCAATGCTTCCTGCATCAATGCTCGATCCTGCTCACTCTCCTGTGGCGCACGAGTCAGTTTATTCATCAATTCCATAATTGCTGCAATGGCAGTATTAAAGGTTTGCCGGCGGCCAATGTCATCGCTGACTTTAGCAATCGTTTTGTGCAGGGAACGCCGCAGTGCTCGCTGAGAATCATTCAGTGCTGCACTGTTGAGTGGGGTGAGCGCATCTTTCCTGGTGATATGGTCATAAACCAGTTTCCAGAGTCGTTTCAGGAAGCGATTAGCACCCTCTACACCAGACTCCTGCCATTCAAGGGTCATCTCTGCGGGTGAAGCGAACATCATAAACAGGCGAACAGTATCGGCACCGTAGCGCTCTACCATCTCCTGAGGGTCGATACCATTATTTTTTGACTTGGACATCTTGCTCATGCCCGCATAGACCAGCAGGTTACCCGCTTTATCAATTGCTTTGATGATGCGGCCTTTATTATCGCGTTCGATGCTCACGTCACCGGGTGCGACCCAGGTACGTTGATTGTTGGTTCCAACATAGTAAAAGGCATCGGCCAGCACCATCCCCTGGCACAATAGCCGTTTTGCTGGCTCACTGGAGCTGACCAGCCCCGCATCACGCAGCAATTTGTGAAAGAAACGGAAATACATTAGATGCATGATGGCATGCTCAATACCGCCGACGTACTGATCAACTGGCAGCCAGTAATTTGCTACGGCTGGATCCAGCATACCTTCGTTGTAGTCCGGGCAGGTATAACGGGCATAATACCAGGATGATTCCATGAACGTATCGAAAGTATCTGTTTCACGCTGGCCCGTCTGGCCATCAACCGTGGTTTTGGCCCACTCGGGGTCGGATTTGATCGGGCTGATGATGCCATCCATAACCACCTCCTCTGGCAAACGGACTGGCAGCTGATCCTCTGGTGTTGGTACTACCTCACCATCCTCGCGAGTCACCATCGGGATAGGAGCTCCCCAGTAGCGCTGTCTGGAAACACCCCAGTCACGCAGACGGTAATTGACTGTTCTTTTACCTTTGCCCAGGGCGGAGAGTTTGTCCGCAATAGCATTAAATCCGGACTGGTTATCGAGGCCGCTGTATTCACCAGAATTATATAGTACGCCTTTGCCAGACATAGCGCCTGACATGACATCGGGTTCGCTGCCATCTTCATTGAGAATAACCGGTTTGATGGGCAGGCTATATTTGGTAGCGAACTCCCAGTCGCGCTGGTCATGAGCCGGAACGGCCATCACCGCTCCTGTGCCGTATTCCATCAACACAAAGTTAGCCACCCAGACAGGAATTTTTTCACCTGTTAAAGGATGGCATGCCAGAAGGCCGGTAGCCATTCCTTTTTTCTCCATAGTGGCCATGTCAGCTTCTGCCATTCTGGTATGACGGCAGCTATCAATGAAATCAGCCAGTGCCGGATTATCAGTGCTGGCTTTATCCGCCAGCGGATGATCAGCAGCGATGGCAATACAGGTTGCCCCCATTAGGGTATCCGGGCGGGTAGTGTAAACCGTTAATTTTCTGGTGTCGTTGCAAACATCAAAGGTTATTTCTACCCCTTCAGAGCGGCCAATCCAGTTACGCTGCATGGTTTTGACCGTTTCCGGCCACTCTGTTAGTTTATCCAAATCGTCGAGCAGTTCCTGCGCATAGTCGGTAATTTTGATAAACCATTGGGGGATCTCTTTACGTTCTACTTTGGTGTCACAGCGCCAGCAACAGCCGTCGATCACTTGTTCATTGGCGAGCACGGTTTGATCGTTTGGACACCAGTTCACCGCCGAGGTTTTTTTGTAAACCAGCCCCTTTTGATACAACTGGGTAAAAAACCACTGCTCCCAGCGGTAATACTCTGGTTTACAGGTGGTAAGCTCCCGGCTCCAGTCATAGGCGAAACCTAGCTGTTTGATCTGATTTTTCATATACGCGATGTTCTCATACGTCCAGCGCGCGGGGGCAGTGTGGTTTTTCACTGCCGCATTTTCAGCGGGCAGGCCAAATGCGTCCCATCCGATGGGTTGCAGAACATTTTTGCCCAGCATTCGCTGATAGCGGGAGATAACATCACTGATGGTATAGTTACGGACATGCCCCATATGCAGGTAACCAGAAGGGTAAGGCAGCATGGCAAGGCAATAATACTTCTCTTTACCTGGGTCATCAGTAACCCGGAATGTCTGTTTCTCTTCCCAGTGCTGTTGTACCAGGGCCTCTATCTCATCCGGACGGTATTGCTCTTGCATGACGGGCGGTGTTCCTTAAGTCATAGGATACAGTCAGCCATAACTGGCTACAGTTGCGTTTGTTCTTCAAAATTTGCATAGCATAGCCGATAAGCATCCGGCGCAACAACAGCAATAGCGCCGGATGCTGTTAACAGCTGTAATTGATGCGGTTTTAATACATCAAAACATCATGATTTATGTAAACTTGATAAAGAGGAAATTTGTTCGATTCAGGAGAATAACTATGAGTGACGTTATACGCGCCTGGCATGAAACTGTTGCACTGCTGGCGAAACGGCTGGACCGGGGGGAGAGGGATATTGACAGGTTGATGTCTTATGCGCGAGATCACCTTAATACACACAGTGCTCTGACCCCCGATGAACAGCAGCAGGTACTTAAATCAGTACGCCGTGACATCAAAACATTTGCTCAAGGCTATGATGAACAGCGCCCGGATTCCCTGTTTATGCGCATAGTGCGTCAGAGTCTCTGGAAAGAGCTGGCAGACATTACTGATCGTAGCCAGCTTGAGTGGCGCGATCTGTTTGTGGATCTCAGGCATCACGGTGTCTACCAGAGTGGTGAAGTGGTTGGTCTGGGTAATCTGATATGTGAAAAATGTCATTTCACCCGTGCGATTTACACCGCCGAAATCCTGGAGCGCTGCCCGAAATGCGGTCATAGTCACTTTCACCGTGAGCCTTTTACACCCTGAAGTAATAGCTTTTTTATCCTGGTAACATGAAGGGAAGCGGGTTTGAACATCTGTCCTGGATAAAATGGCTGTAACTTTTATACCGATAATATGCGATGTACGCTTTCTGCTTTCTGGTAGTAAAACAGTTTTTCCGCAGGTGGCATGGGGGGAATCCCCCCCACAAAAAGATGACCAGCCGTAGGATTAGTGTAAAATTTTAGCCAGAAAATCATGTGCCCGTTCGGATGTGGAGTAGCCAAAAAAGTTATCTTTGCTGGTATCTTCAATAATCACTCCCTCGTCCATAAAGATAATCCGGTCTGCGACTTTGCGGGCAAAGCCCATCTCATGTGTGACCACCATCATGGTCATACCATCATTTGCCAGCTCTGTCATGACATCCAGCACTTCGTTAATCATCTCTGGGTCAAGTGCGGAGGTTGGTTCATCGAATAGCATAGCAACGGGATCCATACAAAGTGCACGTGCTATTGCAACCCGCTGCTGCTGCCCTCCGGATAGCTGACCTGGGTGTTTGTTGGCATGAGTACTCAGTCCCACCCGCTCGAGGAGATTCATCCCTTTAATCAGCGCTTCCTGGCGGGTTCGTTTTAGCACCTTTATCTGGGCCAGGGTCAGATTTTCGATGATAGTCAGATGGGGGAACAGTTCAAAATGCTGGAATACCATCCCCACACGGGACCGGAGTGTAGCCAGATTGGTTTTTTATTAGTCACCTCAGTACCATTGACGGTTATAGTGCCCTGCTGAACGGATTCCAGTCCATTGACTGTTTTTATCAGAGTGGATTTACCGCTGCCGGAAGGCCCGCACACTACTACAACTTCGCCCGTATTGACCTCAACAGAGCAATTGGCAAGCACCTGAAACTGGCCATACCACTTTGAAACATTGTTCATGGAGATCATTTAAACGCTCCTTTTTTTCTTTATGTAACCAACCAGCAGTGATACGCTGAGGCTGATGGCAAAATAAACGGCACCGGCAAACAGCACCATCTCAACTTCGGTACCGCTATTAATACCAATAGTATCGGCGGTGCGGAAAAAGTCAGCCAGACTCAAAACATAAACCAGAGAAGTATCCTGGAACAGGACAATACCCTGGGTTAGTAACAGCGGAATCATGGCCCGGAATGCCTGTGGCAGAATAATCAGGCGCATAGACTGGATGTGGGTCATGCCTAGTGCTAACGCCGCATCCGACCGGCCGGCTGTAACACTCTTGATACCTGCGCGGATGATTTCGCTGTAATAGGCGGCTTCGAACAACGAGAAAGCGATGATGGCAGAGATCAGACGAATATCATTCGCGGGTGATAATACCAGTACATTTTGCAGCAAACTCGGTACGACCAGATAAAACCACAGCAGAACCATTATCAGTGGAACAGAACGAAACAGACTGACATAAAAATAGGCCAGAAAGCTCAGTGGTTTGATGTTTGAGAGGCGCATTACTGCCAGCAATGTACCCCATAAAATCCCAGCGACAATGGCAATCAGAGTGATTTTTAGTGTTACTACCATTCCCGCAGCCAGGAAAGGTAGATTGGGCAGAATTGTACTCCAGTCGAATTGATACATTATTTAGCTCCCAGATTGCCAGGCAGATTCACTCTGCGTTCAATCCAGGCCATGCATGTCATAATCACCAGATTGATAGCGATATAGGCCAGCGTAATGGCAGTAAAAGATTCCCAGGCGTGGGCTGAGTAATCAAGTAGTTTACTGGCTTGAGCCGTCATCTCTGCCAGGCCAATGGTGGAAGCCACAGATGAATTTTTTACCAGATTGAGCATCTCAGAGGTCATTGGCGGGATAATAATGCGATATGCATTTGGCAACAGAACATAGCGGTAAGTCTGAGGTAGCGTCAGTCCCATCGCTAGTCCCGCACTCTGCTGGCCTTGGGGTAGTGATTGAATGGCGGAACGAACTTGCTCACAAACGCGGGCGGCAGTGAATAGGCTCAGGCAGCAGACTGACGAAATAAAGAACTGAATGTTAGGATCAAGCTCCTGTTTGAACCAGCTGCTAATCGAAGTGGGTAGTAGTTCAGGGATGACCAGATACCAGATAAAGAATTGAACAATAAGAGGAATGTTACGGAATAATTCGACAAAACAGGTGCCAGCGCCAGAGAGCCACCGTTGGGGCAGCGTACGTAAAATGCCAAATAGTGAGCCAATCAGAAAAGCAATAATCCAGGAGCAAACCGATAGAGCAATGGTGACCTGAAAACCATCCCAAAGCCAGCCGAGATAGGTAGTATTACCGAACGGGGCTGGCTGAAAAAATATTCCCCAATTCCAGTCTGTGTACATAAATACTCCGTTAAAAAAGCGCGTTATGTCTACCTGAAATGATGAGAGATTGTTAACTATTCATCTCATCCGGGTAACATACTTTATTTTAATCATCCCCCAGAGCAATTGACTGCTGTAGAGATAAGTCAGGCTGTCCTTATTGTAGAAGCCGTTTACTGCTGCGGATGAATCTGTACCATCGCTATCTTATGTGTTTTGTGATGGGTGCATTCAGCAAACGGCGATGCAGGTTAATGCTGGTTGCCGCTGTCAGTCTAACGCTTTGTCATTAGGAGAGGTGAAAAGCGCCTTCATGTCTGGTGACAGATCAAAGTTGAGATTGAGGTTTTTAGGCGGTATTGGCTGTCTGAACCAGATAGTAAACCATTCTTCCGCCTTGCCAGAGGTCTGGGCAGAAGCAATTGTTTTGTCTACAAGCGCTTTAAAAGGCTGGTCATCTTTGCGTAACATGCAGCCATAGGCCTCTTTAGTTTGAGGAGTTCCTGTAATTTCCCATTGGCCGGGCTGCTTTGCTTTAGCGCGTTCACCTGCCAGCAGTGCATCATCAATCATAAAAGCAACTGCACGACCACTCTCAAGGGTGCGGAATGAATCACCGTGATCTTTAGCGCTGATAATACGCATTCCCATTTTTTTCTCATCATTCAGGTTGTTCAGGAGCTTTTCTGAGGTAGTGCCTGATGTCACCACAACGGTTTTACCTTTGAGGTCAGAAAAATCTTTAACTGGCCCTCCCTTTTTGGTTAACAGACGGGTGCCCACAATGAAAATGGTATTTGAAAAGGCTGCCTGTTTCTGGCGTTCTGCATTATTGGTGGTCGAGCCGCATTCAAAATCATAAGTTCCATTTTGTAAAAGCGGTATGCGGTTTTGTGACGTAACAGGTAGCATTTTTACTTTGAGGTCAGGCTTATTAAGTGCGATTTTTAGCGCCCCGACAATAGCGTCAGAATATTGCTGGGAATAACCCACCACATGGCGCTGGTTGTCGTAATAAGAGAAGGGTACAGAGGACTCACGATGTCCAACGATGACAACACCGCTGTCGTTAATTTTTTTAAGTGTACCGTACCGGTTAACTCTTCGGCCTGGCTGGAGGCAGAGGCTGCTCCAAGCAGCATGAGAGGGAGCGCCAGTTTACGTAATTGCATAACATATTCCTTAAGTAGCATTGGTGCAGCTAAAACAGCCGCGCCAGAACGGTGGTGAGAAATTCCTGATATTCGTAAGCGAGAGGATTGCCAGACTCTCCCGCAGTATTATCTGATTTAGTCTCTCTGAGCAGAGTGTACAGTGATGATAATCCGGGAGGAGGCAGGCATCGTCGCGTGCGCCTGTGTAAGTCAGATAACCCTGCAATAATTGAAGTTTTCTGATTTTTTTATTTGGTCCATAAAATAATCTAAATTTGATAGTTATATGATTAAAAGTTTCTTTTTTTGAGAACTATGCCTCATCATGTGTATTTAACAGCTGTCGTTTTGTACTATTTCAACGTTTGTGGTAGTGCCGGAGTTCCCTTCATCAACGGCTCTTTCATAACATGGCGCCGGGTGTTGTCATGTCATAGTCTGTTGCAGGGCTTTCAGGGCGTAGCAGCAGGATAAAAATGAGGGAGCTATTGTGTGGGAATGATGGTTGTTATCGGTCAGAAGCGCTGAATTATTGATTCAGGATACTTATTTGCATCATACCGGTTTTGTCATAGTGATATTGTTAAAGATGACGGTGTGTTGTCAGTGCTCGTGTCAGGCGCCGTAGTGCTGGCGCTGTTATCGATTGCGCCGGAGAATAATTAGAGCAGTCAGTGCTGTAATAAGTGTTAGCAGCCAGACAGACAAATTACCGCTTAAGGCCCAGGGAGTTAAACCACGTGCTGGCGCGACACGTGCTTCCAGTACCTCGCGTGTAAACTGCGGCAGGATGCTGGCGATCGAGCCATCCGCATTGATTACCGCAGTAACCCCATTGTTAGTACTGCGCAGAAGCGGACGCCCCAGTTCAAGTGCCCGCATTCGGGCCATCTGAAAATGCTGCCATGGTCCAATAGAGTGACCAAACCAGGCATCGTTTGAGATAGTAAGCAGGAAGTCTGTGTCAGGACGAAAATTATCGCGGACCTGTTGACCCAGAACGATTTCATAACAGATTGCCGGTGTAAAGTTATAACCACTGACCTTAAGCTGGGGCTGGATATAAGCCCCGCGGCTAAAAGAGGACATCGGCAAATTAAAGAACGGTGCCAGAGGACGCAACAACGTTTCCAGCGGGACGAACTCACCAAAGGGAACAAGGTGATGTTTTTGATAACGCGCCTGACTCTGATAGTTGTATGGCGTTTCTTCCCCTAATACGATGATAGAGTTGTAGTCGTTAAAATGGTTATTCTGAAGGCGCGAGTCAATAATTCCTGTTATCAGTGAACTCGCCTGTTGTCGCAGTGTTTTATCAGCGGATTTGAGAAAAGGTTGCTGATTACTTTCCAGATCAGTGATAGCCGATTCAGGCCAGATAATGATCTGGTCTTTGCCGATAAGCGGGTGGCTCATTGAGGTGTAAATCTCAAGGGTTCTGTGTAGCTGATCAGGATCCCATTTAAGCGACTGAGTAATATTACCCTGGACCAGAGCAATGTTTACAGTGCGTTCGGGCTCAGTCTGATACCAGCTGATTCGGCACAATGGCCAGGCAGATAACAATAACAACAGGGCACCCGCTACACTTTGCCAGTGACGTCGTAGCACTCCAAAAACCACCAGACCACTGATTGCCATCATTACAAAAGTGATCCCCCCGACCCCAAGGATGGGGGCAATCCCTCTTAGGGGCCCGTCTGTCTGACTGTAGCCGAATTGCAGCCATGGAAACCCCGTGAGTACATGGCTGCGTAAGAATTCGGTAACCTGCCATAGTACAGGAGCGGCCAGCGCCAGACGGACCTTTGAGCAGGCGGGAAGCAGGCGGCTTAGTAACAGACTGAATAGCATTGGGTAGAGTGAAAGCCATGCTGCAAGCAGCACCACGAGCAGCACATTGACCGGGGCGGGCATCCCGCCAAACGTGGCAATACTGACGTAAACCCAGTTGATGCCCGTGCCAAAAAGCCCCATGCCCCACGCAAAACCAATAGCTGCCGCCTGGACAGGGCGGCGGGAAAGCGTCAGAGCCTGCAATCCTACAAGGGAGATGAAAGCCGCAGGCCAGACGTTATAAGGCGAAAAAGCCAGCGTACCGCAGGCACCGGTTAACGCGCCGACTAACAGACGAAATCGCTGCGATTGCAACAGTTGGTTCATTAACATGGCTGAATATTATTCGTCCAGAAGCGGTTGTTTTGCGTTTTCAGGAATACGGACATGTACCTGAATGATACGGCGGCTGTCTGCTCCTGCTACTTTAAATTGATAGCCGTCAATTTCTATGCTTTCTCCACGTGCGGGCAGATGGCCGAATTGCTGCATGACCAGCCCGCCAATGGTATCAACCTCTTCATCGCTGAAGCGGGTTTGAAAGATATCGTTAAAATCCTCGATTGAGGTTAGTGCGTGAAGGGTGTAGACGTAGCGGCTGAGCTGACGAATATCGCGATTTTCTTCGTTATCGTACTCATCCTCTATTTCCCCGACAATCATCTCAAGAATGTCTTCAATCGTTACCAGACCAGCAACACTGCCAAATTCATCAATGACAATCGCCATGTGATAACGCTGAGAACGAAACTCTTTCAGCATACGGTCAACGCGCTTGCTTTCTGGCACGACGACTACCGGGCGCAATACTTTTTCTATACTAAACGGTTCGGAACCCTGGCTCATAAAGGGCAGCAGATCCTTAGCCATCAGAATGCCTTCGATATGATCTTTATCTTCTCTGATGACGGGAAAGCGTGAGTGGGCAGAGTCGATGATGACACTCAGGCACTCATCCAGACTTTGATCACAGCGCAGCGTGACCATTTGAGAGCGTGGTATCATGATATCGCGGACACGTTGTTGTGCGATATCCATTACGCCTTCCAGCATGTCGCGGGTATCAAGGTCAATCAGTTCTTTTTGTCCAAAAGCGCGGATAAGTTCAATGAGCTCATCGCGATTTTTGGGTTCCTCATGGAAAAGCTGATGCAACAGAAGGGCAAAAAATCCTTTTTTTCGACTGGGTGTGTCGCTGCTCTGAGAGTGATCGTCGCTCATGGCGTGTTTTATTTTTACCTCGTTAGTAAAATTGAACTGTCTGATAAACAGACAGGCACAGATAGTCGCTTAACAGCCAGTTGGAGCGGCAGTGTGAACTGGCTTATGTCAGCAGGCATTATGTTCTCTCTGAAATATAAGGATCACCATACCCGAGAGTACACAAAATTTTTGCTTCCAGCGACTCCATTTCCTCAGCGTCATGTTGTTCGTTATGGTCATATCCCAGTAAATGGAGGCAGCCGTGGATTACCATATGTGCCCAGTGAGACTCAGGTTGCTTTTGCTGCTCTCTCGCTTCCTGTTCCACAACCTGACGGCAGATGACCAGGTCCCCTAGCAGTACAGGGTCAATTTTAACCGATGTTTCAAAAGGAAAAGAGAGGACATTTGTTGGCTGATCTTTCAACCGATAAGTGTGATTAAGCTTACGGCTTTCTGCTTCATCAACGATTCGGATTGTCACCTCACCGACCAAAGATAACTCAGAAAATAGCGCATCCAGCCAGCTTTGAAAATCTGTTTTCGCAGGAAGGCCGCTTCGTTGTTCACTAGCGATTTGTAAATCCAGAACAGCCTGATTCATCTGGTATCCTGTGTTGTTGCCTGAGAATTACGTTTAGATTCGGGCGGCTTCTCGCTGTGCGGTTTCTGACGCTCTTCCCAGGCCTGATAGGCCGTTACAATGCGTGCTACTACGGGGTGTCGCACCACGTCTTCACTGTGAAAGAAGTTGAAGCTTACCTCACTAACCTCGCCGAGTACTTCTATGGCGTGACGAAGCCCTGATGTCACATTGCGCGGCAGATCAATCTGCGTGATATCGCCGGTGATAACGGCTTTTGAGTTAAAGCCAATTCGGGTCAGAAACATTTTCATCTGTTCGATGGTGGTGTTCTGACCTTCGTCGAGAATGATGAACGCGTCGTTAAGAGTACGTCCACGCATATAGGCTAGCGGAGCTACCTCAATGAGGTTGGATTCGATGAGTTTTTCTACCCGTTCGAATCCTAGCATCTCAAACAGTGCGTCATAAAGTGGCCGCAAATAAGGGTCAACTTTCTGACTCAGATCACCGGGCAGAAAGCCAAGTTTTTCTCCTGCCTCAACAGCGGGCCGCGTGAGCAGAATACGCCGAATCTTATGATGTTCAAGTGCATCGACAGCCGCCGCAACTGCCAGCCAGGTTTTCCCAGTTCCTGCTGGTCCGATCCCAAAACTGATATCGTTATCCAGAATATTGACGAGGTAACGGGCCTGATTAGGCGTTCGGGGCTTTACTACCCCACGTTTGGTTCTGATATTCACTGCGTTGCCATAGTCTGGTACACGGGCTGTATTCTGGGCAAGTACCTGGCTCTCTTTTATTGCGAGATGAATTTGTTCCGGCTCTACGTCGGGAATCTGACCACGAACAGGAGTTGTTTCGACATAAAGATTTTTCAGGATCGTTGTTGCCGCATTAACATGGAGTGCTGGCCCTGTTAATTTGAAGCTGTTATCGCGATGTGTTATTTCAATTCCCAGGCGTCGTTCGAGCTGTTTGATGTTGTCATCAAATGGGCCGCATAAATTTCTGAGACGATGGTTATCGGCAGGTTCAAGGGTGATTTCGCGTGTTTCGGTTATCAAACTAATCCTATGGGTCACTCAGGGCCAGTTACATTTTAAATGCGTAACTGAATGATCAGTTACCGGGATATCTCCTTTACTTAAGTATTCGTGTCAGTGTCATCCTGTGCAAGCATTGACTGACAGCGAGTGTTAATAAGGATACCATAAAATGACTAAATAGATTTCATATCCAGCTCAAGGCTGAAAGGTGTTAACGCCTGAACTGCTCTCTTTACGAGTGCGGGAAATAACAGCATCAGGTGTTTCAATGACGCGCAGGTTCATCTGATCTTCTGTGCAAACCACAACACCACGCAATGAGTTGGGATAGACATCAACAATTTCCACATCAACAAATTTACCTATCATTTCAGGTATGCCTTCGAAATTGACCACCCGATTATTCGCGGTACGGCCAGAGAGCTCCATCACACTCTTGCGTGAGGTGCCTTCCACCAGAATGCGTTGTATGCTGCCCTGCATGCGGCGACTCCAGGTCATTGCCTGGTGAGTAATCCGTTGCTGGAGTCTGTAGAGACGCTGTTTCTTTTCTGTTTCTGTAACGTTATCAGACAGCTCTGCTGCTGGTGTGCCCGGACGGGCTGAGTAGATAAAGCTGTAGCTCATATCAAAATTAATCTCTTCAATAAGCTTCATGGTGTGGTTAAAATCGTCCTCCGTCTCGCCTGGAAAGCCAACGATAAAATCGGAACTGATTTGTATATCAGGACGAACCGCCCGAAGTTTGCGAATAATCGCTTTATATTCCAGAGCAGTATGAGCTCGCTTCATGAGTGCCAGAATACGGTCGGCACCGCTTTGAACTGGCAGATGAAGGAAACTCACCAGCTCAGGTGTGTCACGGTAGACATCAATAATATCATCAGTAAATTCAATGGGATGGCTAGTGGTGAAACGGATACGGTCAATACCATCAATAGCAGCGACCAGACGTAATAGTTCGGCAAAACTACAGATGTCATCATCATATGTGGCGCCACGATAAGCATTAACATTTTGCCCGAGCAGGTTAACTTCGCGCACACCCTGAGCTGCAAGCTGAGCGATTTCAAAGAGAATATCGTCACAGGGGCGGCTTACTTCTTCACCCCTTGTATAAGGTACAACGCAAAAAGTGCAATATTTATTGCATCCTTCCATAATAGAAACAAACGCGCTTGGCCCACTGGCCCGTGGTTCAGGCAGCCGATCAAATTTTTCGATTTCCGGGAAACTGATATCAACAACCGGGCTGCGAGTAC
The DNA here is from genome assembly GCA_936920625.1 of uncultured Enterobacteriaceae bacterium. GTDB lineage: Bacteria > Pseudomonadota > Gammaproteobacteria > Enterobacterales > Enterobacteriaceae > Izhakiella. The sequence continues at coordinate 33,458 of CAKZHC010000010.1, forward strand.
CGCTCACCTGATTTATCATTTCTGGCAGCCGGTGCAGAGTCTGCGGACCAAATATAATATCAACAAAACTGGCTCGATGGCGGATATGCTCGCCTTCCTGCGATGCTACACAACCGCCAACGCCGATAATCAGTTCAGGATTGCGCTCTTTGAGTTCCCTCCAGCGGCCGAGCTGATGGAACACTTTTTCCTGCGCCTTTTCGCGAATCGAGCAGGTATTAAGTAGCAGAATATCGGCCTGCTCTGCCTCGCTGGTCAGTGTGAAGCCATGAGTGCTGTTTAGCAGATCAGCGATCTTAGATGAATCATATTCATTCATCTGGCAACCCCACGTTTTGATATGAAGTTTTTTTGTCATCAGCTTGCCATTACTAAATCGTAGAAGGAGATTTTGGGCGGATATTGTAATGCTTTGTGGCTGATGTGGCCAGAGCCGGACGTTTTCGACTGCGTTTTTGTAAAAATCCGTTACACTGCTGAAAATAATCTGTCATGCGTGCTGCCGGAAAAAGCAGCGCTGTACTGGAAGGAGAAATGATGACTGAAAATCGACCTGTTTGCTCGCAGATCGTGATTGTCGGCGGTGGTATGGTGGGAGCAGCACTGGCTTGTGGTCTGGCACAACGGGGATTTACGGTAACTGTTGTAGAAGCCGGGGCACCGCCAGTTTTTGACCCTGCATCGTCGCCGGATTTACGTATTTCTGCCATCAGCGCAGGGTCGGTTGCATTATTACAACGACTTGAGGTGTGGGAGAGCGTTTTGGCTATGCGTGCTTTTCCTTATCGCAGGCTCGAAACCTGGGAGTGGGAACAGGCTGTGGTGGCGTTTGATGCTGCCATGGTAGGATTGCCAGCGCTAGGCTATATGGTGGAAAACAATGTGTTACAGTTTGCACTGTGGCAACGATTGCAGCAGCTTAAGATATCTGTGATTTCATCCGCTGTCGTCACCGAATTAACGCCTGACGATGATGGCTGGGGTCTGACTCTGGATGACGGGCGCAGGCTGCACGCCGGGCTGGTTATTGGGGCGGATGGTGCATCTTCCCGCGTCCGTCAGTTAGCGGGCATAGATGTAAATTCCCATGAATATGCCCAGCATTGTATGCTGATTAGCGTACAATGCGCACAGCCGCCGGGTGAGACAACCTGGCAGCAGTTCACCCCGGCTGGTCCGCGCGCACTGTTACCGCTGTTCGATAACTGGGCATCACTAGTCTGGTATGATTCGCCAGATCGCATTTATCAATTACAACAGATGACGATGGAACGGCTGGAAGAGGAGATTATTCGCCATTTCCCTAAACGTGCTGGCAGGGTTGTGCCGCTGGCGGCGGGTGCATTCCCACTCATAAGACGCCATGCTAGGCGCTATGTTCTGCCGGGACTGGCTCTGGCAGGTGATGCAGCACATACTATTCATCCTCTTGCGGGCCAGGGTGTGAATCTGGGGTATCGTGATGTCGATGCCCTGATTGACGTATTGACCCGCGCGCGCGACTGCCAGAGAGTATGGACTGATGAAGAGACACTGCTGCGTTATCAGCGCAAGCGTCGTTTTGATAATCAGCTGATGCAGAGCGGGATGGATTTGTTCCATGTCGCTTTTGGTAATTCATTAACACTGCCCGGTGTGTTGCGTAATCTGGCAATGAAGGCGGCCGGATGCAGTGGCCCACTTAAGCGCCAGTTATTAAGGTATTCACTGGGTTTGTGGTAGTTGGACTGTGGTGGTCTGTTGACCACGCAAAAAAAAGCCCACTTGCGTGGACTTTCTTTATAGTTAGATGGCTGGGGTGCAGGGATTCGAACCCCGGAATGGCGGAATCAGAATCCGCTGCCTTACCACTTGGCTACACCCCAAAAAACATGGCGGGTGGATTGGGCTTAAATTTGTAGACCTGCATTATATATGCCATGATCTGACCAGTTTAGCCTGCTGACCGGTTCCCCCCGCTGGTTACTGACGACTGAAAGCCATCAGGATAGTGGCTGGGGTACCTGGATTCGAACCAGGGAGTGGCGGTATCAAAAACCGCTGCCTTACCACTTGGCTATACCCCATCAGTGCAATAACAATCTATTACATTTGCTACGGAAATGGTGCGGGAGGCGAGATTTGAACTCGCACACCTTGCGGCGCCAGAACCTAAATCTGGTGCGTCTACCAATTTCGCCACTCCCGCAAAATATGGTGGCTACGACGGGAATCGAACCTGTGACCCCAGCATTATGAGTGCTGTGCTCTAACCAGCTGAGCTACGTAGCCATAGTTACATCGTGCTGTCTTTGTTGACACTGCGGGGCGCATTATCCGTAGTTGGCCTAAAAGCGTCAACACATTTTTCCCCTTTTTTACTCTCCATCTGGCTGTTTGCATGGGGAATGAGCAATGCCCTAAAAAATGTGTCGATTTTTTAGCGTGATAAGTCGTGCCAGCCTGAGCTGGCACTGAAGACAACCGTAGTCACTGCTGCCAGGCAGACTGATGAACGCCTACTGCCCGCCCTGAAGGGTCATCCATATTCTGAAAGGCTTCATCCCATTCAATGGCTTTGGCTGAGGAACAAGCTACAGAAGGACCACCCGGAACACATTCGGCTGCGCCGGATGCTGGGAACAGTGAGTCAAAAATTTCACGATAAAGGTACGCTTCTTTGGAAGAAGGCGTGTTATATGGGAAACGAAAGTGTGCTGTTTCCAGTTGCTGATCACTTATCTGTTGTGCGGCGATAGTTTTCAGCGCATCGATCCAGCTGTAACCCACGCCATCAGAAAACTGCTCCTTCTGTCGCCATACAACACTGTCGGGCAGCAGGGAGGAGAAGCACTCACGCAGTATATGTTTTTCCATTTTACCGTTGCTGCCACACATTTTATCAGCCGGATTAATGCTCATCGCCACATCAAGGAACGCTTTATCCAGGAAAGGTACCCGTGCCTCTACCCCCCAGGCGGCCATTGCTTTGTTGGCGCGTGCACAATCAAACATGTGCAATGCCAGTAGCTTACGCACATTTTCTTCATGAAACTCTTTTGCGTCAGGGGCTTTATGAAAGTAAAGGTACCCCCCAAACACCTCGTCAGCCCCTTCTCCCGAGAGCACCATCTTAATGCCCATTGCCTTTATTTTTCTTGACATCAGATACATGGGGGTTGATGCGCGAATGGTGGTGACGTCATAAGTTTCGATGTGATAAATGACATCGCGCAGGGCATCGAGCCCCTCTTGTACCGTAAAATGGATTTCGTGGTGTACCGTATTAAGATGATTTGCGACTTGTTGTGCTGCCTGCAAATCAGGTGAACCTTTAAGCCCCACGGCGAACGAGTGTAACTGAGGCCACCAGGCATCGCTGCGGTCTTCATCTTCTATTCGTTTTGCGGCGTATTTTTTAGTAATAGCCGATATGATTGATGAATCAAGCCCGCCGGATAACAGCACGCCATAGGGCACATCAGACATCAGATGGCTCCTGACCGACTCTTCAAGCGCAGATTTTAATTTTTCCACATCGGTGGTTTGATTTTTAACGTATTGGTATTCCATCCAGTCGCGCTGCCAGTAACGATGAATTTCTCCATCTTCACTCGAAAGGTAGCTTGCGGGGGGGAACTCTTTGATTGTCCGGCAAACTGGTACCAGCGCTTTCATCTCCGAAGCCAGATAAAAATTACCGTGCTGATCGTGACCCATATAGAGAGGAATAATGCCGATATGATCACGGCCTATCAGATACTGTTGAGTGTTTTTGTCCCAGAGTATAAAGGCGAACATACCCTGAAGTTCATCCAGGAATTCAGGGCCTTTTTCCTGATAGAGTGCAAGGATTACCTCACAGTCTGAATCGGTCTGAAACGTATAGCGGCCGCTGAGCTGGTCACGTAGTGCTTTATGATTGTAGATTTCCCCGTTTACCGCCAGGACATGGCTTTGATCAGCGTTATACAGAGGTTGTGCGCCAGAGTTGATATCAACAATTGACAGACGCTCATGTGCTAAAATGGCGTGATTATCGGCATAAATACCGGACCAGTCCGGGCCGCGGTGGCGCATCAGGCGGGAAAGTTCCAGCGCTTTTTTACGTAGTTCGCTGGGATTACTTTTTAAATCCAGCACGCCAAAGATTGAACACATAAATAATTGCTCCTTGAATTACATTTTTCTTTTCCAGTTTCCACCTCCCATATAACCGGCGTCAGGCGTGCATACAACATCGCAATGAATTAACGATGTTGCCTGGGTTTCATATGCTGCCCTGGCATTTGATGAGGTGGATTACGGGTTTGATGGCGGCAAACAATCAGAGCCTGTCAGTGAATAAATCAGAACATGCAATATCTTTAAAAACTATGCAAGCAATTTCATTTTATATCAGACGGTAATAATGGTGATTCTGTAAAGAGGCGGGCTATTACTTCGTTTAATTCATAGAAAAATTATATTAATATCAACATGATGTACAAAGAACGCTCAGTTAAATCCGCAGTAAATTTTTTATCATGGTGTGGCAGCCTGGCAGGCGGCGTGTTTGCTGTTACTGGCCAGGATATGGGGGGATGTACTAACAGTAACTGTACGGGGGTTGATACAGGCTGGTGTTTACTGGGAAGTCTGTCAGCCATCTTGTTTTATATTGAGCACTGGAGAATTTAAGACATTTTTACCATTAACGATAGTTTCGATGACATGAAAATTATCGCTAAAGATAGTCAGGTTAGCCACCTTTCCGGGCGCAATACTGCCCAGTATTGTATCCATGCCAATGGCACAGGCAGGATACAGGCTTGTCATTCTGAGCGCCTCGTCGAGTGCGATGCCTGCATATTCAACACAATTTTGCACAGCCTTAATCATCGTTAGTGCTGAACCACTGAGAATACCGTCTTCATCAACACAGCGTCCGTCACGATGATAGATGGTTTTACCCGCAAAAATAAAATGATCACGGGTTGTACCCGCTGCTGCGGTGGCATCGGTGACCAGCACCAGGCGATTACCTTTGATGCGTTTTGCATTGCGTACATTGGCATAGTGCACATGAAAACCATCAACAATGATGCCGCACCAGATATCGGGTGAATCGTAGAGCGCGCCAATCAAACCAGGCTCACGGGCAGTAATGGCGGGCATCGTATTATAGAGATGGGTAGCTCCGCTAATACCCGCACTGAAGCCACGCTGGGCTTCTGCATAAGTGGCGCTGGAGTGGCCACAGGAGACAACGATCCCTTTGCTGACGAGGCGCTGAATTATCTCAGGCGCCACTTGTTCGGGAGCCAAAGTTATCAGACTAATAACATCGGCATTTTCACACAAATAATCTACCAGCTCTGGTGCTGGCGGACGTATTAGTGCTGGGTTATGGGTACCTTTCTTTAATGGATTAAGCCAGGGGCCTTCCAGATGCAGGCCCAGTACCTGGTGGTGATTTTGGGCCTGAAAGGCGCGCGTGACCTCTGTTGCCCGCACTATCAGTTCATCAGCGCTAGTGATAAGTGTTGGCAGAAAGCTGGTGCATCCGGCACGCTGATTAGTCTGCTGCATAGTGGCCAGTGTTGCTATGCTGAGTGCGTTAATGTCATCATTGAACTGAACCCCGCCACAGCCATTCAGCTGTAAATCAATCAGCCCTGGAGCAATATTGGCCCCGTTCATGTCATATGTTGCTATATTTGCAGGCAGTGCCTCTGGCGAGCAGAGATTATGAATGCGGCCATCATTGATGATCACTGCATGATTGTTGAGAATGTCGTAACCCGTGAAGATACGGCCATTAACTAAAGCGTACATTGTTGTTTCTCCCTCTCAGGACCGCGCTTCCGGGGTGCTGTTACATTATTGACAATCCTGATTCTCAGGCATGGCTGTATTGCTGACCTTCGGAAAGTACTATTTTTTACAAATCCGGTTTTCTGGCAGGACGGAGGGTGATTTAACGGGCAGCACAAATACCACACTCATGTAGCAGCCAGAAAATCCTCGATCTCTTTTGCCGCTGCGGTGCGAAAATAGTTAACAGTTTTTACCTTCAACTCCATTGTTGACGGCTCATCACAGACGATAATAGCACTGGGATGAAATTGCAGGCAGCTAATAGTCCACATATGGTTAACGCTCCCTTCTACAGCGGCCTGCAATGCTCTGGCTTTAGCCTGGCCGGTTACCAAAATCATTACCTCTTCGGCGTCCATGAGGGTGCCTGTACCGACTGTCAGGGCGTACTTTGGTACTTTGCTGATATCATTTTCAAAGAAACGTGAATTAGCTTGGCGGGTTTCACTGGTCAGTGTTTTGATTCGCGTACGTGATGAGAGGGAAGACGCAGGTTCATTGAAGGCAATATGACCATCATTCCCCACCCCTCCCATGAAAAGGTGAATTTTTCCAGCCGCACGAATTTTTTGCTCATACTGGTAACACTCTGCATCATAATCCGTCGCGTTTCCATCCAGCATATTAATGTTTTCTGCCAAAATATCTATGTGATTGAATAAGTTACGATGCATAAAACTATGATAGCTTTCAGGATGATCTTTTGCCAGGCCGACATACTCATCCATATTGAAAGTGACAACATGCTTAAAACTGACCTTACCTTCCTGATACATATTGATAAGGTGTTGGTAGGTATGGAGTGGTGTGCCGCCAGTTGGCAGGCCCAGTACAAAAGGGCGGTTAGCCGCAGGCTGAAAGGTGTTGATTCGATTGATGATATAATTTGCTGCCCAGTGGCCAACCTGGTCAGAGGTTGTCAGGGGGATAAGCCGCATGGATTACCTCGAACATTTTACTATTGAAGGGAGGCAGAACTGTTTTCTGAACGTCAGTAAAAATGTGATAAATCCTGTTGGTATCAGTGTATAGGGTCCGCCCCGTGGAATGCCTTTAATTTGTTACGTTAATCATAAGGTAAGCTGCCGGTAATGACCACAAATTGTCTGTTGGTTGTCCCCTGCGATATCAAATATCTCTGCATCTTTGCACAACATCATTATGAAAGTTTGATCAAATGTAATGCTGTTTGAACAGTCATAAATCTGAACTTTGCTGTTTCAGGCGAATATAAAGATAAAAGCACATCCAATGAAGTAAACGTCTGGTTACAACAGATAGTTATTCTTTAAATAATGTTGCAGTTTTAAATAATAACATGAATCATCGTTAGTTACTTTAATTACGCCGACGTAGCATTTACCGCACGTCAGTAGCTGCACAAACACAGGCAGATTGATCAGCATTTAATAATTATTCCGCTAGGAGGTCAGTTGAATATTTTGGGATTTTTACAAAGATTAGGCCGCTCATTACAGTTGCCTATTGCCGTATTACCAGTAGCAGCGCTGATGTTACGATTTGGTAAACCTGATTTGCTGAATCTGCCATTTATTGCTGAGGCAGGTGGCGCTATTTTTGACAACCTTGCGTTGATTTTTGCTATCGGTGTTGCTGCCTCTTGGTCCAGAGATAATGCCGGCGCGGCGGCGCTGGCCGGCGGGGTTGGTTACTTCATCATGACTAAAGCGATGGTAACTATCAATCCTGTAATTAATATGGGCGTGCTTGCAGGGATTATTACGGGTTTGGTGGCTGGTTTTAGTTATAACCGCTGGCATAATATTCAGTTGCCCAATTTTCTTAGTTTTTTTGGTGGCAGCCGCTTTGTACCCATAGTCACCGGTTTTTTCTGCCTGATACTTGCAGCATTTTTGGGCTATATATGGCCCTTCGTACAGAATGTTATCCGGCTTGGTGGCGAGTGGATTGTGGCGCAGGGTGCACTGGGGGCGGGTATATTCGGTGTGATAAACCGTCTGCTTATTCCCACCGGATTGCATCAGGTGTTAAATACGATTGCCTGGTTCCAGATTGGTGATTTTACTAATGCAGCCGGTGTTCAGTTTCATGGTGACATCAATCGGTTCTACGCCGGCGATAAATCAGCAGGTATGTTTATGGCTGGTTTTTACCCGATCATGATGATGGGATTACCGGGTGCGGCGCTGGCGATGTATCTGGCAGCACCCAAAGCTCGTCGCCCCATGGTGGGCGGGATTTTATTTTCGGTTGCTATCACGGCTTTTCTCACAGGGGTTACCGAGCCGCTGGAGTTTCTTTTTATGTTTCTGGCTCCGATACTCTACCTGGTGCATGCGTTTCTCACCGGCATCAGCCTTTATATTGCTACGCTAATGAATATCCATGCTGGCTTCTCTTTTTCGGCTGGCGCGATCGATTATGCACTGATGTATAACCTGCCTGCCGCCAGTAAAAATGTCTGGATGTTATTAATTATGGGTGGCATTGCTTTTATCACTTATTTTATAGTATTTAGCGTAGCGATCCGTGCAATGAATCTGAAAACGCTTGGTCGCGAAGACATGTTCTCTGAGCCAAAATCTGGCGCCAGAACGTTAGCAGAAGGAGAACTGACGCCGCTGGCCGCGCAGTTTATTGCAGCAGTGGGGGGAGCAGCAAATCTGAGGGTGATTGATGCCTGCATTACCCGTTTGCGTCTTTCAGTAAATGATGCAGGGCAAGTAGACGATGCTGAATGTAAACGTCTTGGCGCATCAGGAGTAATAAGGCTGAATAAATACACCGTCCAGGTTGTTGTCGGCGCCAATGCTGAAGCAGTGGCCGAAGGCATGAAAAAAGAGCTCTCCAGATTGTCTGTTATTGCCAGTGTTACGCCAGATGTGTCATCTCAAACAGCGACTGGCGCTGACAAAGAAGTGGTTATTGAAACTTTAGTAGCTCCTGTTAGTGGTGATACGGTTACATTAGATCAAGTGCCTGACAAAGCTTTTTCCAGCGGTGCTGTAGGGAAAGGTATTGCCATCAGGCCAACCGGCAGTATAGTCGTTGCACCTGCCAGTGGTAAGGTGGTGAAAATATTTAAAACAAACCATGCCTTTTGTCTGCGAACGGCACAGGGAGTTGAAATCGTGGTTCACATGGGGCTTGATACTGTCACCCTGGAAGGAGAAGGTTTCACCCGGCTGATAAAAGAAGGTATACAAGTCAATGCCGGTCAGCCAATACTGGAGATGGATCTGGCGTTTCTTAATGCCAATGCCTGTTCAATGATTAGCCCGGTGGTTGTGAGTAACAGTAGTAAGTTCTCGGGAGTAACGTTGTTAACAGAAGGTGAAGTTGTTGCCGGTGAAACGCCACTCTGTGAGGTCCGGTCTTAAGTGCATTACAAAAAAGGCTCTGGTACGTTGTACAGTCGGGTAGTTCTCTTTATTTATTTTTGTTTTATTACAAATGATTGTTTCTCGCTTGCGCTTTGTGGATCATAATCCGTTATTTCAGTTATCAGATAGTGTTGCAATATTAAGGAAATAGTGATGAGTGAGGCCTGCGCCCGCCCGGTCAACTTTATTCGCCAGATTGTTGATGAAGATTTAGCTAACGGTAAGCACACCACAGTACATACCCGTTTTCCCCCTGAGCCTAATGGTTATCTGCATATTGGCCATGCCAAATCTATCTGTCTTAACTTTGGACTGGCCCGTGATTATCAGGGGCGGTGTAATTTGCGGTTTGACGATACTAACCCTGAGAAAGAGGATTTGGAATTTGTCGAATCAATCAAGCGTGATGTGCAATGGTTAGGTTTTCAATGGAGCGGTGAGGTTCGTTATTCATCAGATTACTTTGAGCAGCTATACGACTATGCCGTTGAACTGATAAAAAAAGGGCTGGCTTATGTTGATGAGCTTAGTGCAGATGAGATAAGAAGTTATCGTGGCACATTAAAACAACCAGGCAAAAACAGTCCCTGGCGTGATCGACCGGTCAGCGAGAATCTGGACCTGTTTGAAAAGATGCGTAATGGGAAATTTGCTGAGGGAAAAGCCTGTCTGCGTGCCAAAATTGATATGACATCCAGTTATATTGTTATGCGAGATCCAGTTCTTTATCGTATCAAATTTGCAGAACATCATAAGACGGGTAATGAGTGGTGCATCTATCCCATGTATGACTTTACGCATTGTATCTCGGATGCGCTGGAGGGGATTACGCACTCGCTTTGTACTCTCGAATTTCAGGATAATCGCCGACTGTACGACTGGGTATTAGATAATATCTCGATTCCTGTGCATCCCCGGCAATATGAGTTCTCCCGCCTTAACCTTGAATATGCAGTGATGTCAAAGCGTATCCTGACACAGCTGGTAGAGCAGAAGGTAGTGGAAGGATGGGATGACCCACGTATGCTGACAATATCTGGTTTACGCCGACGTGGTTACACTGCCGCCTCTATACGCGAATTTTGCCGTCGTATTGGGGTCACCCGGCAGGAGAACATTGTTGAGATGGCTGCGCTTGAATCCTGCATCCGGGATGATCTCAATCATAATGCTCCGAGGGCGATGGCAGTACTCAATCCTGTCAAAGTCATCATTGAAAACTTACCTGCTGCACATCAAGAGCAGGTGATGATGGCTAATCACCCCAACAGGCCAGAACTGGGAATGCGCCCGGTGCTTTTTGGCCGGGAAATCTGGATTGATCGTGCTGATTTTCGTGAGGAAGCGAATAAGCATTATAAGCGGCTGGTATTAGGTAAAGAGGTGCGTCTGCGTAACGCTTATATCATTCGTGCCCAGCGTGTTATTAAAGATGATGAAGGGAACATCACTACTCTTTTTTGTCATGCTGATCTGGATACAATCGGCAAAGATCCGGCCGATGGTCGCAAAGTAAAAGGTGTGATTCACTGGGTCTCAGTTGCTGATGGTTTGCCAGCTGAGTTTCGTCTCTACAATCGTCTTTTTAGTGTTCCTAATCCCGGTGGGGCTGAAGTATTACTGGAGACCATCAATCCGGAATCGTTAGTGATTCAACAAGGATTTGTTGAACCAGGCATCAGAGATGCACCGTCGCAGACTGCCTGGCAGTTTGAGCGGGAGGGATACTTCTGTGCTGACCCGGTTTACTCTACGCCATCGCATCTGGTATTTAACCGGACTGTGGGTCTGCGCGATGTGGTCAAAAACAGCGGTCAGGTGATCACAGGTTAAGAACTAAGGCGCGGCTCGATGGCCGCGCGTGGCAGAACTAAAAAATTGAGACGAAAAAATGGATTGATTGAATTGCCTGATGGTAATGGTTTGCTACTCGTCGTGAATTGACTCATTTTCACGGCAGTCGCCTCTGGCGCAGTGGCCGTAAAGGTACAAGCTGTGATTGGTAAGTTTAATGCCGTGACGGGTGGCGATTTCACGCTGGCGTGTTTCGATCGATTCATCTCTGAATTCAATGACTTTGCCGCAATCAAGGCAAATAAGATGGTCATGGTGATGCTTTTGGGTTAACTCAAAAACTGATTTTCCGCCTTCAAAATTGTGCCGGGTAACAATGCCGGCATCATCAAACTGGTTGAGTACCCGGTAAACTGTTGCGAGGCCAATCTCTTCACCTATATCAATTAATCGTTTATACAAATCTTCCGCGCTGACATGATGGCACACAGGTTCCTGAAGTATTTCCAGAATTTTGAGTCGTGGAAGCGTGACTTTCAGGCCAGCCTTTTTTAATGCAATATTGTTATCAGTCATGCGGATAGTGTCCTGTTGCTTTACTATTTAACTTTAACTCATTGTCTATAAAACGGTAGCGACGATGTTACTGGGTGACGTTATTTTTTAACATAAGTCTGATGAAGCAAAATGGACATTAACTTAAAAACATACTCGCTGGTGAGCAATAAGATAGGAAAATAGTAAGTAAAATTATTCTCTTATAACCTATTGTTGTTTCATTTTCCCGCAGGCGAAGAAGTGTGTCCTCTATCGATAACCCGATATTTCAAATTCCAGTGAGCTATTCTACAGTTTTGTAGGTAAAATTTACAAACAACCGTCAATAAAACCAGCAGGTAAAGCGTATCAGGGAATGTTCTGATATCCAGTCTGGCTGAGTTGCTGTCAGCCAATTGATGATTGGCTAGAGACCTAGTTCCTTCTGAATCTGCTTTACCCAGTTGTTTACGCGCTCTTTGGTAAGCTCTGGCTGGCGATCTTCATCTATAGCAAGACCCAGAAAATGATTCTCATCAGCCAGGCCTTTAGACGCTTCAAAATGATAACCTGCCACAGGCCAGTGACCAACTAAAGTGGCACCTTTTGATTCAACAACGTCACGAATTGTGCCCATGGCATCGCAAAAATACTCTGCATAGTCCTCCTGGTCGCCACAACCAAACAATGCAACTTTTTTATTCTTAAAATTTACTTCTGCGAGAGTGGGGAAAAATTCATCCCAGTCACACTGCGCTTCGCCATAGTACCAGGTTGGAATGCCGAGTAGTAAAATGTTGTAGGCCTCCAGATCTTCTTTGCTACTTTTAGCGATATCATAAATATTTGCAACCTTCTGACCCAATTGTTCCTGGACCATTTTGGCAATGTTTTCAGTATTGCCAGTGTCGCTGCCAAAGAAAATACCCACGATTGCCATGAATTAGATAACCTCTTGATATTCTGTGACTCGACTGGCTGCGAATCCGGTGCTGATGTAAACATCTAATGATAGCAGAGCGGGACAGATGGATAAATCGCTAATATGGCTTGATTTGACACTTTTTGTGCACAGGTCCGTCATAATAATGCCAGCCATAGCTTTATGTTCATCAACGAGTGCAGTGCATTGATAATGTCTAGTTAACCTGCGAATTGTCTCAGTTTTTCACCGCTTCCTGAAAGTATCCTCTGCTGAATGATTCCGTTCAGAATGATAATGCAGGTAATATCAACTGGTGGTGTATCACCCTAAATAAATCACAGGTGGCTACTTTCAGGTTTCAAGGTAACGATGTATGGCACGTAATACGGCCTCTGATTTTTCGGCATGCACCCAGTGCCCGGCACCTGCCACAACATGTACTCTGGCCTGCGGGAACTGTGCCAGCAGCGTCTGGCGGTATTTGTCCTCCAGATAAGGAGATTGCGCGCCACGAATAAACAGGACAGGCGAATGCCAGGCTGGCAGAGGTTGCCAGCCCATGATCGTCTCATAATTGTTCCACAGTGCATCAACGTTAAAACGCCACTGACCACGATGAAATGATTTCAGTAAAAACTGCGTGGTTGCCTCATCATGAATAAGAGAGCGCATTACTCCGGCGGCATCACTACGCGCTGTTATACCTATATCCGAAACTGCACGTAATGCAGAGAAGATGGCATCATGAAGTCGCAGTTGATAAGCTACAGGTGCGATATCAATGACGACGACTTGTCCTAACCGTTCGGGGCTTAAGGCTGTTAATACCATCGCAATTTTGCCACCCATCGAGTGGCCAATGACATCAAAGTTTTTCACCTCCAGTTTATTGAGTGTGGTGAGGATGTCTTCAGCCATTGGGATGTAATTCATGTCACAATCCCACGGCGAATTGCCATGATTACGGACATCAATCTGTATAACGGGCCGGGTGTCTTTCAGAGCCCGCGCCAGAATACCCAAGTTATCCAGGCTGCCGAACAGGCCATGGATGAGTACGACAGGCTGCCTGATTGCATCAGATTGTGGAGATAACAGACGATAATTGAGATTCATGATGAACGGTAGTGTGATGTCAGGAAGTGTTCAGGGTACCATGAATTTCATATGGTTACTCTGAAGTGAGATAATCAGTGATTAAATTTTGCGGTAAAGTCTGACTTTTCCCTTCAAAGGATTGCGGCAGCCTACTCCGGGTCAGAATTTAACTTTATAATTCCGGTGCTGGCGTTACAACACTGACCATCGTTGTGACCGATGTACCACAATTATTAATCGAGTAATAATCAGAACGGATAAAGATGAAAACCATTGAAGTTGATGAGGACCTGTACCGTTTTATTGCCAGCCATACCCAGCATATTGGCGAAAGTGCATCGGACATACTCAGGCGTATGCTTAAATTCTCTTTTGAACAGGCATCCTCCTCTTCTGAGGCCACTACTGTGACCCCTACAAAGATGGCAGTGGAAACAGCACATAGTCAGAACTATGTCAGAATGATGGAGTTACTTATTGCCTCGGATGCGTACAGAGATCAACAAAAGGTGGTGGACCGTTTTATGCAGATTTTATCGGCACTCTGTTCAGCTAATCCCGGCGGTTTTCAGGCGGCAGCGGAATCTCTCCATGGCCGTACGCGTCGCTATTTTGCTGTTGATGAGCATACGTTGTCGCGGAACGGAAGTCATACCAAACCCAAACAGATACTTGGCACCCCCTGGTGGGTGATTACCAATACCAATACCGAACGCAAACGGAGTATGGTTAAGCACATTATGCTGTCCATGCATCTTCCGGCAGAGCTGGCAGAACGTGTTTGCGTGACTCTTTAAACTAAAAACGTCAGGAAGTCGTGCGCATGGCTAACCATCCAGCAGCCGGACAGCCCACCCGGCAGAGTGATTTAATTAACGTTGCACAATTAACTGCTCACTATTATGTTTTGAAACCGGAGGCGGGTAATAGCGAACATGCAGTCAGATTTGGCACCTCCGGGCACCGGGGCAGTGCCAGTCGCCGTAGTTTTAATGAAACGCATATTTTGGCTATCGCTCAGGCAATTGCCGATGAACGTAACCAACGTCACATTACCGGGCCATGTTATGTTGGTAAAGATACGCATGCACTTTCAGAACCGGCGATTATTTCGGCACTCGAGGTGCTAACGGCGAATGGCGTGGATGTAATTATTCAGGCAGATAATGGTTATACCCCCACGCCAGCTATATCCAATGCCATATTACGATACAATAAGGGTAGTCAGGCTCTTGCTGACGGTATTGTTATCACTCCCTCTCATAATCCTCCCGAAGATGGTGGCATTAAATATAACCCCCCCAACGGAGGTCCGGCTGATACCGAACTGACCAGTGTAATTGAGGCGCGTGCTAATCAGTTAATCGCGGATGGATTACAGGGCATTAAGCGTTTGCCAATCAGTCAGGCATGGGCGAGCGGGCATATTAAGGAGTATGACTTTATCCAGCCTTATGTAGAAGGTTTGGCGGAGGTGATAAATTTTCCGGCAATCAGCGAGGCAGGGCTGAAGATTGGGGTCGATCCTCTCGGGGGAGCAGGGGTGGCCTACTGGCAGCGTATTGCGGCACATTACAACCTGAATCTGACCATAGTCAATGATGCGATTGATCAGACATTCCGTTTTATGCATCTGGATAAAGATGGTGTGGTGCGCATGGACTGTTCATCAGAATCTGCGATGACAGGTTTGCTCAGGCTGCGCGATAAATTTGATCTGGCATTTGGTAATGATCCTGATTACGACCGCCACGGCATAGTTACTCCCACAGGTTTGATGAATCCCAACCACTACCTGGCAGTGGCTATTCATTATCTGTTTTCGCACCGTCCGCAGTGGGGCGGGCATGTTGCTGTTGGCAAAACCGTGGTGTCCAGCGCGATGATTGATCGCGTGACAGCTGATCTCGGGCGTCAGCTAGTGGAAGTGCCGGTAGGTTTTAAATGGTTTGTTGATGGTCTGTTTAGTGGTCAGTTAGGTTTTGCTGGTGAAGAGAGTGCCGGGGCGTCTTTCCTGCGTTTTGATGGTACGCCCTGGTCGACAGATAAAGATGGCATTATCCTTTGTTTGCTGGCAGCAGAGATGACGGCAGTAACGGGTAAAAATCCCCAGCAGCACTATGATGAGCTGGCCGGGCGATTTGGAGCACCGATTTACAGCCGTTTGCAGGCACCCGCTACGATTGCACAAAAGGCCATATTATCCAGACTTTCACCGGAGATGGTCAGTGCTGATATGCTGGCAGGAGATTTAATTACTGCGCGTTTGACTGCTGTAAATGGTGAAGCCATTGGTGGATTGAAAGTCATCACCGCCAACGGCTGGTTTGCTGCCCGTCCTTCTGGGACAGAAGATGCCTATAAAATTTATTGTGAGAGCTTCCTCGGTGCTGACCATTGCCGGAGGATTGAAAAAGAAGCGGTTCAGATTGTCAGTGAAGTGATAAAAAATGGCTGAATAAAAAGAAGATGTTCCAGGCCAGCTTTACGGTGCCTGAGAAATCAAACGGTAGCTGCATATTTTCCGGCTGGACCAAATGATGTGATTTTGCCAGGTTAATTCCCGGTTCATATCGCTTATATTCAATGTGAAAGTGCAGATTACCGCATGGGTTCTGATAGTATCTGCTGCTGTAGACTTATTGTGTTATCTGCACAGCCGGGGTTGCACTAATCACTCCCTGATCAGATGTAATCTGATGCAACTCATTTTTTAGCTACACTTATTTTTTAAACGGTAAATCAGAGTGCAGACTTATGAGCGCAACAATTCCGGTGGGAATCAGTGCTTGTCTGGATGGCAAAACAGTGGGTACCAAAGGTGTAAATGAGGGGCGTGATGTCATCAGGATGTCCGCTCCCTTTATCCGCTTTGAATCGGTCTGTCTGGAGATACCCCCGGATCGGGATACATTTATTTCTGTACCAGGCACGGCACGGATGTGCGATGGTTTATCTGAACAGTGCTCCGGGGAGCGTCAGAAATCGTTTTCAGGTTCGCAGATGCCGATGTTTTTTCAGAGCAAAACAGCCCAATTATCGCATCTGTGTGGCTTAATTGTCTGTGGAGAATCTTGTGATGATAGTCTGGTGCAACGGCCTGTTCTCGAATCTGCCAGTAAGCGTAAAATTAGTGCAAGTATACTGACTGCCGGAGTTCTGCGTGTCATGCCGTGGTTACCAGTAGAAGAGGAGGGCAGACTCTGTGATCCCGAACTCAGGGAAAACTTTATTGAGCGTGTTTGCACATTGCATGAGTTTAATCAGTTCAGGCAGAGCGGGGCAACACATGCCGGGTTAATCGCATTTCACACTAAATACAAGCTACTTTTACTGGCTCACAGCCAGCCACTATATCGTGAGCTGGGCCGTTTTGTGGCCGGGGCAGATAACGGCGATTCTTTGCAGGCATGCCTCGTGCAATACCGGTTGCAGCTAATGTCGTTATTAACGGTCCCTGCCACGCGATGCAACCACACTAATGTGCTGATGCACGTTCAGGGTTACTTCCGCCGTCAGCTTTCCGGCCAGCAACGGCAGGAATTATCTTCCTTGATTGATGACTATCGTTGTGGATTCCAGCCACTACGGGTCCCCGTCAGTTTGCTCAAACACTATATGGCTGAGTATCCGAATGCGTGGCTGTCACAGCAGCGTTATTTTCACCCTTACCCGGAAGCGCTGGATTTGCACTCCGGGCATTAACTGATCCCAAATTATTATGAAAACACATCTGGTCTGGCTGCGTAACGATTTAAGAATACACGATAATTACGCTCTGCATGCTGCATGCCGTGACAGCGAGGCCCATGTTATTGCTCTTTTTATTGCCACGCCGGGCCAGTGGAAACAGCATAATATGGCGCCCAGACAGGCAATGTTTCTTTGGCATAGCCTGCGCGATGTGCATGTTTCTCTGGCTGAAAAAGGCATCCCGCTTTACCAGGAGAGCGTGACGAATTTCACAGATGCAGTTAATGCACTGGTTACATTCTGCCAGCATCACCGGGTTGACAGAGTTTTCTATAATTATCAGTACGAGGTCAATGAGCACTGTCGTGATGCCGCTGCTGAACGGGAACTGCATAAGGCGGATATAGAAATCCAGGGTTTTGATGATAGCGTGCTCTTTGCGCCGGGAACTATTCAGACTGGTAATGAGGGGATGTACAAGGTTTTTACACCCTTTTCACGGGCAGTTGTTAAGCGGCTTCAGGAGGAGCTTCCTGAGTGCGTTCCTGCTCCCAGAGCCAGGGCGGCAGCTCCGCTAAAATCCCGGCCTGGCCTCACGCCTTTTGATTACCCATGTGATGAGTATGATCAGCGGTTTTTCTCACCGGGGGAAGACGCCGCCCTGAAACAGCTGCGTCATTTTTGTACATCACCCGTCGAAGCCTACTCTCTGCAACGAGACTTCCCCGCAGTGGATGGTACCAGCCGGTTATCGGTTTATCTGACATTAGGGGTATTATCCCCGCGCCAGTGTCTTCATCGTTTGTTAAAGGAACATCCACAGGCCCTGCAGGGAGATAGCACATCCGTCTGGCTTAATGAGCTGATATGGCGGGAGTTCTACCGCCATCTTATGGTGACATGGCCGCGTTTGTGCAAATATCAGCCCTTTATTGACTGGACCCAAAATATCAAATGGCAGAAAAAAGAACAGCATCTTAAGGCCTGGCAAGAGGGGGTAACTGGCTACCCGATAGTCGATGCTGCAATGCGCCAGCTTAACACACTTGGCTGGATGCATAACCGGTTGCGAATGATTACTGCCAGTTTTCTGGTTAAAGACTTATTGATTGACTGGTGTGAAGGTGAGCGTTATTTCATCTCTCAACTTATTGATGGCGATCTGGCAGCCAATAATGGTGGCTGGCAATGGGCAGCATCGACTGGAACTGATGCCGCACCCTATTTCCGGATTTTCAACCCAACCACTCAGGGGGGAACGTTACGATAAGCAGGGAGATTTTATCCGGCAATGGGTGCCGGAATTGAGAGAGGTTCCTCCAGAGGGAATTCACACGCCACACGAATGGGCAGAAAAAAACCAGCGTAAACTTGTTTATCCGTTACCTATTGTGGAACATAAAATAGCGCGGAAACAGACGCTCGATGCTTTTCAGGCAGCAAAAAACCAGAAGGATGGCTGATGCTTAACACTGAACTTGAACAAAGGATTAATCATTACCTCAATGCCGGTAGTTTTAATGACTATGCACCCAATGGATTACAGGTAGAGGGGCGGGCAGAGGTGCAAAAAATTATCACAGGTGTTACGGCCTGCCAGGCCCTGCTTGATGAAGCTGTCCGGTTACAGGCTGATGCGGTATTAGTGCATCATGGTTATTTCTGGAAGTCTGAGCCTGCGATCATCAGGGGAATGAAACGTCAGCGGCTAAAAACACTGCTTACCCATGATATTAATCTGTTTGCCTGGCACTTACCGCTGGATGGACATCCGGAGTTGGGCAACAATGCCTTGCTAGGACGTATGTTAGCTATCACACACCGGGGCGAGATTGCACCGTTATTATCCTGGGGAGAGCTACAGACTCCACTCAGCGGCCGCGCTATGGCAGTGCGTCTTGCTCAGACACTCGATCGTCATCCGCTTCATTGCAGTAATAATGCTCCAGAGCTGATCCGTCGCGTTGCCTGGTGTACCGGTGGAGGGCAGGGGTTTATTGATGAAGCGATTACTTTTGGTGTTGATGCGTATATCACCGGAGAGGTTTCTGAGAAGACAATACATTCCGCCCGTGAGGGGGGCATTCATTTCTACGCAGCCGGTCATCATGCGACAGAGCGAGCCGGGGTTCGTGCACTTGGTGAATGGCTTACTTGTGAGTATGGATTCGATGTAACCTTCATTGACATCGATAACCCAGCCTGATGATCTGGGTCTTTGTGTCACGGATTTTTTACCAGAGAGCTAACCCACTTATATAAAAATTTGCTGCATAGTGCGGGAGTCGTGAGAACAGCAGGGCAGATAAGACATAAGCGCAGGGTCGTTATAATATATTTTTTTAAAATTAATCTGTTATTTTGAATTACATTGCTGTGTTAGAAGTCAGAAGCTGGCGCAGCGCGCCCGCCTCATCGACTTCAATATCAATTTATTTGACAGCAGAGTTGAAAGTGCGCTTCTGATGACCGTTATAGAGCTGACGGGGGCGGGCGATTTTCAACCCTTCGTCATACATTTCTCTCCAGTGAGCAATCCAGCCTACAGTGCGTGCCATTGCGAAAATGGCGGTAAACATTGAAATTGGTATTCCCAGCGCTTTCAAGATCAAACCAGAATAGAAATCTACGTTTGGATAAAGTTTACGTTCAATGAAATAAGGATCATTGAGCGCAATATGCTCAAGCTCCAGGGCTACATCCAGCAGGTCGTCTTTTATGCCCAGCTCTTTGAGTACGTTATGGCAGGTTTCGCGCATTACAGTAGCCCGTGGGTCATAATGTTTGTAAACCCGGTGGCCAAAGCCCATCAGACGGAAAGAATCATTTTTATCTTTGGCGCGGCGCACAAACTCCGGAATGTGATCAACTGTTCCAATCTCCTCCAGCATACGCAGGCAGGCTTCGTTTGCGCCGCCATGAGAGGGCCCCCATAGTGACGCAATACCTGCTGCAATGCAGGCAAACGGATTAGCGCCAGAAGAGCCAGCGGTGCGAACGGTAGACGTGGAGGCATTCTGCTCATGGTCAGCGTGGAGAATCAGAATACGGTCCATGGCGTGTTCCAGAACCGGATTGATTTCATAGGGTTCACAGGGTGTGGAGAACATCATATTAAGAAAATTACCGGCATAAGAAAGATCATTGCGCGGGTAAACAAAAGGCTGACCAATTGAATATTTATAACACATCGCGGTTACGGTAGGCATTTTTGACAACAGGCGAAACGAAGCGATTTCACGATGACGTTCATTGTTGATATCCATGGCATCGTGATAAAAAGCCGCCAGCGCACCAGTCACACCACACATGACTGCCATGGGATGTGAATCCCGGCGAAACCCTCTGAGCAGATGAGTAATTTGCTCGTGAATCATAGTATGCCGGGTGACGATTGTTTTAAACTCGTCAAACTGAGCCTGTGTTGGAGGCTCTCCATTCAGCAGGATGTAACATACTTCGAGATAGCTGGATTGTGTTGCTAGTTCATCAATCGGAAAGCCCCGATGTAGCAGAATGCCCTTATCGCCGTCAATAAAAGTGATTTTAGATTCACATGATGCAGTTGAGGTGAAACCAGGGTCGAAAGTGAAAAGGCCTTTTGAGCCTAGTGAACGAACATCCACAACATCCTGGCCGAGTGTACCCTTCAGGACATCCAATTCGGCAAGTGTCTGCCCGTCAACAGTAATTTTTGCTTTATTTTCAGCCATTTATATTATCCTTTGTGCTTGATATAATTTGAGATTTGCTGCCTGAGACACTATTGCCTTATCTACTTCTTGCCTTATCTACTTCACGGCCAAAATCATGTTGGTCGCTCCATTATGTAATATACCCCGGGCGAGGTGAAGCACGTTTATCCGCAAACTTTATAACAATACTACTTTTAAAAGGGAGCGGGAGACTGGCGGTAACATGATGAACGGTCTGGTCTTCCGAACCCTATGCTCTGATATTCTGCTGCTGATACAGTATCTGTGTTTGGGCATTACTGAAGGCGAATACAGCTCAACTTTGCTAGTGTATCAGGGCACCGAACTATGTCAGATACGTCCATTCTTGCCATGGATCGTTAACACCATATTTTTTAATGCTAAGAAAATTTTTTATGTTTACATAATACGATATAGCCCACGACTTTTTCTTTAAAGTATAGTTCTTGAAAGTGGTAGAGACTGTATTTATAACGGTTGAATATGACTGATTATTAATACATCAAATTTGTAACAAAATCGCTGACTTAAGCCGAAACAGCGTATCGGATATACAGATTTTTCCGAATCGTGACCTATGTCACTATTTTGCCCAAATATTGCCAAAGGCCCAGGAGGGCAATTGTAATGGATATGTGATCCCTCTATAATTCCGGCAGGTCTCCGGAAGACCGACGCCAGAAGCCACTAAGCAATTTAATGCAGGATATTGCTATTAGTTTGGTAGCGGTGCACGAACTACAAATAACAGTCCTGTCCGGCCCACCTCCAAGACCGGAAGGGATACAATAAAAAAGCTCTGTGGGCAAACTGTGAAAAAAAATAGACCTGTCAACTTAGATCTTACTACCATCAACTTTCCTGTTACCGCTGTTGCATCAATACTTCACCGGATATCTGGTGTTATTACCTTTATAGCCATCGGCATTCTCCTCTGGTTACTGGGGCTTTCACTCTCTTCTTATGAAGGTTTCATGCAGGCGTCAGATATCATGAGCAGCCCCGTCGTTAAACTTATTATATGGGGTATCTTGACCGGGTTAGCCTGCCATATTGTCGGTGGTATTCGTCACATGCTAATGGATTTCGGTGTAATCAAAGAGACACTGGAAGCAGGTTCCAGCGCCGCTAAAATCTCATTTATCATCACCGTTGCGCTCTCAATAATGGCTGGAGTTCTTATATGGTAAGCAATGCCTCTGCACTGGGGCGCAATGGTATTCATGACTGGCTGTTGTTGCGCGGGTCAGCCATGGTTATTGTGCTGTATGTGCTTTATATCCTCTGTTTTGTCCTGACGTCCGGGGTATTAACCTATGACATCTGGCGTGATTTTTTTGCTACTACATTCACTAAAGTATTTACCCTGCTGGCGTTGATATCCATTTTAATCCATGGCTGGATTGGATTGTGGCAGGTCTTAACGGATTATGTTAAAGGACTGGCTCTTCGTCTGGTTTTGCAACTGGTGGTTGTTTGCGTGCTTTTTGTTTATCTGGTTTACGGAACAGTTGTGGTGTGGGGAGCATAAATGAAATTAGCTGTACGGGAGTTTGATGCTGTTGTTATCGGCGCCGGGGGCGCCGGAATGCGTGCCGCACTGCAAATTTCTCAGTCCGGACAGAGTTGTGCCTTGTTATCAAAAGTTTTCCCTACCCGTTCTCATACTGTCTCCGCTCAGGGTGGCATTACTGTCGCGCTGGGCAACAGTCATGACGATAACTGGGAATGGCACATGTATGACACTGTGAAAGGTTCTGATTATATCGGTGATCAGGATGCTATCGAATATATGTGTAAAACGGGCCCTGAAGCGATTCTGGAACTGGAGCACATGGGGCTGCCGTTCTCTCGTCTCGACGATGGACGAATCTACCAGCGCCCGTTTGGCGGCCAGTCGCGAAATTTTGGCGGAGAGCAGGCAGCCCGTACTGCCGCCGCTGCGGATCGTACAGGCCATGCACTACTTCATACCTTGTATCAGCAGAATCTGAAGAATCACACCACAATCTTTTCCGAATGGTATGCTCTTGACCTCGTTAAAAACGGTGATGGTGCGGTGGTCGGTTGCAGCGCGCTTTGCATTGAAACCGGTGAGCTGGTCTATTTTAAAGCAAAAGCGACGGTGCTGGCTACTGGTGGTGCAGGGCGTATTTTTCAGTCAACGACTAACGCACATATCAATACGGGTGATGGGGTTGGTATGGCCCTGCGTGCCGGGGTGCCCGTGCAGGATATGGAAATGTGGCAGTTTCACCCAACGGGTATTGCCGGAGCTGGGGTACTCGTTACTGAGGGATGTCGCGGTGAAGGTGGTTACCTGCTTAATAAGCATGGCGAACGCTTTATGGAGCGTTACGCGCCTAACGCAAAAGATCTGGCGGGACGGGACGTTGTAGCACGTTCCATGATGATAGAAATTCGTGAAGGCCGTGGCTGTGAAGGCCCATGGGGAACCCATTTAAAGTTAAAACTGGACCATCTTGGCAAGGAAGTACTGGAAGCCAGACTGCCGGGTATTCTCGAACTCTCCCGCACTTTTGCGCATGTTGATCCAATTAAGGAACCCATACCGGTTATTCCTACCTGTCATTATATGATGGGCGGTATTCCGACAAAAATCACTGGTCAGGCATTAACGATAAATGAGCAAGGTGAAGATGTCGTAGTGCCGGGCTTGTTCGCGGTAGGTGAGATTGCTTGTGTCTCGGTACATGGTGCCAACCGGCTGGGCGGAAATTCACTGTTAGATCTGGTGGTTTTTGGCCGCTCTGCAGGTTTGCACTTGCGGGAATCGATTGCGGAACAAGGCAGATTGCAGGATGCTACTCAGGAAGAAATTGATGCCGCACTGGCGCGATATCATCGCTGGGATAACAATACGACTGGTGAAGATCCTGCGGAGATTCGCAAAGCGCTCCAGATGTGTATGCAGCACAATTTCTCTGTATTTCGTGAGGGTGATGCAATGGCTAAAGGGCTGAAAGAGCTTAAAGTACTGCGTGAATGTCTCCAGAAAGCCCGTCTCGATGATCACTCCTCTGATTTTAACACGCAGCGCGTCGAGTGTCTGGAACTCGATAATTTAATGGAAACAGCATACGCTACGGCAGTTTCTGCTAACTTTCGTACTGAAAGTCGAGGTGCTCATAGTCGTTTTGACCATTCTGATCGTGACGACGAGAATTGGCTTTGTCACACACTCTACCTTCCACAAACGGAAAGTATGACGCGACGCCAGGTAAACATGCAACCGAAATTGCGTGCAGCTTTCCCACCTAAAGCTCGTACATACTAGTACTTCGGAGTAAAGAGTGATGAAACTTGAATTTTCTGTTTATCGTTACAATCCGGAGAAGGATGACGCTCCCTACATGCAGGACTATGTACTGGAGGCCGAAGACGGGCAGGATATGATGTTGCTCGATGCGCTGATTCGGTTGAAAGAGAAAGACCCCTCACTGGCGTTTCGTCGTTCCTGCCGCGAAGGGGTCTGTGGTTCAGACGGCCTGAATATTAACGGCAAAAATGGGCTGGCATGTATCATTCCGGTTTCAGCGCTGGTGAATGGCCGGCAAAAAATTGTCATACGTCCACTGCCTGGGTTACCGGTTATCCGTGATCTGGTCGTGGATATGGAGCAATTTTACACTCAGTATGAAAAGATTAAGCCCTGGCTGATTAATGACAACAAAACCCCGCCAGCACGCGAACATCTGCAAACTCCGGCGCAGCGCGAGAAACTGGATGGCCTGTATGAATGTATTCTCTGTGCCTGCTGTTCGACCGCCTGCCCGTCATTCTGGTGGAACCCTGATAAGTTTATCGGTCCGGCAGGGTTACTGGCAGCATGGCGCTTTTTGACCGACACGCGAGACACCAGTACTAGCCAGCGACTCGATGATCTGAGTGATGCATTCAGTGTGTTCAGATGCCATACCATCATGAACTGTGTCAATGTCTGTCCGAAAGGATTAAATCCAACTCGGGCGATTGGCCATATCAGATCAATGTTGTTACAGCATGGAGCATAGCAATTGATGTAAAACGGGCGGGTGCCCTGCCTGCCCGCTTGATAATCCCTGATAAGGTTTATTCGCAAATTTTTGCAGAGATGCCTTATCAGGGTTTAATCGTGAGCCAGGGATAGTTGTGCAACTACCTGGAACTCATAAGCTCGTATCACCAAAAAGCTGTTACACGGTGTAGGTTCTTGAAACCTATTAATATTCACGGTGAAATAAGCATAAAATGCTATAATAAAGGGCATCAAAATGCACAACAGCGCGATGAAACCATGGCTGGATTCCTCTTGGCTGGCTGGTGCAAACCAGTCTTATATGGAGCAGCTTTATGAGGATTACCTCACAGACCCAGATTCTGTAGACGAGGTTTGGAAGACGCTTTTCCAGCAGTTACCCGGCACCGGTGTCAAACCTGAACAAATTCATTCTCAAACACGCGACTATTTTCGCCGTCTGGCCCAAAATAGTGCCCGCTTCATGCCTTCTGTTGCTGATCCTACCGCTAACGCCAGGCAGGTTAAAGTTCTGCAATTAATCAACGCTTATCGTTTTCGTGGGCATCAAAATGCCAGCCTGGATCCGCTTGGTTTGTGGAAACAGGAGAATGTCGCGGATTTGGACCCTGCTTATCATGGCCTGACTGAAGAGGATTTCCAGGAGACATTTAACGTCGGATCCTTTGCCATCGGCAAGGAGACAATGAAGCTGGCTGATCTTATTACGGCATTAAAGCAGACTTACTGTGGCTCTATCGGCGCTGAATATATGCATATTACCAGCACTGAAGAGAAACGGTGGATTCAGCAGCGGCTCGAGTCCGTGATGGGGCAGGCAACTTTTAGTCACGACGAGAAAGTTAATTTTTTGAAACAGCTCACGGCAGCTGAAGGACTGGAGCGTTACCTGGGCGCAAAATTTCCAGGTGCAAAACGCTTTTCTCTTGAGGGGGGTGACGCACTAATCCTGATGCTTAATGACATTATCCGTCATGCCGGGAAAAATGGTACCCGCGAGGTGGTTCTGGGTATGGCACATCGGGGGCGCCTGAATGTCCTTATCAATGTGCTAGGTAAAAAAACTCAGGATCTATTCGATGAATTCTCAGGGAAACACAAAGAACATCTTGGCACTGGCGATGTAAAATACCATATGGGATTTTCGTCAGATGTGGAAACTGAGGGTGGTATGGTGCATTTAGCACTGGCATTTAACCCGTCGCATCTGGAAATTGTCAGTCCGGTTGTCATTGGATCAGTTCGTGCCCGCCTGGACCGCCTTGACACACAGGTTAGCAATCAGGTTTTACCAATCACGATTCATGGTGATGCCGCTGTAACTGGCCAGGGCGTGGTTCAGGAGACGCTAAATATGTCTCAGGCACGCGGATATGAAGTGGGTGGCACGCTGCGTATTGTCATTAATAATCAGATCGGTTTTACCACTTCAAACCCGCTTGATGCACGCTCAACGCCCTATTGTACCGATATTGGTAAAATGGTGCAGGCTCCAATCTTTCATGTAAACGCTGATGACCCAGAAGCTGTTGCATTCATTAGCCGCCTTGCTCTCGATTTTCGCAACACATTTAAACGCGACGTCTTTATCGATATGGTTTGTTACCGTCGTCACGGCCATAACGAGGCTGACGAACCGAGCGCAACTCAGCCACTGATGTACCAGAAAATAAAAAAACATCCCACGCCGCGTAAGATCTATGCAGATAAATTGAAAGCCGTTGGCACGGTTAGTGTTGAAGATTCGACTGAAATGGTTAACCTGTATCGTGATGCACTGGATGCTGGTGAGTGTGTTGTCTCCGACTGGCGTCCGATGAGTCTGCAATCCTTTACCTGGACGCCATATCTTAATCACGAATGGGATGAAAGTTATCCTGAAAAAGTCGAGATCAAACGTCTTCGGGAGCTGGCGAAACGGATAAGTGAAGTTCCGGAGTCCGTAGAGATGCAGTCACGGGTAGCTAAAATATATCGTGATCGTGCTGCAATGGCAGTAGGAGAAAGCGTTTTTGACTGGGGAGCAGCAGAAAATCTTGCTTACGCTACGCTGGTTGATGAAGGCATTCCAGTGCGTATCTCTGGTGAAGATAGCGGGCGTGGTACCTTTTTCCACCGCCATGCTGTTATTCATAATCAGGTAAATGGTTCGACTTACACGCCATTACACCATATTCACAGTGGTCAGGGTCAGTTCAGAGTCTGGGATTCTGTCCTGTCCGAAGAAGCAGTATTAGCATTTGAATATGGTTATGCGACTACTGCACCGCGCACACTGACAATTTGGGAAGCACAGTTTGGTGATTTTGCTAACGGCGCCCAGGTCGTCATAGATCAATTTATTAGCTCAGGCGAGCAAAAGTGGGGCCGGATGTGTGGCCTCATCATGCTGTTACCCCACGGTTATGAAGGGCAGGGGCCTGAGCACTCATCAGCCCGGCTGGAGCGGTATTTGCAATTGTGTGCTGAGCAGAATATGCAAGTGTGTATTCCATCTACACCTGCTCAGGTCTATCATATGTTACGCCGTCAGGCATTGCGGGGGATGCGCCGTCCGCTAATTGTGATGTCGCCAAAGTCATTGCTGCGCCACCCTCTGGCTATCTCCACGCTGGATGAGCTGGCTAACGGGAGTTTTCAGCCTGCCATTGGTGAAATAGATGATTTAGAACCGCAGGAAGTTAAGCGCGTGGTTATGTGCTCAGGCAAGGTTTATTATGATCTTCTTGAGCAACGTCGCAAGAACGAGCAAGACAGTGTCGCTATTGTACGTATTGAACAGCTTTACCCATTCCCACACAAAGCATTGCAGGAGGCGTTACAGCCTTATGCCCATGTACATGATTTCGTCTGGTGCCAGGAAGAGCCCTTAAACCAGGGAGCGTGGTATTGTAGTCAGCACCATTTCCGCGAAATCGTGCCTTTCGGGGCGTCATTACGTTATGCCGGCCGTCCTGCATCTGCTTCACCTGCTGTTGGCTATATGTCAGTTCACCAGAAACAACAACAAGATCTGGTTAATGATGCGCTGAACGTTGATTAATTAAAAAGGACAAAAAATGAGTAGCGTAGATATTGTCGTTCCCGACCTGCCTGAATCTGTAGCCGATGCTACTGTAGCGACTTGGCATAAACAACCCGGTGATAAGGTCCAGCGCGATGAAGTGCTGGTAGAAATTGAAACAGATAAAGTAGTGCTGGAAGTACCGGCGTTTGCTGATGGTATACTGGAAAGCATACTTGAAAATGAAGGGCAAACGGTTATCGCTCGTCAGGTGCTTGGCCGCCTGAAAGAGGGCAATAGCGAGGGCAGGGCAACCACAGCCAAAATAGAGAGTGAAAAAGCTACCCCTGGCGATCGCCACACCGCATCGCTTGAGGAACATGGTAGCAGCGACGCACAAAGTCCTGCTATTCGCCGGCTCATTGCCGAGCATGGACTTGATCCTGCGCAGATCAAAGGCAGTGGTGTCGGGGGACGCCTGACACGCGAAGATATTGAAAAACATCTGGCCGCTACTCCTGCGATGTCCAGAAGTGCAGCGACTGAATCAGAAAGTGCAAATTTGTTATCAGGTAACCGTAGCGAAAAACGCGTTCCGATGACCAGGTTGCGTAAGCGTGTTGCAGAACGTCTGCTCAGTGCTAAAAACAGCACAGCAATGCTGACGACCTTCAACGAAGTAAATATGAAACCAATAATGGACCTGCGTAAGCACTACACTGACGCATTCGAAAAGCGGCATGGTATCCGCCTCGGTTTCATGTCCTTTTACGTTAAAGCAGTGTTAGAAGCACTAAAGCGTTATCCCGAAGTTAATGCTTCAATCGATGGCGATGATATTGTTTATCACAACTACTTTGATATCAGTATTGCCGTATCAACACCGCGAGGTCTGGTGACGCCGGTATTGCGTGATGTTGACCTGTTTGGCATGGCTGATATTGAAAAGAAAATTAAAGACTTGGCGCTCAAGGGTCGCGACGGCAAACTGACTGTTGATGAGCTTACCGGTGGTAATTTCACTATTACTAACGGGGGGGTGTTTGGTTCCCTAATGTCAACACCGATTATCAATCCCCCGCAGAGCGCTATTCTTGGCATGCACGCCATTAAAGACAGGCCGATGGCAGTTGACGGACAGGTGGTGATTTTGCCGATGATGTATCTTGCGCTCTCCTATGATCATCGTCTGGTGGATGGCCGTGAGTCAGTTGGGTTTTTGGTCGTGATTAAAGAGCTGCTGGAAGATCCTGCACGTCTGCTTCTTGATGTCTAGCCAGTTTTCTGGCGATGTATCCCGTACCATCAGCGTTTAATTTTTGTGATCGCGGGCAGCGATCCTTCTTTTTTTGATTTCAATGAGTAAAACATCATGAACCTACATGAATATCAGGCTAAACAACTGCTTGCTCGCTACGGTCTGCCAGTACCCACTGGATATGCCTGCAACACCCCACGCGAGGCAGAGGAAGCTGCCTCTAAGATCGGCTCCGGCCCATGGGTGGTAAAATGCCAGGTACACGCCGGGGGGCGAGGAAAGGCGGGCGGAGTTAAGGTTGTCAAAAGCAAAGAGGATATTCGTACGTTTGCAGAGAACTGGCTCGGTAAGCAGCTAAAAACGTATCAGACGGATGCAGCAGGGCAGCCTGTAAACCAGGTTCTGGTTGAGGAGGCAACTGATATCGATCAGGAGCTTTATTTGGGAGCTGTAGTTGATCGTAGTACCAGGCGTGTCGTTTTCATGGCCTCAACTGAAGGAGGAGTGGAAATTGAAAAAGTGGCAGAAAGTACGCCGCATCTAATCCATAAAATAGCGCTTGATCCGCTAACTGACCCGCAACCATGGCAGGGGCGTGAGCTAGCGTTCAAGCTTGGCTTATCTGGTAAGCAGGTCACTAGCTTCACAAAAATTTTCATCGGCCTGGCGACAATGTTCCTCGAGCGGGACCTAGCGCTGGTGGAGATCAATCCGCTCGTTATCACCAAAACGGGAGAGCTGATTTGTCTGGATGCCAAGCTGAGTGTTGATGGTAATGCACTGTTTCGTCAGTCAGAGTTGCGCGAGATGCGAGATCATACTCAGGAAGATTCACGGGAAGCCCATGCAGCACAGTGGGAACTGAACTACGTCGCTCTGGAAGGCAACATCGGCTGTATGGTAAATGGCGCGGGCCTTGCTATGGGCACTATGGACATTGTTAAACACTTCGGCGGTTCTCCTGCTAATTTCCTCGACGTAGGAGGTGGAGCGACTAAAGAACGTGTTACAGAAGCGTTTAAAATTATTTTGTCAGATCATTCGGTTAAAGCAGTCCTGGTCAATATTTTTGGTGGTATTGTCCGCTGCGATTTGATAGCCGATGGGATTATTGGTGCGGTGTCTGAAGTCAGTGTCAATGTGCCAGTAGTCGTTCGGCTGGAGGGCAATAATGCTGAACTGGGCGCGCAGCATCTGGAGAAAAGTGGATTGAATATCATTGCGGCCAGTAGTCTGACTGAAGCGGCACAACGTGTGGTTGCAGCAGCGGAGAGTGAATAATGTCTATTTTAATTGATAAAAATACTAAAGTTATCTGCCAGGGTTTTACTGGCGGACAGGGAACCTTTCACTCCGAGCAGGCACTGGCATACGGCACACAATTAGTAGGTGGAGTAACACCTAATAAAGGTGGCACAACCCATCTGGGGCTCCCGGTTTTCAACACAGTGCGTGAGGCAGTTGAAGCGACGGGCGCAACGGCGACGGTAATCTATGTGCCGGCACCATTTTGCAAAGATGGAATCCTCGAAGCCATTGATGCAGGCATCAAGCTTATAATCACCATTACGGAAGGTATTCCAACACTCGATATGCTGTCAATCAAGATTAAACTGGACGAGGCGGGTGTCCGCATGATTGGGCCAAACTGTCCAGGGGTGATCACGCCGGGAGAATGTAAAATTGGTATCATGCCCGGCCAAATACATCAGGCAGGACGAGTTGGGATTGTTTCGCGTTCAGGAACCCTTACCTATGAAGCGGTCAAACAGACCACTGATATTGGATACGGCCAGTCAACTTGTGTCGGTATTGGTGGTGATCCCATCGCGGGTTCAAACTTCATTGATATTTTGCAGTTGTTCGAAAATGATCCAAAAACCGAAGCAATTGTGATGATTGGTGAAATTGGTGGTAGTGCAGAAGAGGAAGCAGCAGCCTTTATTAAATCTCACGTTACTAAACCTGTCGTGGGGTATATTGCCGGACTTACTGCGCCTAAAGGCAAACGTATGGGCCATGCCGGAGCAATCATTGCAGGTGGTAAAGGTACGGCGGATGAAAAAATTGCCGCACTGAAAGCCGCAGGAGTTAAAACCGTAAATAGCCTTGCTGAAATTGGTGAGGCTGTAAAAGCGGTCCTGCCTCCAAAATAACAATTATCAGATGGCAGACTGTCATTTGTGCTTATCTCACCGGGTATTCTGCCCGGTGATTCAGTTCTGCAGGCCGGGCAATCCTAAAGCTTGTTATTAGCGTTTCCCTGTTTCGTGATAGCATTCTGTCAGACGGCAGCGCTTTGCTTTTTTAGCAGAGCAAAAGCGCATTAATGCAGCAGGCCTGGGCTTAACGCTATGGAGTAACCTGATGCCTGCTATGCCGTTTTGCTACGGTTACAAAATCGCAGTTTCTTTCTTCAGCGCACAGGATATCAGGCTGTTAAGGGCAGGATGTTGTTATTGTAAAAAATCCGCCAGAGATGACCTTAAGCATAACACAATGTTATTAATCACCCAGGATAACTGAGTAGTAAAATATGGTAAGTTAAATAGGATGTTAAAAAAAACAATGAAATGATCTTATTCACTATATAAATATTCTCAATATCTAAACATATCATTAACATATATTCAGTAGAAAGATAATACAAATGATTCGTGTTATTATCATCTTTTAAAAAATAATATGATGAATTTCTGCTAATACATAAAATCAGGTATTTCATTAATAGCTAAATTATTTAATATTTTTCTTTAAACGGTATTATTGCATTAAATAAAACATGATAATATTGCAGTATTAAAGAACATTAATTGAATAAATGAAACGGTAAAACTGCGTATAATGAATTCCCTCACATGAAAGTCGGCGGTGTAGTTATTGCCTTTGGTCATGTGATTTATATTGGTATTAAGCGTAATCACCTGCACTGTGGAGGTGGATTTGCGTTAAAACCTCAATGCCAGGAGTGAAGATGTTAGATATCGTTGAGCTATCCCGTTTGCAGTTTGCTTTGACGGCACTGTACCATTTCCTTTTTGTACCACTGACGCTTGGCATGTCTTTTTTGCTGGCGATCATGGAGACGGTTTATGTTTTGTCGGGCAAGCAGATTTACAAGGATATGACCAAATTCTGGGGTAAATTATTTGGTATTAACTTTGCTCTGGGAGTAGCGACCGGATTAACGATGGAATTCCAGTTCGGTACAAACTGGTCATACTATTCGCACTACGTGGGCGATATTTTTGGAGCTCCACTGGCCATCGAAGGGTTAATGGCATTTTTCCTCGAGTCCACCTTCGTAGGGCTTTTCTTTTTTGGCTGGGACCGCCTTAGTAAAATAGGGCACATGACGGTCACCTGGCTGGTAGCGCTTGGTTCTAATCTCTCTGCATTGTGGATTCTAATTGCTAATGGCTGGATGCAGAATCCGATTGCGTCAGAATTCAATTTCGAAACTATGCGTATGGAGATGGTCAGTTTTGCCGGACTGGTACTTAATCCGGTAGCTCAGGTCAAGTTTGTTCACACTGTAGCGGCCGGTTACACCACTGGTGCGATATTTGTGCTGGGTATCAGTGCTTATTATTTATTACGCGGCCGCGATCTTCCCTTTGCTAAACGTTCGTTTGCTATTGCCGCCAGTTTCGGTATGGCTGCAATTTTGTCGGTCATTGTGCTGGGCGATGAATCTGGGTATGAAGTGGGTGATGTACAAAAAACCAAGCTGGCAGCGATTGAAGCTGAATGGGAAACACAACCTCCTCCTGCTGCATTCACGCTGTTTGGCATTCCTGATCAGCAAAATATGAAAAACAGCCATGCTATTCAAATCCCTTATGTTCTCGGACTAATTGCAACGCGTTCGGTAGATAAGCCGGTAATTGGTCTTAAAGAGTTAATGGGGCAGCATGAAATCCGCATACGTAATGGAATCAAAGCCTACGAGGCATTACAGCAAATACGAAGAGGCAATAGTGATCCAGCGGTGCGTCAGATGTTTGAACAAAATAAGCAGGACTTGGGTTACGGCCTACTGCTAAAACGTTATACCCCGGAAATTGGGAATGCAACGGAAGCTCAAATTCAGCAGGCAACTAAAGATTCGATTCCACGTGTGGCACCTGTCTACTTTGCCTTCCGTATTATGGTGCTTAGTGGTGTGCTGATGCTGCTTGTCATAGGCTCGGCCTTCTGGGCGGTACTTCGTAATCGTATTGGCAAAAGCCGTCTGCTGCTGCGCTGCGCTTTATATGCTATTCCATTGCCATGGATTGCAGTTGAGTCAGGCTGGTTCGTTGCTGAATATGGACGCCAGCCTTGGGCCATAGGTGAAATACTACCAACGTCAGTGGCCCACTCATCAGTCACCACTGGGCAGTTGCTTTTTTCGATGACCCTGATTTGTGGTCTTTATACATTATTCTTCATTGCTGAAATGTATCTGATGTTCAGGTTCGCACGGCTTGGACCCAGTAGTCTGAAAACGGGACGCTATCACTACGAACAGCCCAGTATTACCTCGCAGACAGCGCATTAAGTCAGGAGTTACAATATGTTAGATTACCAAATACTACGTTTTATCTGGTGGCTGTTGGTGGGTGTGCTTTTTATTGGTTTTGCGATAACTGACGGGTTCGACATGGGCGTTGGTATGCTTTCACGCATGATTGGTCGCTCTGATACAGAGCGCAGGATTATGATCAACAGCGTGGCACCACACTGGGATGGTAATCAGGTATGGCTGATCACCGCCGGAGGTGCCCTCTTCGCCGCATGGCCTATGGTCTATGCAGCCGCATTTTCCGGTTTTTACATCGCAATGATGCTGGTGCTTGCCTCACTATTTTTTCGTCCGGTGGGTTTCGACTACCGGTCTAAGATTGAAGACGTACGCTGGCGCAGGATGTGGGACTGGGGTATTTTTACTGGCAGTTTTGTTCCCCCACTGATCATTGGCGTAGCGTTCGGCAATTTGTTACAGGGAGTACCATTCCATATTGATTCTGATTTACGCTTGTTCTACACGGGCAATTTCTTCCAATTGCTTAACCCCTTCGGGCTGCTGGCGGGCGTAGTCAGTGTGGCGATGTTTCTGACTCAGGGGGCAACTTGGTTGCAAATGCGTACTACTGGCGCACTATATTTGCGGGTGCGTCGGGTTGCAGAGCTGGCCGCTTTGGTGACAATGGTATGCTTCATCTCGGCTGGAATCTGGGTGGTTTACGGCATTGACGGTTATGTTATTACCTCTGTGCTCGATCCAGCTGGGATCTCAGATCCCCTTAAAAAAGAGGTCGTGCGTCAGGCTAATAGCTGGATGGCAAACTTCCACACAATGCCACAACTCTGGTGGTTTCCGGCATCTGGCGTAGTTCTGCCGCTGTTCACCTTTATCTGCTCGCGAGCTAGCAAAGGTGGCTTGGCCTTCCTTTGCTCTTCTCTGACGATGGCGGCAGTAATCATGACGGCCGGAATCACGCTGTTTCCATTCATCATGCCGTCGAGTACGGTACCAGCCAATAGCCTGACGTTATGGGATGCCACTTCCAGCCAGTGGACATTACAGGTTATGCTCTACGCCGCTATTGTATTTGTCCCCATTATCCTTGCTTACACCATCTGGTGTTACTACAAGATGTTTGGGCGTATTACTGAAGAACATATTGAAAGCAACAGCCATTCGCTCTACTGAGCCAGAGGAGATAAATAATGTGGTATTTCGCCTGGATTTTAGGCACTTTGCTGGCATGTACACTTGGTATTATTACCGCCCTTGCTCTGGAGCACGTAGAACAAAATGCTGAGAAGAAGGAGTCGTGATGTTTTGTTTCTGGTGAAACAGAGATGAAAATGAACGACCGATACAGACCATTGCTAGTGACTATCCTGTCACTGGCAGTGTGTCCTGCTGAGTGTTTGCTGTGCACTCAGCACTCCTGCGTGTGGACCATCAAACCCTGCTGGACAGACCAGTCATAATTATTTCACCCACCTTACTGCTATCCATTCCCAAGAAAGATGTAGTTGCGTATAGTAACAACGA
The DNA here is from genome assembly GCA_936920625.1 of uncultured Enterobacteriaceae bacterium. Classification (GTDB taxonomy): domain Bacteria; phylum Pseudomonadota; class Gammaproteobacteria; order Enterobacterales; family Enterobacteriaceae; genus Izhakiella. The sequence continues at coordinate 68,774 of CAKZHC010000010.1, forward strand.
CTTTGATTCTTGATATCAACATGTTTTTCCGGATTAAACGTGATGACTATGCTGTTCCAATGGCCGATTCGTGTCTACTACGAAGATACTGATGCTGGCGGAGTGGTTTACCACGCCAGCTACATTGCATACTATGAACGCGCAAGAACTGAGATGCTGCGCCAGTCAGGTTTTAATCAGCAGGCCCTGTTAACACAACAGGTAGCATTTGTGGTGCGTCGTATGACAGTGGAGTATTTATCACCAGCCAGGCTTGACGACCTGCTGGAAGTGCAGACACGAGTTATTTCGACAACGCGTACCACCATGACGTTTTCCCAGCGAATACTAAATCCTGAAGAGCGGATGCTAAATGAGGCAGAAGTTCTCATTGCTTGCATCAGTCTGCATCAGATGAAGCCTGTCGCGCTTCCCGATTCTATTGTTGCGGAGTTTAAGCAGTGACTGACATGAACATTGTTAATCTGTTCCTGAAGGCCAGCCTTCTGGTCAAATTTATCATGCTGATTTTAATAGGTTTCTCAATCGTCTCTTGGGCTGTGATCATTCAGAGAACTCGTATCCTCAACAGCGCAGGACGTGAAACAGAGGCATTTGAAGATAAATTCTGGTCAGGGATAGAGTTATCCAGACTTTATCAGGAGAGCCAGGAGCGCCGTGACGACCTCAACGGATCTGAGCAGATATTTTATGCCGGGTTTAAAGAATTCTCTCGTCTGCATCGGGCTAACAACCAGGCGCCTGAGGCAGCAATAGAAGGCGCGAGCAGAGCAATGCGAATTGCAATGAATCGAGAAATAGATTATCTGGAAACTCACATCGCCTTTTTAGGAACAGTAGGCTCAATCAGTCCTTACATTGGTCTGTTTGGTACAGTCTGGGGGATTATGCATGCATTCATTGCGCTGGGAGCGGTAAAGCAGGCTACATTGCAGATGGTTGCGCCGGGTATTGCTGAAGCACTGATTGCCACGGCAATTGGCTTGTTTGCGGCAATCCCTGCGGTAATGGCGTATAACCGTCTGAATCAGCGCGTAAACAGGCTGGAAGGGAGTTATGACAATTTTATGGAAGAGTTTACCGCAATCCTGCATCGCCAAGCTTACGCCACTAATAATAGTCAGTAAACAGGGGCAGTGTATGGACAGAAGACACTATCGTCACAGACGCTCAGTGAAATCGGAAATAAATATTGTTCCGTTGCTGGATGTATTACTGGTACTGTTGCTGATTTTTATGGCCACCGCGCCGATCATTACACAAAGTGTCGAGGTCGACTTGCCTGATGCAACAGATTCCAAAACTGTGTCTGGTAATGATAACCAACCTGTTATTTTAGAAGTAGCCAGCATTGGTAAATATAATCTGGTTGTGGATCATGAACGTATGGAGCAGTTACCGCCAGAGCAGATTGTCGCTGAGGCACAACGGTATATGCGGGGAAACCCCAAAACGCTCTTTTTGATCGGAGGGGCAAAAGAGGTGCCTTATGATGGAATTATTCAGGCATTGAATCTGCTCCATCAGGCGGGGGTCAAATCCGTTGGTCTAATGACCCACCCCATTTAACGCTGTAAACCGTTTTGGGAAACTGAGAGTGCTGAAGGCAACCAAACAAAACGACAATGGAAAAAGCCCATTAATCATTTCGTTGGCGTTGCATATTATCCTGATTGCAGTGCTGATCTGGAGTTCATTTGATGAAAATTTTGACGCCAGTGCCGGTGGAGGGAGGAGTGACATCAATGCGGTCATGGTTGACCCTGGCGCTATTGTTAATCAGTACAATCGCGAGCAACAACAACAGGCTGCTCGTAAGAGAGCTGAAAAACAACGGGAAGAGCGGGCCCGTAAGCAGGAAGAGGAGTTGCAGAAAAAACAGGCGGCAGAACAGCTGCGCTTGAAAGAGATAGAAAAAGAGCGTCTGCTGGCTGAGGAACAAACCAGAAAACAACTGGAACAACAGCGTCAGGCGGAAGAAGCTGCAAAAAAAGCGCAGCAGCAGCAGGCAGAAGCCGAAGCAGCGGCCAAAGCACGGGTAGCGGCAGAAGCTAAAGCAGTAGCAGAAGCCAAAGCAGCGGCAGAAGCTAAAGCAGCAGCGATAGCAAAAACCAAGGCAGAAGAGCAGGCAAAACAAAAAGCCGCGCAACAAGCTAAAGCAGCCAGGCAGAAAGCAGCAGCGGCGGCGGCAAAAAAAGAAGCCAACAAAGTTGATAAGCTGCTGGATACTCTGGCCTCAGCGCCGAATGCGCCAAAACAGAATCAAAGCAGGGGTGCGGCGGGGCAAGGCAGCCAGGCTAAATCGGGTGCTGGTGCTGCCGTTGTCGATAATTATACCGGGCAGGTCCAGGCGGCCATAAGGAATAAGTTCTATGACTGGCAATTATTTAAAGGGCAAAAATGCGAATTGCGTGTCCGTCTGGCGCCCAATGGCGGCTCTTTGATAGATGTGCAGTCCCTGGGGGGTGATTCTGCTTTATGCCGGGCTGCTCTGGCGGCAGCTAAACAGGCAATTATCCCCAAACCACCCAGCCAAGATGTTTATGAAAAAATAAAAGACACAACGATAACCTTCAATCCACAATGACAGTTGTCAGGAACGCGGCTATCTGGACATGAAAAGAACAAATTTTAAAAACGTTGGCTTTGATAAAACTTTCCGGTAAAACGGGTAAAATCAGGCTTATCAGAATTGACCTTGCAAATAAACGGAATATAAACAGACTGCTTGATAATAAAGCTAAATGTCATATTCTATGGCCCTACCATTATAGTCTACTAAACAGAGGTGATTATTGTGGACGTTTTGTTTAGGAGAAGGGAGAAAAGATGAAGTGGACATATCGGATCGGATTGCATTTTCTGCTGCTGTTTGCTGCTACTCTGCACGCTGAGGTAAGAATTGAAATCACCCAAGGCGTTGATATTGCCCGGCCAATTGGTGTAATGCCCTTTCAGTGGAGCGGTGTGGGTGCGGCTCCAGGGGATATTGGCTCTATTATTGCTGCTGATTTGCGCAACAGTGGAAAATTCAATCCGATTGATCGTGCACGTTTGCCGCAGCAGCCTCTGACTGCTGCAGAGGTACAACCCGCAGTCTGGCATGCACTGGGTATAGACTCGGTGGTTGTTGGGCGGATACAGGATGGGGCCGACGGCAGTTATCTTATCTCGTATCAGCTGGTCGATACTTCCGGCTCTGTTCCCGGCGTGATTACCCAGGGTCAATATAAAGTTGATAAGCGTGGCTTACGCTATGCGGCGCACACTGCCAGTGATGAGATTTTTGAGAATATTACTGGCATCAAAGGTGCTTTTCGGACCCGCATCGCGTATGTTGTTCAGACCAATGGTGGTACCTATCCTTATGAATTGCGTGTGGCTGATTACGATGGATACAATCAGTTCAAGGTACATAGCTCACCTGAGCCTCTTATGTCTCCTGCCTGGTCCCCCGATGGTAGTCAGCTGGCTTATGTGACTTTTGAGAGCGGCCACTCCGAACTCGTTGTACAGACGCTTACTGATAATTCTGTAAAACGGGTTGCTGCTTTTCCACGTCACAACGGTGCTCCGGCGTTCTCTCCCGATGGCAGTAAACTGGCCCTGGCGTTGTCGAAGACGGGCAGTTTGAATCTGTATGTTATTGATTTGCGCTCAGGCCAGATGCGTCAGGTAACCGATGGACGATACAACAGTACCGAGCCTGCTTGGTTTCCTGATAGCCAAAGCCTTGCTTACACCTCAGATCAGGCTGGTCGCCCGCAAATCTACAAAATTGATGTTAACGGAGGAGTACCACAGCGACTGACTTGGGAAGGAACGCAGAATCAGAATGCTGATGTCAGCTCCGACGGGAAATCGATGGTGATGATCACCACAGACAATGGTGCTCAACATGTCACCATACAGAATCTGGAAACGGGTGCCGTTCAAAAATTGACGGACACGTTACTGGATGAAACACCCAGCCTGGCTCCAAATGGTACAATGGTCATCTATAGCTCTTCTCAAGGAATAGGTTCTGTACTAAATCTGGTGTCCACTGATGGGCGTTTCAAAGCGCGTCTTCCGGCCACTGACGGACAGGTCAAATTCCCGGCCTGGTCTCCGTATCTGTGATGTAAGCGCCAGTATATATTACATGCTAACAATAACAGGATTGAAAAATGCGAACAGATAGAGTGATTAAAGGTTTAATGCTGGCGTTGCCAGTAATTGTTCTGGCGGCCTGTAGTTCAGGAAAAAGCAGTAACAGTGATCACAGCGAAATGGATGCGAATACGAATGCGAATGGAACGGGGAATGATTCGCTCACTGCCGAGCAGGCACGTCTAAAAATGGAACAACTACAGCATGACAATGTTGTTTACTTTGGTTACGACAAAAATGAAATTACGCCTGGATTTACTCAGATGCTGGATGAGCATGCGGCGTTCCTGCGCAATAATCCCTCATATAAGGTTACTATTGAGGGGCATGCGGATGAGCGTGGTACCCCTGAGTACAACATAGCGTTGGGCGAGCGTCGTGCTAACGCAGTCAAAATGTATCTGCAGGGAAGGGGTGTCAATGAACAACAGATCGCTATCGTTTCTTACGGTAAAGAGAAGCCTGCCGTGTTGGGTCATGACAAGGCAGCATACGCTAAGAACCGACGTGCAGTGCTGGTCTACTAAGAGAGAGAAATAATGAGTAACTACGGACCTCATTTAGTGAGTCTGTCGTTGCTGATGGTAGTCATGGCTTCCTGGGGCATTCCTGCCCAGGGGGCCATCAGCGACGTTGAATCAGGATCGATTGAAGAGCGCGTAATCACGCTTGAGCGTATCTCTAACGCGCAGGCTCAGCTTATGCAACAATTGCAGCAGCAACTCTCTGATACGCAAAACGATATTGATTCTTTGCGCGGGCAAATTCAGCAAAATCAGTATCAGCTGAATCAGCTTGTTGGACGTCAGAAAGATCTCTATCAGCAAATTGATAAACTTACTGCTGCTGGCAACAATACGCCGCCAGTGTCAGGGCAGAGTGGTGGTGCAGCGGATGAGGACGTCAGCCGCTCCTCACTGAGTGGAGATCCCGCCAGAGACTATAAAGAGGCGGTGTCTCTGATGCTTGAAAAAAAACAGTACAACCAGTCGATCGAGAAATTCCAGGCCTTCGTCAAAAAATATCCGGACTCCACTTATCAGGCCAACGCTAACTACTGGTTAGGGCAGCTAAGCTATAATCAGGGTAAAAAAGAGGATGCTGCGCACTATTTCGCAACTGTTGTTAAAAAATATCCCAAATCGCCGAAAAGTCCGGATGCACTGTATAAAATTGGATTGATCATGCAGGACAAAGGCGATACTGCTAAAGCGAAGGCTATCTATAAGCAGGTTATCAGCCAGTACCCTGAGACTAAGGCTGCTTTAATAGCACAAAAGCGTGTAGCCAGTCTGTAACTCTTAATACACTGGCCGGATAACACCTTGATTCTGCTGATTGAGTACAAAAGATCATCAGTTAACAGTCAGCAAAAAAATAGAGGTTGCGCTAAAACTGCAAATCAGTAACATAAGCCGCCTTGCCAGTGAAAAGGTGAGGTTCGCAAATAATCCAGGCGGGTCGTTAGCTCAGTTGGTAGAGCAGTTGACTTTTAATCAATTGGTCGCAGGTTCGAATCCTGCACGACCCACCATTTCAAACATAATCATCAGCCTGCTGTGAGTGCCCTCCTTCAACTTCTGCTACTGATTATCAAACACAGATAGACGACATTGTGACAGATTTAGCACCACGCGGACCTGAATCAGGTTATTCTGTGTGCCCATACCTTCCCTTAGCAAAAAGCCGGAGCAGTCAGGAAGCTATACACCTCAATGTGTAACAATAATAATTTGAGGAGATAAAAGTACTTCCAGGGCCCATCAGGAGAACACGCGTGAAATATTATCGTAAAATGACCACCACCCCAGCGGGGGAACTGACGTTAATTGCGAGTGATAAGGGCCTTTCAGCCATTCTGTGGCAAAACGATGATCCAATGCGAGTCAGGTTATCACCTGTAGAAGATTGCCACATTCATCCGCTATTGCTACAAACAGAAGAACAGCTTTTGGAATATTTTACTGGTAAGCGCAGAGTGTTTTCACTGCCCATTGACGTGACGGGCACGGATTTTCAAAAGCAGGTCTGGAAAGCTCTGCTTGCGATTCCGTATGGGCAAACACTTAGCTATAGTGAAATTGGGTTGCAGATAGGGCGGCCAAAAGCGGCACGTGCCGTAGGGGCCGCCAGCGGTAAAAATCCTGTCAGCATTGTCATTCCCTGCCATCGGGTCATTGGTCGTAATGGCCAACTGACTGGTTTTGCTGGTGGTCTGCAAACAAAATCCCGGTTACTCAGTTTAGAGCGGTCGGACAATTCATTTAAGCTGTCAGACACATTCGCAGGCAGACCATGTGACAAAGGCTGAAAGCCTGAAATTTGAGCCGTTAAAAGCTGATATTTGATGACAGTTTTTATTTAACTAATTTATCTGAGATTTTTTGCTATCTTTTGCAAAAGAACGGCTTGTCGTTGTAAACGCTCGGGAGAAACAGATGGATTTTTTCAGTACAAATAATATTTTAATTCATATTCCATTTAAGGCAGGAGGTTATGACCTCTCCTGGATCGAAGCAACAGGTACGCTGGCAGGGCTACTCTGTATCTGGTTTGCCAGTATGGAAAAAACCATCAATTATCTTTTCGGTCTGATTAATGTCACGTCATTTGCGATTATTTTCTTTCAGGTCCAGCTTTATGCCAGTTTGTTACTCCAGCTTTTTTTCTTTGCTGCCAATATTTATGGCTGGTATGCATGGAGCCGTCAGTCCAATAGCCATCAGGCTGAACTCAAAATCCGCTACATGTCGTTTGCCAAAACATCAGGCTGGCTAATTGCCTCTGTGGTTGCTATTGGGCTACTGACTCGCTATATCGACTCTTTTTTTGATTTTTTGACCCGGATTTTTCTTGGGATGATGGGCTGGTTAGGTATCAATGGGGTAATGCCGGCTTTACAGCCAGACGCTTCTCCTTTCTGGGACTCCTGCCTGCTGGTGTTATCAATTGTAGCGATGGTTCTGATGACACGTAAATATGTTGAGAACTGGTTCCTGTGGGTGGTAATTAACGTCATAAGCGTTGTGGTGTTCGCGCAAAGAGACGTCTACGCCATGGCATTTGAGTACACTATTTTGACATTTATTGCTTTAAACGGATGCTGGAGATGGGCCAGAAGCGCCTGTCAACTCCAGTCAGGCCGTTCTGCTTAATGCTCTCGATGGTGGGGTGAGTGGCTGGTACTGGAAGCCAGATTACAGGATAATCCTTGGCAGGGCTGATATTCCATTTGAACTGTGGCGTGAGTAATTTGAAAATTCTCCCATAAATAGTGGTGAATGCGATGCAATAGTGCGTCGTGATCATGGGGGGGTATAACCTGAACATGCAATGTCATCAGGGGTTTTTCCCCCACCTGCCACAGATGTATATGGTGGACGCCACGTACTTCGGGTATAGCAGAAATCAGGGAGTTAGCCAGTGTGTTAGCATTCAGACTGGGAGGTGAACCCTCCAGGAGTTCATGGAAACTTTCGCGTAGTAATACACAGGCATTACGTAATACTAGCAAGCAAACTACAATTGACAGGATTGGGTCGGCCGGTGTCCAGCCAGTAAACATAATAACCAATGCTGCCATAATGGCGCCAACTGATCCCAATAAATCCCCCAGTACATGGAGTGCAGCAGCTCGTACATTGAGATTTTTTTCCTGGTTACCCCGTTGCAGGAGCCACAATGCCATGATATTTGCTCCCAGGCCTGCCAGAGCAACGAACATCATTACACCGCCTTCAATGGGCTGTGGATGGTAAAAACGGCGAATTGCCTCCCAGACGATTAATCCGGTTATCACCAGCAAAGCAATAGCGTTGATAAAAGCTGCAACGGTAGTCAGCCGCAGCAGCCCAAAGGTATGTCGGGCATTTGGCTTACGGCTAGCAAAGTGTACCGCCAGAAGGGCCATCATGAGTGCAATGGTATCGGTCAGCATATGGCCGGCATCAGCCAGCAGGGCGAGGGAACCTGATATTAATCCACCTGCGATCTCCATTATCATAAAAAGTGCAGTTACGATAAAAGCAGCTAGCAGGCGAGAACGGTTACTATTATTGTCGGGAAGAGAATGTGAATGATGATGTGCCATAGTTACCTGAATCAGTTATCTGTCTTTCATCTGATAATAACAGTAAATGGCAAATAACCTGAAAAACTGGCATCCCCTTCAAAACTGAGTGTAATACAGCAGCAGAAAAACTAGTCTGGCACAACAAAATCAGCCGGTGAACCTGATGGAGTACGCTAAGAATAGCAGCTTGTAGTTATCGGCTGAGAAAATCAGTGTTAGCGTCTGCTAATGCTGGCGCTAACGTTGTTACTGGCGAGGGCAGATTATTGCTAATCTGTCGGATCATCATTGCTATCATCAGAAGAGGAATTTTGAGAACTGCCACCGTTGCCAGAATCCCGGTGCTGGTATTGCCTGGCATTTTGTTTTTCCTGGCTGTCGAGGCGGTTATTGCCATCTTTGATTTTATCATTATCAACATCTTTTGGTGCGTTGGTCTGCTCGGAGCCACCGGATGCCGCGCCGGCTTCAGCAGACTGGTTAGCCAGCCCGTTATTTTTACCTCCGGCTGCCAAGGCAGCGCCGCTGGTTAGTGTAAACAAGGTTGTAAAAAAAAGTGTAGTAAATTTACTCATAATTGTGCTCCGATTTATAAATTAATCAGTGTGTTATGACTTTAAAAATACAGAACTGACAAAGAAAGGGTAAATAACCCTTAAACGACCGGGTATAGTCAGATCCCGAGGGATAGCAAATAGTTAGGAACTAAAAAATTGGGCCTGGCTTACATGCTAGTAAAATGAGAGCAGAGTTATCGTTTCATACCCCGCGCAGAGTCATGTGGCAGTGATAGCGGATTTAAGTTGCAATAGCAAAGCAGCAAAACGTATGACCACCACCCAGTACAAATACAGTCGTCAAAAAATAGTATAGTCAATTTATAGATAATGTTGCCTGAATGAATAAATTGACAATATTCAATATCCTCACGACGTGATTTATAGATGACACATAAAAAGCTCGTTTTAGTTAATCCCAAAATGATTAATTATTGTAAAGTTTTCATGAAGTTCAGACGGTGCAGAAAATGAAAAAATAGTGCCTGATTTACATATGGGTGAAACGAGGTTAAATTTAATGCCTTGTGCCTGTCCCCTGCCTCTTGTGTGGAGTTATGCAGTAGATATAGTGGATTTAAGATGAGTTATCAAAACGACGACATTAACATCAGAGAAATAAAAGAACTTCTCCCGCCTGTTGCCTTGTTAGAAAAATATCCGGCTAGCCTGAGGGCGGCTGCAACTGTTGCCCGGTCACGTGAGGCAATACACAGAATACTTAAAAAGGGTGACGATCGCCTGCTGGTGGTTGTTGGTCCCTGTTCAATTCATGACCCTGAAGCGGCAAAAGAGTATGGCCAGCGTCTGCTCGCGCTACGTGAGGAGCTTAAAGACGAGCTTGAAATTGTCATGCGGGTCTATTTTGAAAAACCACGGACAACTGTTGGCTGGAAAGGACTGATTAACGATCCGCACATGGATGGCAGTTTTTCTATTAATGATGGGTTACGTATTGCCCGTAAACTCCTGTTAGATATTAACGACAGTGGCCTGCCTACCGCTGGTGAATTTTTGGATATGATCATTCCACAATATGTGGCTGATTTGATGAGCTGGGGGGCTATTGGTGCCCGTACAACAGAATCGCAGGTCCATCGTGAGCTGGCGTCTGGCCTTTCTTGCCCGGTAGGTTTTAAAAATGGCACTGATGGCACCATCAGTACTGCTATTGATGCTATCAATGCTGCCAGTGTTCCCCACTGTTTCTTGTCCGTTAGTAAATATGGTTACTCCGCGATAGTCAGAACTAGTGGTAACACCGACTGCCACATTATTCTGCGTGGCGGTAAAGAACCAAATTATAGCGCGCAACATATCAGTGCGGTTAAGCTGGATCTGGACCGTGCAGGGCTGGCACCACAGGTAATGATAGATTTCAGCCATGCCAACAGCCAGAAGCAGTTTCAGCGTCAGATGGAGGTAGCGTGTGATGTATCCCGGCAGATTGCAGATGGTGACAGAGCGATTATCGGTGTAATGATTGAGAGCCATTTGCTGGAGGGCAAACAGGATATCGGGAGTGGCAGGTCGCTGATTTATGGGCAGAGCGTAACCGACGCCTGCATTGGCTGGAAAGATAGCGATTACCTGTTACGCCAGCTGGCTGGAGCAGTAAGAACACGACGGTCACCTTAGTCCAATGTGTATTACTGACTCATTCGCCAGGTTTCCTGATGAGAAGCAGAGCGTTGTTCGGGAGCTGGGCGCTGATGAGACAGACTAACAAAAAACGGCCTAGTCGCCGTTTTTTATTGGCTACAGTGTCAGGATGTTGCTTTACCCTGATTCGCCACGGCAGCAGCTTTAGCCGCGATCTCGTCAGCATTGCCAAGGTAGTAATGCGTTAACGGTGTAAAATTATCATCGAATTCATACACCATGGGCACACCTGTAGGAATGTTAAACTCAAGGATCGCTGTTTCACTCGTATTATCCAGATATTTCACCAGTGCACGTAGTGAATTGCCATGAGCAGCAATGATAACTCTCTCACCACGCTTCATCCGTGGCAGAATGCACTCATTCCAGAATGGCAGTACGCGATCAATGGTCAGCGCCAGGCTTTCGGTGACAGGCAACTGCTCAGCAGTAAGATGGGCATAACGAGGATCATGTCCAGGGAAACGCTCATCAGCACGAGTCAGTTCAGGAGGTGTGATTGCAAAGCCGCGTCGCCACTGTTTCACTTGCTCGTCACCATATTTCTCGGCAGTTTCAGCTTTATTCAGCCCCTGTAGCGCTCCGTAATGACGCTCATTTAGTCGCCAAGATTTTTCCACTGGCAGCCAGGCCTGATCCAGTTCATCAAGTATATTCCACAAAGTATGGATGGCACGTTTTAGAACAGAGGTGTAGGCGAAATCGAAAGCGTACCCCTCGCTTCTGAGCAGCTGCCCCGCTGCTTTGGCTTCAGTCCGCCCTTTTTCTGAGAGGTCAACGTCATACCATCCGGTAAAGCGGTTTTCCATATTCCACTGGCTTTCGCCGTGGCGCACCAGAACCAGTTTGGTTACAGCCATTGTACAGCTCCTTCACTTCTTTCGTATCAGGGTTAATAAAATTACTATTGCCTGCTTATTCTGGCAATACTTACTCAGGTAATTCAGTAGTGCATTACCATAGCGGAATCAGGGACAGTGTGTAAGCTTTTTCAGGAAGCTTTGAGAATATTTGAGACGCCTGCATGCTACTTGTCAATAAGATGCGAATCGGTAACGGGTAGTACAGCGATATCCATCACCGGGCTGTAACCAGCAGTCAGCGTGAGGCCACTCAGGATGATTAGGTGAGTCAGGCAGAAACTGGCTTTCAAGAGCAATACCACTAAAAGCATTCCAGGCTGTTCGATTCCGTCCTGGTGTTCCCTGAAGATGATTACCACTGTAGAGCTGCATAGCCGGTGCGGTAGTCGCCAGACTTAATTGCAGACGACTATCAGCTGATGTGAGCACGGCTGCATTCTGATTGATATCACCAGCAGCGTTCAGCAGAAAGGCGTGATCGTAACCGTTAACTACCTGTTGATCGCTGTCAGCCAGAAAATCACGGGCTATGGATTTCGGATGACGAAAATCAAAAGATGTCCCTGCTACAGGCTGTAAATCACGGCAGGGAATGCCGTTACTGTCCACTGGCAGATAGCGACTGGCCAGTAGTTGCAGCTGATGTTGCCTGGCGTCTCCCTGTGTGGCGTCCAGATTAAAATAAGCATGGTTGGTCAGGCACACCGGGCAGGGCTGGTCGACCCATGCCTGCCATAAAATGGTTAGCGTATTATTATCTTCCAGCCGGTATTGCACAGTGGCACGCAGATTGCCCGGGAACCCCTGGTCACCATCCGGCGATATGATTTGATAGAAAACATCCTGTTGCTGTTGCCAGAGGGTCTGCCAGCGGCGATGGCTAAACCCTGTTTTGCCTCCGTGCAGTTGATGAATACCCTGATTGGCAGTGAGCATTCTACCCGTGCGTTTAAGTTTTGCCTCAGCGATACGATTTGCGTAACGTCCTATAGTTGCCCCAAGATACGCCCGCTGGCGCAAATAGTCTGCTGGATTGTCGCAGCCCAGCAATGCTTCACGAACGCTACCATCTTTCATAGGCACACGGGCGGAGAGCCAGGTTGCTCCCCAGTCCATCAAAGTTACAGTCATTCCCTGGGCATTACGTAGCAGCGTAATGCCCCATGGATTGCCATCTGGCGCTAATGGTGACGTATAATTTAACATTCGCTGGCTCCGGCGGAGGCCCGGCAAACGTAAAAGCGCTCTTTCAGGCCGGTTTGTGACTGATAGTGCTGTGCTACAACGGTGCGGACTTCAGTAACCAGTTCTGTGGGAATAAGTGCGACAACACAACCGCCAAATCCCCCGCCAGTCATGCGGACACCGCCCTGTTCGCCTATGACATTTTTGACGATATCCACCAGAGTATTGACAGGCGGGACTGTAATTTCAAAGTCATCACGCATTGAGATGTGAGACTCAGCCATCAACAGGCCAATCTGAGCCAGATCACCGCCAGCCAGTGCTTCTGCTGCTAACAGAGTCCGGGTGTTTTCAGTTAGTACGTGGCGAACCCGCCTGGCTATCAGAGGATCTAAACCGGGTCCTGCCAGATTAAACTGTTCAATACTGACATCACGCAGAGAGCGCTGTCCAAAGAAAGCCGCACCTGCTTCGCACTGCCGGCGGCGGATATTATATTCGCTGCCAGCCAGGTTTCGTTGGTGGCTGGAGTTGATAACAACCACCGTGCTGTTATCTGGCAGCGGGACCGTACGGGTTTCCAGAGTGAGGCAGTCCAGCAGCAAAGCGTGATCTTTCTTGCCGATTGCAGAGATCAGCTGATCCATAATGCCACAGCGACAGCCTATGAACTGGTTTTCGGCCTGCTGGCCATTTAGCGCAATATCCAGGGCGCTGACTGGCAGATGCCAGAGTTGCCGGAAGGCTGTACCAACAGCAACCTCCAGCGATGCAGAGGAGCTAAGTCCGGCCCCCTGCGGCACATTTCCGCTGATGACCATATCGATCCCATCGAATTCAAGACCGCGCTGTTGCAGATGTTTGACTACGCCGCGTATATAGTTTGCCCACATCTTTTCCGGGTGACTGGTGATGGGCTCGTCAAGGGAAAAGTTATCAAGCTGATGCTGATAATCGACGGAAAGAGTGCGAATTTGCCGATCATGACGCCTGGCGCAACTGATAACGGTCAGGTAGTCAATAGCGCAGGGTAGCACAAATCCATTATTATAATCGGTATGTTCACCAATCAGATTTACCCGGCCAGGGGCCTGAATAGTCGTTGCTGGCTCATAACCAAAGGCAGAGGTGAAGATTTGCCTGGTACTGGCTTTCAGGCGCATTATTTGGCTCCACATTCCCGAAAATGTTGATCACTGACGGTTCGCAATCGCTCCGCAGCTTGTTCTGCTGTGATATCACGCTGGGATTCTGCCAGCATTTCATAACCCACCATAAATTTGCGCACAGTTGCAGAGCGTAACAATGGTGGGTAGAAATGTGCATGCAGTTGCCAGTGTGGATTCGCTTGACCATTAAAAGGTGCGCCATGCCAGCCCATGGAGTAGGGGAAGGCGCATTGAAACAGATTATCATAGCGGCAGGTGAGTTTTTTTAGCGTCAGCGCCAGAGACCGGCTCTGTGACGCATTCAGGTCTGTCAGGCGAGTGCAGTGTACTTTCGGTAATAACAGGAGTTCAAATGGCCAGCAAGCCCACCAGGGAACCAGTGCCAGCCAGTGTTCAGTCTCAACGACAATACGATCACCCTGAGTACGTTCACGCTGAAGATAATCAATGAGCAGTGGCGAACCCTGCTGTTCGAAATAGTGGCGCTGTTGTTCATCTTCCCGTCGTGCTTCGTCAGGCAGGAAGCTACTGGCCCAGATCTGTCCATGGGGATGTGGATTTGAGCGACCCATGGCCGCGCCTTTATTCTCAAACAATTGTACCCAAAGATAGTCCTCTCCCAGCAGGGCAGTTTGTTGTTGCCATGTGGTTACCACGTTTTCGAGTGATGCGAGACTCAGCTCAGACAGCGTTTTACTGTGGTCAGGAGAGAAACATATGACCCGACTAGTGCCATGTGCGCTGCTACAGCGCAGCAGTGAGTCCGTGTGTTCTGGCACATCGGGCGTATCAGCCATTAATGCTGCAAAATCGTTAGTGAAGACATAACAGCCTTTATAATCAGCATTTTTATCACCAGAAATCCGGACATTTCCTGGGCACAGATAGCAGCCGGGATCGTAGGCGGGGAACTGCTCTGGTGCGGGCGTTTCTTCGGTTCCCTGCCATGGGCGGCTGGCACGATGCGGTGATACCAGCACCCACTGATCAGTCAGCGGATTATAGCGACGATGTGGATGATTAATGAGGGAGAATTTTGCCATGGCAGGTTCCTAAATGAACATAGCTAATGACCCTGTTGCTGCATCATGGTGCACCTGCCATATCGACATCAGGATATCCGGATTTTTTAAAGATGCAGCATTATGAACCACTTGTTTTATTTTCTCGATTCAAAATAAATATACTATTTTTAATGTTATCTTTCTTATTCCCAAATTAGTTTAGTAAATGCTTTTTGTCATCAAATAAATTATGTCCGCGGTAATTGTTAACGCTACAGATTTTCCAGCCATCACTCCGCCAAAAGGGGGAGACAATTAATAGTCTGCCATATATATCTTATCTGAAATCAGGGGGGAGATAACAGGCAGCGCTCAAGTGAAATGAATATAATTTACTTTGCGTGCATGTTGTAGTGAGGGTATCACCCGGTAGTGGGCGATAAGCACATAGTAAGGCGGTCTGAATGGCAGATAACCAAAGCCGCAACACATTTCAGCGCGCCAGTCGTTCTTGCTGATAACGGTAACTGTTTCCTTCAGGGACGAAGGTTAGCCGGTGGGTGATACAAGCTGGTGCATCAGCAGTATGGTGCGAAACAAATAGTAGCTGGGTGTGGCCATGATCAATCAGAATGTCAATAAGGCGGCGCACCAGCTGGCGATTAAGTGGATCGAGCCCTTGCATAGGCTCATCTAAAATGAGTAATGCTGGGTGTTTAACCAGTGCACGAGCAATGAGTATCAAACGCTGTTGGCCCCATGACAGGCTCTGAAAAGGGGTATTTGCCATTGCGGTGTCAAAGCCCAAAAGTTCAAGCCAGCGCTGCAACAGCACTTCTTGGCGATCAGAAACTGCCTGATAAACACCGATAGAGTCGAAATAGCCAGAAACGATGACATCACGTATGCGGCTGCTAACCCGATATTCCAGATGGAGGCTGCTACTCACATAACCAATGTGCTGTTTGATATCCCAGATAGTTTCTCCGCTTCCCCGGCGCCGGCCAAACAGTGTCAAATCGTTACTGTAGCTCTGAGGGTGATCACCGGTTATCAGGCTTAGCAGTGTTGATTTGCCGGCACCATTCGGTCCGACAATATGCCAGTGTTCTCCATGACGCACCTGCCAGTCAATGCCATCGAGAATCAGTTTATCATCCCGGCGAACCGTACCATTGCGCAGAATGACCAGTGGAATATCCTGAGCCAGTACCGGACGAGTGCCTGAAACATCGGGCTCTGGCAGCACAACCTCATTCAATTGTTCACTATGGGCCAGTTGCGCTACCACGGTTTGTGCTAGCATCTGTTCGCGCAGTCCAGCGTGTGCGAGCGTGCATTCGGCCAGAATCCCTATTTGCTGAATAAAGGCCGGGATATCGTCAAAACGGTTCAGCACCATAACAATTGTACATTGTTGCTGATGAAGCACTGCTAGCAGCGCTGCCAGATTGGCACGTGAGTCCACATCCAGTCCGTCAAAAGGTTCATCCAGAATCAACAGGTCAGGTTGCGACATTAATATGCGGCACAGGAGCACTTTTCGCGTTTCACCAGTAGAAAGGTACCTGAAGCGGCGTTTTAGCAGGTGAGTAATAGCAAACTGGCCGGCCAGTTGCAGGCAACGCGCGCTGTTTTTTACCTGCTGCTGGATAATCTCTGCTGCGGTAAAGCCATAATCTTCTTCATCTTCACTCAGCAGGTCACTATTATTACGTTGCCATTCATCTGCAACCAGTTTTTGTAGCTGTTCCAAAGAGAGACGAACTGGCCGAATAAAATCACATCTGACGTAACCATCCAGTGCCGCAAGTTCACCGGACAGTGCCCGAGCCAGAGAGGATTTACCACTACCATTTGCACCGATGAAAGCCCAGCTCTCGCCAGCATGAATAGTCAAATCATGCAGGTCGAGCACCTGAGTATCACTCAGGCGAAAGCGTGCCTGTTTAATTTGTAATCGTGGCACAAACTGCCCCGTGTTATTTAGTATATCAGTCAATCTGCTATAACTATTCTTTATGTCGTGGAATGTCAAATATCAGATAGAAAATCAAAGGAGGGTGCAGTATTGCCTGAGCAGGCGGGAAACGGATGTGTCAGAAGGGAAAGTGTGCAGCAGTGGTATGCGGAGTTACCCATACGCTTTTACCAAATGTTTTATCATTGCAAACTGCCATAAGCACAGTTATACCTAATGTATATCAGTCGGCTGTGTTCCCGTTTATCAGACAGTGGACTATCTGTTTTATCTGATTACACGGGATCCCTGTGATAATCATGGCGGCAGACAGTGGACTTCAGAAGAAGCGCTAAGCGTAGTGTGCAGAGCCAAACAGGCAGAATTTGAAGAGCATTCAGACATCGGATGTCAGGATTACCATTCTAATATCCCTTTAAATCAGCTGAAGTAAGGGGGTGCCAGTGTTGGACCTGATCAAAAATCTGATTTTTGCTATTATCATGGTGCCCGTGGTGATGGCCATCATCTTCAGCCTGATTTACGGATTAGGTGAAATCCTCAGCCGCCTCTCAAGCGTTGATCGCTCAGATCATAAATCAGAATAACGTTGTAATCAGTTATATTTCATGCCGCCTTATCTGCAAAGGGTCAGCCGTTTTAGTCCGCCATAAAATTACCATGACACTGATTTTAATACCGTTATATAATTTTTCATATAACGTACCAGGAGGGTGTGTGATGAACAAAAATTGGGCTGGCCGGCTAGTAAGTATCGCGCTGGGTATTAGTATTTCATGGCATGCGATGGCTGCTACGCAGGTTACTGTGTTCGCCGCTGCCTCACTCACTGATGCGCTCCAGAACATTGCCGATGTCTATCAGCGCGAAAAGGGCGTTAAGATCGTCATTTCTTTTGCTTCCTCTTCCACACTTGTACGTCAGCTTGAGCAGGGCGCTCCCGTCGATATCTTTATTTCGGCAGACCGGCAGTGGATGGATTATGCGATGAAAAAAAACCTCATTGATAAGGGCACACATCATATTCTGCTGGGTAACACGTTGGTGCTGGCAGCGGCACAACGCAGCTGCCAGAAACCCGTTGTTATTAATCAGCAGACTGATTGGAAGCGTCTGCTGGGTGGCCAGCGCCTGGCGGTAGGCGATCCGGATCATGTTCCTGCTGGAATTTATGCAAAACAGGCTTTGCAAAATCTGGGTAACTGGTCTACGGCAGAGCCGCTGCTCGCCCCTGCAAACAGCGATCGTGCAGCACTTATGTTGGTAGAGCGTGGTGAAACACCTTATGGTATTGTTTACGGTTCAGATGTGGCTGCCAGCAGGAAAGTCACTGTGGTTGGCCACTTTCCGTCCGCGAGCCATGAAGCGATTGAATATCCGATGGCAGTGGTAAAAAATCACAATAGCGCGGCAGTACTGGCATTCTGCGCCTATCTGCAAAGTGCTGCGGCGGCCAGTGTTTTTAAAAGCTATGGGTTTATTCCATACCTATGATACTCAGCGAACCAGAGTGGCAGGCCGTTGTCCTGAGTGTAAAAGTGGCTTCTGTTGCGGTGATGTTTAGTCTGCCAGCAGGCATTCTGATTGCCTGGTTACTGGTCCGTTGTCAGTTCCCCGGTAAAACGCTGCTCGATAATCTGATTCATCTGCCGTTAGTGATGCCTCCTGTTGTAGTGGGTTATCTGCTGCTTATCGGTTTTGGCCAGCGTGGCTTAATAGGAGAACACCTCGAGACGTGGTTTGGTTTTAGCTTTGCATTCAACTGGCGTGGCGCTGCGCTGGCGTCGGCAGTGATTGCTTTTCCACTGCTGGTGCGTGCTATCCGCCAGGCGTTGGAAGGGGTTGATTACCGCCTGGAACAGGCAGCCCGGACACTGGGCGCAGGAGGGTTGCGCGTTTTTTTCACTATCACACTCCCGCTGACCCTGCCGGGAATCATTACCGGTAGCGTGCTGGCGTTTGCCCGCTCCCTGGGCGAATTTGGCGCTACTATCACTTTTGTTTCCAACATTCCGGGCCAGACCCGCACCTTACCCTCTGCCATTTATACCTTGACTGAGACCCCCGGCAGCGAGCAGGCTACAATACGTCTCTGTGCCGTCGCGATCGTTCTGGCGCTTGGTGCATTACTGGTTTCTGAGTGGCTAAACCGCTGGGGACGTAAACGTTTTACCGGAGTTGCCTGAATGCTGGAACTCTGTTTTTTGCAACGTACTGGGAAGTTTGAACTCAGGGTTGATGTGACTGTACCCGCGCAGGGGGTCACGGCTATTTTCGGTGTATCGGGCGCAGGTAAAACCACACTGATAAACGCCATTGCCGGGCTCACTCAGCCAGACCCCGGACGTATCGTATTAAATGGCAGAGTATTATATGACAGCGCGTTGGGGATTGTGCTGCCTGCTTGTCAACGCCGGGTGGGGTATGTGTTTCAAGAGGCACGATTGTTCCTCCACTATCGGGTCCGGGGTAACCTGCGTTACGGGATGGATAGGCGTAAGCGTGATCAGTTTGATATGCTGGTGGATTTACTAGGTATTGAGTCTCTTCTGGACCGCTTCCCGCACTCGCTTTCGGGCGGTGAGAAGCAGCGCGTAGCTATCGGACGCGCGCTACTGACATCTCCTGAGATCCTGCTCATGGATGAGCCACTAGCCGCGCTTGACCTGCCTCGTAAGAGAGAGCTTTTGCCGTACCTACAGAAACTCGCCCGCCAGGTAAATGTCCCGATATTGTATGTCAGCCACAGTCTGGATGAAATTTTACAACTGGCCGATAATCTGCTGGTGCTGGAACGGGGGCAGGTCAATGCATTTGGCCCACTGGCGACAGTATGGAATAATGCGGTGATGCGCCCATGGCTGCCGCTTACAGAGCGAAGCACTGTGCTCTATGTCCGAGTTGCCAGGCAGCATTCACACTACCGGATGACAGGGCTGTCTTTAGGTGAGCACATGGTGTGGGTTACCCGTATTGATCTGCCGGTGCACACGCCTTTGCGAATTCGCATTGATAGCAGAGATATTTTCCTGAGTCTGCATCTTCCGGTTAATAGCTCTGTTCGTAATGTTTTCCCCGCTCAGGTCGAGGCATTACTGGAGATTGATCACCAAATAGAGGTCAGACTTCGTATTGGGCAGCATCAGCTCTGGGCACAGATTACCCATTGGGCGTGTGACGAGCTGAAGATAAAGCCAGGTATCTGGTTGTTTGCACTGATAAAAAGCGTCTCATTAACGCATTGACACGTGCTGCGTTTAAGATACCTGATGTGGGGGAGAGATTATAATACCTCCTCGAAGATAGTCCGGGCGATGGAAGGCTGCTGATTGCAACCAATGACCTGGGCTGCACGTGCCTTAATGGCATCATCAGCATTACCCATTGCCACACCCAGCCCAGCCTTCTCTAGCATACTGAGATCGTTATAATTATCACCAAAAGCCAGTACTTCGCTCATCTGCATACCCTGCGATGCCACCCACGCTGCCAGCCGTTTGCCTTTGCTAGTGCCGGCACGGGCGATGTCCACCTGATCGTTCCATGACCATACGCAGGTCAGTCCCATTTCATGTTCAACGACATTGGAAAAATGTTGCAATGCCTGAGTATCAGGATGAGAAAGGGCAAATTTCCAGATATCATCAGCCTGTTCCGCCGCGAGTGTCAGGTCGTTAACCTGTATAAACAGCGGACGTTGTGCTTCAGGCAGAGTCTGTGCCCAGTTGAGGGTTGAGAGAATACTGGCTGTTGGCTGTTGATAGAGTATCGCATCATCAACGTACAACAACCCGTGAATATGGTGTTCGTCCAGCAGCGAGATCACCTGTTTTGCCTGTTCAACAGGCAGGGAATCGGCCTCTAGTACTTTTTTGGACTGATAATCGTATAAGTAAACGCCATTACAGCAAATCACCGGTGTGTCGAGCTCCAGTGCCTGATAGAAAGGGTGGATCGCACAATGATGACGTCCTGTTACAATCAGGATTTTTACACCCGCTTCCCGCGCTTTTGCCAGGGCATCAATAGATTCTGGCAGTATGGTTTTTTCCGGTGTTAGCAGTGTGCCATCGAGATCGAGGGCAATAACGCGATAACGCATAATGAGTTCCAAAAATCGCAAAATAGCAGAATGAAAAGAGAAGTGTACACGGCTCTGTGTTACGGACCAACTAAACTGCATCACAAAATTGAGCCAGAAGGCAGGAAAACATGCCAGAATTACGCTTATAGAGGCTTTTATAGCAACAATTCCCAGGAGTTTTTCATGAAACAGGTTGTTTATACCGCCAGTCCGGAAAGTCATCAGATTCATGCATGGCAAATGAATGATGCTGGTCTACTGACATTGTTGCAGGTTGTGGATGCCCCAGGCCAGGTGCAGCCAATGGTCATCAGCCCTGACGGAGCGTGGCTGCATGTGGGAGTGAGGCCCGAGTTCCGGGTGGTCTCTTATGCCATAGATCCGCAGGGCCGTCTTACTTATGTGGCCTGCGCACCACTGCCAGGCAGTCCAACTCACCTTTCCTGTGATAATGAAGGACGTTTCCTTTTCTGTGCCTCCTATAATGATGGCTGTGTGAGTGTTAGTCCAGTCAGTGATCAGGGGTTACCAGGTGCACCTTCTCAGGTTATAGGTGACCTTCCAGGTTGCCACTCGGCTAACTTCGATCATGCCCACCGAATGCTGTTTGTTCCGACCTTGAAGCAGGATCGCATCTGTATATTTAATCTTAATGACAGAGGAGAGCTGATACCTGCCGTGCAACCTGACGTGAAGACGGCTGCTGGAGCAGGACCACGCCATATGGCGTTTCATCCTAATCAGCGCTATGCATGGTGTATAAACGAACTCGACAGCAGCGTCGACCTTTGGAAACTCGATGAACCCGATGGTCAGGTAAAATGGCTGCAACGTGTTGATATGATGCCCCCGGATTTCAGAGGCACACGCTGGGCTGCTGACATCCATATCACCCCGGATGGCCGATTTTTATATAGCTGCGATCGTACGGCCAGTATCATAACCCTGTTTGAGGTTAGCGAGGCTGGTGATGCCCTGATGGCTGCACAGTACCAGCCTACAGAGACTCAGCCCCGTGGCTTTAATATTGATAATAGCGGACAGTATCTGATAGCGGCGGGGCAGAAATCAGACCATATTGCGGTGTACCGCATTGATAAAACCGACGGAAAATTGCAGCTGCTATCACGGTATGCAACAGGCAAAGGACCGATGTGGGTAGTCATAAATACGCTGAATTAGCGCCATTCTGCCAGATTTAACAGTCCGGGCAGGTGGCGCAGATGAACCTGCCGGGATGAGTAACTGGCATAAGGCTGCGGTTATCTCATCCAGCGGGAGCTGACCATATCAGCAGTAGTGCACGGTGATTGAAGCGCTGGCGAGTTTGTGAAAATGAACGTAAAAACCGACCATTGCCCCGCTACTCTGCTCACTGACATCAATCTGTTCTACATCCAGAGCATGTACTGAGAAAATATAGCGATGAGAATCACCCTGTGGGGGGGCCGCACCACCGTACTGGTTGAGGCTGAAGTCAGTCCTGACTTCTACACTGCCTTCGGGAAGGGCGGCCAGGCCTGACCCCGCCCCCTGCGGCAGCTCACGAATCGAGGATGGCAGATTGGCCACTACCCAGTGCCACCAGCCAGATCCGGTAGGGGCATCAGGGTCAAAGCAGGTAACGACAAAGCTTTTGCAACCCGCGGGGACATCATCCCAGGCCAGATGGGGAGACAGGTTCTCCCCCTGGTAACCCATTCCATTAAAAACATGGCGTTCTGGCATTTTATCGCCATCGTTAAAATCCTTGCTAAACAGTCTCATAACCTCTCCTGAATCAGAGTGAATAGAGCTAAAAAATAACATAATTTACTGCTCTGCCGTTAAGGCAGTTATGTTACAAGGGCAGGTTCAGGATTTATCTTCTGCCACCTGCACCACGACTTTGCCGAGGTCGCGCCCTTCCAGCATTTGAATAAAGATCTCTGGCGCATTTTTCAGATTCTGGCAGATGTCTTCAGGCTGCACGATGCGGAGTCGTTCCAGCCACTGGCCTATTTGCTGATAAAATTCACAGAAGCGATAAGGGTAATCATGGGTGAACAAAATCGCAGAACGCCCAGACGCTTAATTAGTACTGTTCTCTGAAACGCTGCCAGCCATTCTGACTGACTACTTAGTCACCCCCAGCAAAATTGGGACGACGTGTTAGTTCGGCTCTGGCAATCGTTCCTGTGCCGACTGCCGTATCGAGTTCAAGCGGTGGGTCATAAGAGGGGGCATCACTCATACATCCACGCATATAGGGTACCAGTGATAGCCAGACTGTGTGCAACAAAACTTCACCGTTTGCGGGTTGTGAAACAGATTCAGTGTCATAAAAAAATCAGCCCGGCATGATGGTGCCCGAATAGGCCTTGATCTTAGCAGGATACGCCGGTTGATATCCCGTTGTTACGACATACTTTTTTCTCCTTTTCAGGCAGTTATTGTGTCCGAGGAATTATGTGTGTCATGGGAATAGTTTTGCAGTTATGCGGCAGAGTATTATCCAGATATCAGCACGTTATTCTTTATATGGATATATGGCTGGCAACCAGAAATTGCAATGAGGGTGGTCAGGATGTCAGACAGCTGTCACTGTTACAGCATAGCGGATCCTGGACGGAAATATTAAGTGTATTGGAGCGTAGAAAAAAAATTTTTTTAGGACCTGATTGTCGTCAGAGAGGTTCATTTATTTCAGGCAATTCAAGGATTGCCATCAGTTATCCACTATTCTTGTGGATAACTATGTGCATTAACCCCTGAAAACATGGGTAAAGCTAAGCCAGCTGCGGCCTGCGGTGAGAATGATGTGAAATTGAATTTATTATAATTTATCATATATATCAATCAGTTGAATAAAGTCAATGACACAGCACTATATCAGTCAACTGGCATGAGTCTTATAGCAAATGAGTCTTGACAAATTCAGAATTATCATTACTGCTTGGGGATAACCTTGATTATGATGGCAACATACTGTTGTTCCAGTAATTGTCAGTAGATGGTGATGATTTCACAGCGGTGAATGGTTTATTCTGCCACGACCTGTTGTGGCAGAATCTTTCGACGAACTGTCAATTTATCCAGTATGAAAATTTGATAAAAACATAGTGGGGAGTAGAATAAGATCACTACCCTTTCAGTATTGCCAGGTGTTATATCGATGAGTAAAGCGTTCAGACTGGATTCTTCTTTTCAGCCAGCGGGCGATCAGCCAGAGGCGATCCGCCGTTTGAAAGAGGGGCTCGATGATGGCCTGGCCCACCAGACGTTGCTGGGAGTTACCGGGTCAGGCAAAACATTTACCATTGCCAATGTCATAGCCGATCTGCAACGCCCAACCATGGTGCTTGCGCCTAATAAAACGCTGGCAGCACAGCTATATGGTGAAATGAAAGCCTTTTTCCCGGAAAACGCTGTCGAGTATTTTGTCTCTTATTATGACTACTATCAGCCGGAGGCTTATGTACCCAGCTCCGATACATTCATCGAAAAAGACGCTTCAATCAATGAACACATCGAACAGATGCGTCTTTCGGCCACCAAAGCATTGCTGGAACGCAGAGATGTGGTTGTTGTTGCCTCGGTATCCGCTATCTACGGCCTGGGTGATCCGGACCTCTACTTGAAAATGATGTTACACCTCAGCAGGGGAATGATTATTGATCAGCGCTCAATTTTGCGTCTGCTGGCAGAGTTGCAATACACGCGCAACGATCAGGTATTTCAGCGTGGTACTTTTCGGGTACGCGGGGAAGTGATTGATATTTTTCCGGCTGAATCAGTCGATATCGCATTGCGTGTTGAACTTTTTGATGATGAGGTCGAACGACTATCATTATTTGATCCGCTTACAGGCCATATCGAAAGCAGTAACCTGGCGCGTTTTACTGTTTACCCCAAAACACACTATGTCACGCCGCGAGAGCGAATATTACAGGCAATGGAAGAGATTAAAAACGAGTTGGCACTGCGTCGTGACGTGCTGTTAAAAAACAGTAAGCTGGTAGAGGAGCAGCGCCTGACCCAGCGTACTCAGTTCGACCTCGAAATGATGAATGAACTGGGCTATTGTTCAGGAATCGAGAACTATTCACGATTTCTCTCCGGCCGGGGGTCGGGCGAGCCTCCGCCAACGTTGTTTGATTATCTGCCGGCGGATGGTCTGCTAGTTATTGATGAATCACATGTCACCATACCGCAGATAGGCGGGATGTATCGTGGCGACCGCTCGCGTAAAGAGACACTGGTCGAGTATGGATTTCGCCTGCCTTCTGCACTGGACAACCGGCCACTGAGATTTGAGGAGTTTGAGGCACTGGCGCCTCAGACCATCTATGTTTCCGCTACACCTGGAAATTTTGAACTTCAAAAAACCGGCGGCGAGGTTGTTGACCAGGTAGTACGCCCGACGGGATTGCTCGATCCTGTAGTTCTGGTGCGCCCGGTCGCGACCCAGGTTGACGATCTGCTCTCGGAGATTCGTAAACGCGTCACTCTCAATCAGCGGGTATTAGTAACAACGCTAACTAAACGCATGGCGGAGGATCTTACCGATTATCTGACTGAGAACGGTGAACGGGGGCGTTACCTGCACTCCGATATCGATACGGTAGAGCGTGTTGAGATAATTCGTGATTTGCGCCTGGGTGAGTTTGATGTGCTGGTGGGGATTAACTTACTGCGCGAGGGGCTGGATATGCCGGAGGTCTCACTCGTTGCGATCCTCGATGCAGATAAAGAGGGTTTTTTACGCTCGGACCGTTCGCTCATCCAGACAATCGGACGGGCAGCACGTAATACTGAAGGGATGGCGATACTTTATGGTGATAAAATTACCCCTTCGATGGCACGGGCAATTGAAGAGACCGAACGCCGGCGCGAGAAACAGGAGCGCTACAATGCTGAACACAACATTGTGCCCCGCGGGCTGAATAAGAAGGTTGCAGATATTCTTGAGCTGGGCCAGGGTTTGCAGAAAACTAGAGGTGGCAAGGGGAAAAACAAGGTTCGCAGCGTGGCAGAAGCGGAGAACAGTTATGAGGGGCTTACCCCTCAGGCATTGCAGATAAAGATTCAGGAACTGGAGGAGCAGATGCAGCAGCATGCTCAAAATCTTGAGTTCGAGGAAGCTGCACAGGTACGCGACAGACTCCATCAGCTTCGCGAGCTGTTTATTGCTGCCTCATAATGTGACAGGGGGCTGGTGTATCGCTGCTACAGCCTGCTCCAGAACGAGGCGGAGTAACTGGCGATCATGACGGTATGGAATATCATCTGCCTCCAGCGGCTGTTTAATAATCAGGTGCTGGTCAATGGAGTGAGTATTTGTGCCGGGCCCGGCCACCACAGCGTCAATCACTCTTTTGCCAATAGCCTGTTCAGTAATGTTAAGTTTGTCGCTTAGTGTCAGACTGGCAGCGGCCGGGCTCAGCTCTTTACCCAGATTAGCGATAAATATCATTCTTGCATCTGTCTGGCGTAGTGCCTGAGCGATCTCGGGCAGCAGAAGAACTGGCATAAGGCTGGTGTAAAAACTGCCCGGACCGATTAAAATCAAATCAGCATTCTGAATTGCTGTAACTGCCTCATGGGTTGCAGTCGCAACCGGTGATAGCATTAGTTCCTTAGGAGGAAACCGCATCTGATCAATGGCGGTTTCACCGTAAATGGCATTGCCTTCGCTATCAGTGGCAAGCAAATCGACTGGCTGCTCTGACATGGGAATGAGCAGCGCATCAACTCTGAGTAAATTACGAATCAGATTAATGGCCTCAAGCGGACGCACGCTGAGGTGGTCCAGCGCTTTGAGCATCAGATTACCCAGATTATGGCCTGCCAGCTCACCGTTTCCATTAAAACGGTATTCAAACATTGCAGAAGCAACGCTGGGTTCAGTGATCAACTGGTTAAGGCAATTGCGGGTATCACCCCAAGCGATGCCCCCTTCGCTGCGTCGGATACGGCCGGTAGAGCCGCCGTTATCGGTAGTAGTGACGATACCTGTAAGGCGCGAACCGAGAAAAGAGAGGGCTGACATTACGCGTCCCAGCCCATGGCCACCTCCCAGTGCTACAACCCGGTTCAAATCTGCTAACGAATGATTAAGCATAAGTATCCTTGGGTTGCTGTCAGCGCCTGTTGGGGCAACGGTATGACATCTCTGAGTCAACAGGTGCTGACAATCTTTAAAGGTTATTCCTGCTACTGGCAGTGTATCTTACTAAAAAAACAGTAAATATCAGAATATATCTCGTTGTATGCCTCTGGCAAACTATGATGAATCACAGTAGAATTTAGGCTGGAATCCTCGCTCTTCTATTGGACGATAAACACTAAGCCTGGATGCATAAGTCCACTAAATAAAGCGTTCTGACTGCAATGTATGATTGCAGGGAACGCAATAGAGATGCCTGCATTCCCCGCTACAGGATAAGGTGTAATTTGATGCTACAATTTGCTGATCATTTTGAGCGCAAATTTTATTATCTGCGACTGTCAGTTACGGATGTCTGTAATTTTCGTTGTATTTATTGTCTGCCTGAGGGATATCAGCCGGGTGGCAATGCCAACAAATCTTTTCTTACCATCAATGAGATCCGCCGTGTAACGCAGGCTTTTGCTGCCTCGGGAACCGAAAAAGTACGCCTTACTGGCGGTGAACCCACTCTGCGTCGTGATTTCACTGATATTATTGCCGCGGTTGCTGGAGTGCCAGCAATAAATCACATTGCCGTTACTACTAACTAATGGTTACCGACTTGCGCGTGATGTCGCTTTATGGCGCGAAGCCGGGCTGACAGGAGTGAATGTCAGTATCGATAGTCTTAATCCTCATCAGTTCCGGTCCATCACCGGTCAGGATAAATTATCTCAAATCCTCACAGGTATTGATGCGGCTTTTACGGCGGGGTTTAGCAAAGTCAAAGTGAATACCGTGCTGATGCGCAATATTAATCATCAGAGCCTGCAACTCTTTCTGGACTGGATTCGTCCGCGCCCGGTACAGCTCCGTTTTATAGAATTGATGGAAACGGGGGGTAACAGGGTGTTTTTCCGGCGCTATCATCTTTCCGGTACAGCAATTCGAAACCAGTTAGTCGCTCATGGCTGGAGCCTCCGGACACGCGGACGAAGTGATGGCCCGGCCCAGGTTTTTTCTCATCCAGACTATCTGGGCGAGATAGGGCTCATTATGCCTTACGAAAAAGATTTTTGCGCCAGCTGTAACCGGCTGCGTGTGTCGGCGCGGGGTAATCTTCATCTTTGCCTGTTTGGTGATGGTGGTGTGCCATTGCGTGATCTTCTGGCAGACGATGATCAACAGGGGGCACTGGTGCAGCGCATCAGGCGTGTTCTTGCGGATAAAAAGCGAAGCCACTTTCTGCATCAGAATCAGACAGGTAGCACAGAAAATCTTGCCTGTATTGGTGGCTAAACTAATAAAAAGAGGTCAGATATGGGGAGACAGTCAGCTGAACTTGTCGGGTTAGATATTGCTGTAATGACAGTGAGCGATAAACATGATGCTGAAAGTGATACTTCAGGTAATTACCTGTGTCAGGCAGTCATCCAGGCGGGTCATCGGGTAGCAGATTACACAGTTATCAGCAATAATTGTTATCAGATTCGGGCCGTTGTTTCCCGCTGGATAGCCAGTGATCAAATTCAGGCAGCTGTTATCAATGGTGGCACGGGTTTTAACAGTAAAAACAGTACGCCGGAAGCGCTGTTGCCGCTCTTTGATCGTGAGGTTGAGGGATTTGGCGAGCTGTTTAGGATGCTCAGCTGGAAGGAGATCGGCTCTGCCACCCTGCAATCCCGTGCGCTGGCTGGTATGGCCAATCAGACGCTGATCTTCGCTATTCCAGGGGCCGTTTCCGCTTGCCAGCTGGCCTGGGAGCAAATCATTGTCAGACAACTGGATGTCCGTACAACTCCCTGTAACTTTTTCCCCCATCTTAAGAAATCCGAATTATGCCACGATTAACGCATATTAAGCAGAGTGGTGAAGCGCATATGGTGGATATCTCCGCCAAACCTGAAACCGTACGTGAGGCGCGTGCTGAGGCGCTGGTAGTAATGCACTCTGCCACGTTGCAGATGATTATTGACGGAGATCATCACAAAGGTGATGTATTTGCCACCGCACGACTGGCGGGTATCCAGGCCGCTAAACGTACCTGGGAGCTTATTCCGTTATGCCATCAACTGATGTTAAGTAGCGTCGATGTGGTGCTCCAGGCCGATCCGGCCCGCTGTCGTGTTCGTATTGAATCATGCTGCCGGGTAACTGGTAAAACCGGGGTAGAGATGGAAGCATTAACTGCTGTCTCAGTGGCAGCTCTGACCATTTATGATATGTGTAAAGCAGTGCAGAAAAATGTAGTGATTGAACGGATACGACTGTTAAGTAAAAACGGTGGTGAATCCGGAAATTTTGAGGCAGCAGATGATTCAAATACTTTTTTTTGCCCAGGTGCGTGAGCTGACAGGAACGGATTCGTTAACTCTGGCAGCAGAGTATCCGGATGTGGCTGCGCTGCGTGCGGCGCTGGCAGTTCAGGGTGAGCGCTGGTCGCTGGCGCTGGATACAGAACAACTGTTAGTGGCGGTCAATCAGACGCTGGTAAGTCTGGACCATCCCCTCAGGGCTGGAGATGAGGTCGCCTTTTTCCCGCCAGTTACGGGAGGGTAGGGTGGAAACTCGCGTCCGAGTTGGTTATTCCGCATTCTCGTTGCTTCAGGAGTATGACTGGCTGGCGCAGTCCGATGAGAATGGGGCTGTGGTGACATTTACCGGGAAAGTTCGTCAGCACAATCTGGGAACACCCGTGCTGGCGATGATGCTGGAGCATTATCCCGGTATGGCAGAGAAAGTGATAAACGAATTGATGACAGAAGTCCGGCAGCGCTGGGAGTTGCAGCGGTTAGTGCTGATACATCGGGTGGGTGTGCTTCATCCCGGTGATGATATTGTGCTGGTGGGAGTAAGTTCGGCCCATCGGGGAGAAGCCCTGGCGGCAGCGGGCTACCTGATGGACAACCTGAAAACGCGTGCTCCTTTCTGGAAGAGGGAGACCACGCCTGCGGGTGAACGCTGGATAGCAGCGCGCGTCAGCGACAACGAGGCAGCCCGACGCTGGCACGTAAAAGTCAGCGATTAGATTAATCAGGTTTCAGGAAACTCTCTTGCCGTATGTAATGATTCCGTGCAGGCCACGTCATTATTCATGCCTGTCTGCCACAAATTGCGAAAATGTGCCAGACTTGACAGAGATATGCCGGAGAGGTTATACGGCAGTAAATTTATTACCTAAATGCATTAACATGGAGGCCGCATATGGACCCATCTTCACGATCAAATAGTAAGCTGCTGCGTCAGAGTCGCAGTATCACTCAAACCTGGATGGCACAGATTTATGGCTGGATGACGTGCGGGCTACTGTTGACGGCATTTGTCAGTTTTTACGCGCTGCGAACGCCGGGGCTGATGCAGGCGATTTTCTCCAGCCGGCTGACGTTTTTTGGTTTAATTATTGTCCAGCTGGGCGTCGTTATAGCACTCTCAGCGCTGATACGACGGATAAGTGCAGGGCTGGCAACCGGTCTGTTCATGCTCTACTCAGCTCTCACTGGGCTGACAATGTCGGCAATATTCCTCGCCTACACTGCATCCTCAATCGCCAGTACCTTTGTGGTAACGGCAGGAACTTTCGCAGTCATGAGCCTGTGGGGTTATACCACCAAGCGGGACCTGACGCGTTTTGGCAGTATGCTATTTATGGGACTGATTGGGGTAGTGCTGGCATCGCTGGTTAATTTCTGGCTGAAAAGCCCGGCACTGACCTGGGTTATCACTTACATTGGCGTACTGGTGTTTGTGGGGCTGACCGCGTATGACACCCAGCGCCTGAAACAGATGGGAGAGGGGATTGATATGCGTGATGGCAGTAATGTACGTCGTTACGCGATTTTAGGCGCACTGACGCTCTATCTCGACTTTATCAACCTGTTTTTGATGTTGTTACGTATCATGGGCGATCGTCGCTAGGTACTCCTAAGGCCTGTACTGTTGTCTTCAGTTACAGGCCATGATCTGGTGAGCGCAGGGCATGATGCCGCTCAAACCACAGATATAGCACAGAGGCTAATAGCAGTGGGATGAGAAAATAAAGCAGGCGATAAGTTAGTAATGCTGCAAGTATAGCGTTGTGCGACAGATTTTCACCTCCGAGTAATGCCAGAAAGACCACTCCTAACACACCTGCTCCTGCCGGAATATGAATAACCACACCAACGATGCTGCTAACAAGTAGCACACCAGAGACAGCAGACCAGGGGGGTTCTCGTGCCATTAGTAGCCAGATGATAGTGGCCATTATCATCCAGTTACTGGCAGATGCGATACACTGCAGTAAAGCCAGGCGGAGTGAGGGCAGTGTCATCTTATTACCCCTGATTTTCAGGTGGTAGCGGGGCGAGCCGGCACACAGGGCCAGGTAAAGTGAGGTGGCTATCAGCAATGTGATACCAATGCTCTGAAGGGTTCTCCCGCCGATAATCCAGCCCGCAGGCAGGGGTGTCAGACCGGAACTATAGATTGCTCCAGCCACCAGCATATAACCAACCCAGTTAGTGGCGATACTCAGACTAAAAATCCGGGTAATGCTTCCAGCTGTAAGCCCAAGCCGTGAATAGAGGCGATAGCGCATTGCCACGCCACCTACCCAGGTGCTAAGCGACATATTAAATGCATAACAAATGAAAGCTATCAGCATCACCTGCCGCTTTTGTAATTTGTGACCACACCATGCCTGACCAATCAGATCAAAAATGCCATAATAAATGGTGTAGCTTAGTGCCACCAGCAGCAGTGTACTGACAATAGTCTCATGGTTAGTATTAACCAGCATTCTCCAGACAGTGCGCCATTCAATCTTGCCCAGATAAAGAAACAATAATGACACTGTGACAATAAGGAAAGACCAAGTCACAATCTGATTTATCTGTTTCCAGCGTTTTGGGGTCATCAGAATTTCACTTTTTTATTGCCAGGAGTCACATGATCTTGCGTTTCCATTTCGGGCTGAACTGGAGGCGCTACTTCAGTTAGCTTAGGTGTGTGTGCGGGTAGCCAGCCCGCGATCGCGGGAAAATGGCGTAAAAAGTGAAATGCCAGCACACTCTTGATCAGCTGCCAGCCGCTTCGTACCGGAAGCTGGTTTTCTTGTACCCGTTGGCAGTCGTGTTGCAGTAGCTGGTTGAGATTGCTACGCATCTCCTTGTTGAACACCTGATCATGAATAAACAGATTGGCTTCCAGATTGAGTGATAAACTAAGAGGATCTAAGTTACTGGAGCCTACTGTAGATAGAAACTCATCCTGCAACGCAATCTTGGCATGTAGCGGGCCGCGGCAATACTCATACACCTCGACGCCTGAAGTAACCAAATAGTTATAAAGCAATTCAACACCCTCTTTAACTATGGCTATGTCTGGTCTGCCCTGAACGATCAACTGTACTTGCACGCCTCGTTCTGCTGCATCACGCATCTCTTTTAACAGTCTGTAACCCGGGAAAAAATAGGCATTAGCAATAATTACCTGGTGTTTGGCCCGACGCAGCATATCGATATAACCGTGCGCGATGTCATCACGATGGTGTTGATTGTCCCGCCAGACTAAACGCATAGAGGCATCTCCCTGTCTGAAGTGACGTTTGAGATGGTAATTATCTCGTTGCCAGCGACGGCGGGAAATATCATGATGATTGTATGGTGGCATGAGTGTAGCGGGCGATGTCGATAACAATGGGGCCTTTGACCTCTACTGCATAATCCTGTTTAGCATCGGGTCCGTAGCTGGTGAGATGTTCAGCAGAAAAGTTGATTCCGCCCACAAAAGCGATGTCGTGATCGCACACTACAATTTTGCAATGCAGGCGGCGAAACAGATTAGTGCGCATCCCCATAAACCGTGGGCGGGGGTCGTAATAAAGAAAGCGAACACCCCGGGTGGTCATGGCATTCACAAATGATGCTGGCAGGTAAGGGGTACCATAGCCGTCTACCATAACAGAGACTCTCACACCGCGCCGCGCCGCGCTCAAAATTTCATGCTGAAGGGCCCGGCCTACATCATCATCAAATAAAATAAATGTCTCGATCAGAACCACATGTTGTGCGCGTTGCAACGCACCATAGACACGAGGAAAAAACTGGTCACCATTTTCCAGTAGACGGACCTTATTACCACGTCGCCACGGCATGCTCATAAAATGATCTCCACTGCCAACGGTGCATGATCAGAGAGGTGTGACCACGGTCGGACAGACAGTATATGAGGGGCGTTAAAACGGGCGTGCCGGACGTAAATACGATCAAGACGCAGCAGTGGAAAACGGGCGGGGAAAGTACGTGCAGGAAGCCCCGCTTCATGGCTGAATACCTCATTAAGTCCGGCTTTCTGCGCCAGGGTTTTGTTGGCGCATACCCGCCAGTCATTAAAATCACCCGCGACGACGACTGGTGCACCTTTAGGCAGGTTATTGATCATCTCACAGATTATTGCCAGTTGTGCCTGACGATGAGTTTCACGCAATCCAAGATGTACGCAGATGACATGCAGAATAACTGAGGCGTCAGACAGATTGACTCTGCAACAGAGGATGCCCCGTTTTTCAGCGCGCCCTTGTGAGATGTCGCGATTGAGCCAGCCGCAAACCGCAAAACGGGAAAGCACGGCGTTACCATGGTGACCTTCAGGATAAACCGCATTACGGCCATAGGCATAATCGTTCCACATCGTATCGGCGAGAAATTCATAGTGAGCCTGGTCAGGCCAGCTTTCCGCATGTAAAGGATGAATAATGTGTTTGCCCAGAATTTCCTGAAGAAAAACAATGTCGGCGCCGGTGGCGCGAACAGCATCACGTAGTTCTGGCAATATAAAGCGGCGATTAAAGCTAGTGAATCCTTTATGAATATTGATAGTCAAAACTTTAAATGAGAAGTGATTACCTTTTTGTGGCATACTTGACGCCAGCCCCTTTTTACATAAGCCAGGGGTAAAGTTTAGACTGTGTCATAAACCTGCGCTGAAATAGTCAGCCATTTACAGTATTATCTGAAAATAACATTGAGTTTTAAGAAGTATGTTGCGGCCGCTGCCGTGATCCATTTGGGCGCTTACTGCTTGAGCTGCCGGGAGAAAATCATGAAATGGGCAAACCGAATTCAAATCGTTACTGGTCAAACCTGTTTACACATTGCGCTTCATCTTGCAATGATTGGAACAGTGATCTGGGGCTGGAGACATCAGCAACTGATGCAGGTCAGTCTGGTCCTTCTGGCACTTTATGGTGCAATATTTGCTGTAATGTCTCTGAGTCAGCGACTGGCGGGTCTGCGCAGAGTCGGCGATTTTTTCGAGGAGCTGACAACTACTTACTATTTTGGTGCAGCGATGTTAACGCTGTATCTGCTTTCTCACTTTCTTCACAACAATCTGTTGTTAGCCTGCATAGGTATTATAATACTGGTGGGGCCGGCACTTATTTCACTACTGGCTAAAGACCCTCCCCACCGCCATCAACGTCGCCATCGCTGATAACATAATGATTTAATGGCAATATTTTTCCGGCGGATATCGGAGCAGGGCTATCGCCGAATGGAAGATAAATAGATCCCCGTCACACTACTATTTTGATACAATATACTCTGACATACACCGTACGTTGTGCGGCCATTTAATTTAAAAGTCAGGTGACTTTGGCATTTCACAATCTCCTTTGCAAATGCACTGCTTCTGACAGCATAGGATGATCTGGAGTAACGCAATTTTATGTCTTTTGATTCTCTCGGATTACATGCCGATATCCTGCGGGCGGTTAAAGAACAGGGTTACCTTGAGCCAACCCCTATCCAGCGTCAGGCTGTTCCTGTAATACTCTCAGGGCGTGATCTGATGGCCAGTGCCCAAACCGGCACGGGCAAAACTGCCGGATTTACCCTGCCATTGTTACAGAAACTCAGCGGCAAAATGGTTACAGCTAAAGGCCGCCGCCCGTTACGGGCATTAATTTTGACACCAACCCGTGAACTGGCTGCCCAGGTTGGTGAAAATGTGGGTATCTACAGTCAATATCTGGGGTTACGTTCGCTGGTTGTGTTTGGTGGGGTCAGTATCAATCCACAGATGCTTAAATTGCGCGGTGGTGTTGATATGCTTATTGCCACACCTGGCCGTTTACTGGACCTTGAGCAGCAGAACGCGGTTGATTTATCAAAAGTCGAAGTGCTGGTGTTAGATGAAGCCGATCGCATGTTGGATATGGGTTTTATTCATGATATTCGTCGGGTGCTGGCAAAACTGCCCTCTAAAAGGCAAAATCTGCTCTTTTCTGCAACCTTTTCTGATGATATCAGGGCGCTGGCTGAAAAATTACTCCATAACCCGGAGTGGGTCGAAGTTGCGCCACGCAATACAGCATCGCAACAGGTGACCCAGCATGTTCATCTGGTGGATAAAAAACGTAAACGCGAACTGCTCTCTTTGATGATTGGGCGGGGTAACTGGCGCCAGGTACTGGTTTTCACCCGAACCAAACACGGCGCAAACCATCTGGCTGAACAGCTTAATAAAGATGGTATCAGCGCTGCTGCCATCCATGGTAACAAAAGCCAGGGCGCTCGTACCCGCGCGTTGGCAGATTTCAAGGCTAATACTATCCGTGTTCTGGTTGCCACTGACATCGCTGCCCGAGGTCTGGACATTCAGGAGCTGCCCCATGTAGTTAACTATGAATTGCCCAATGTGCCGGAAGATTATGTCCACCGCATTGGTCGTACCGGTCGTGCGGCCGCTTTCGGGGAGGCGATATCGTTGGTGTGCGTCGATGAACATAAACTGTTACGCGATATTGAGCGGCTGCTAAGGCGTGACTTGCCTCGTATCGCGCTGGATGGATTTGACCCTGACCCCACTATCAAGGCCGAACCTATTCAGCGTGGCAAGCAGACCCCTGCAGGGCAAGGTCCTGCACCGGTGAGGGGGCGTACCTTCCAGCAAAAAAACCGCAGACACAACAATGCCAGAACATCTGAACAGGGTGCCCGAAGCAATGCAACCCGCCATCAGCATCACTCAACACGCCAGCAGCCAGCCAAAAAGCCGTAATTGTTTCCCGATCTGCTGCGGTGAACTCGTACATGCCGGCTCTGTCGGCAGATGGGGATGTGTAAAATAACTGTGTTTAAAATGCATATATTAAGTTTTCTGGCCGTCACATTGAGTTGGGTGCGCCAGTAGATGGCGCAGTAGCTGGTATCTGAATTACTCCTGTCCCGATGAGCAGGTATTAGGAATATTGTCTCCATGGGAAGTGGAATACTCAGTGCTGTTCTCTGCTGAATCAACGTTATGGTTATATCTGATTTTCAGAGATAGGTTGTGCATCGTCATCAGCATTACTGATTTTTACTGGCATACCACTACGTGCACGCAGCGTGTCATTAAGCAGTGCCGAATTCACACTGGTATCAGTAATTACCTTGTTTACTTCGGCTGTGATGGAAAGGGGAATTTGCTCACCTGAATTAAACTCTGCCTCGGTCTGCGACAGGGGGTTATGAACCTCAATCCAGCGCGAACCGTCTGGCTCTATAGCGGCTTTGATGGGTTGATTTATAAATTGCACACGGGTACCAATTGGCACATTATCAAACAGCCATTTGATGTCATCAGCTCTCAGCCGCACGCAGCCATGGCTGACACGTAAACCTACTCCGAAGTTAGCATTAGTGCCGTGAATAGCGTATAAACGGCCTACATAGAGTGCAAACAGCCCCATTGGATTATCTGGTCCTGCTGGTAACACTGCGGGCAGTATTTCGCCACGAGCGGCATACTCCTCGTGTATTTTACGGGTTGGCGTCCAGGTAGGATTAGCTCGTTTATTTTCAACTTTAGTTACCCAGTTGACTGGCGTATCTTTACCGGGTTCCCCAATTCCAATCGGCAGTACTACTACAGTATTTGTGCCTTTTGGATAGTAGTAAAGACGCATTTCAGCACTGTTGATCACCACTCCCTCCCGAGGTGCGTCAGGCAGCAGCAGCTGCTGGGGGATAATTAATGTCGATTCCTGTTTTGGTAACCAGACATCCACACCCGGGTTGGCTTCTAGCATATTGCTCAGTCCTATCTGATACTGAGCGGCAAACGCTTCAAGTGGCAGTTTATTATTTTGCGGAAGGGTGATCTTCAGGTTTTCGCCAATAAGACGGCTGGTTGGGGATGGTAAAGTGTAGATCACGGCGTGAGTGATTTGGCTGGTGGCCATCAGGGCTAGGGCTGCAAGTGTACAGATACTTTTTTTCATTTTTCTCTGGTTAAAAATTACATAATGTAAAATCAATAGTATTCAGACCGTCTCAATCATCAGGTCGGAAATAGCAGGTGCGGATGATGCTGGCAACAGATTGTTATTATACCACAACCTCGCTCTATTCCTGCCGGGTCTGCTGACGATGGTGTTTAGTATATTTCCTTAATAATATCGCAGATCAAGGCTGCCAAAGAGGATCCTGGCCATCAAGTTTACGATCCAGGAAAAATGCCGCACTAATCAGGGACAGATGGCTGAGCGCCTGAGGGAAGTTGCCTAGCGCATAACCATAATTGTTGAACTCTTCCGCATATAATCCCAGTGGATTAGCGTAATTCAACAGCTTATTAAACTCGTGATGCGCTTCAATGCTGCGTCCGGCACGGGCCAGACATTCAACATACCAGAATGAGCAGGCGACAAAGCAGCCTTCGGTGCCTTTAAGCGCATCCGCTGGGGTCTCTTTCACGTTATAACGTCGTACCATGCCGTCAACGAATAACTCTTTTTTAATGGCATCCAGTGTTGCCAGCCATTGAGGATCAGTAGCGCCGACAAATCGAACCAGCGGCATTAACAATATCGACGCATCAAGATACTGGCCGTGACGGGTTGCGGTAAAGTGCCCGAGATCGTCATTCCAGAAATTTTGCCAGATGTCGCTGCGAATGGCGTCGCGCACCTCTATCCAGTGCTCATAAGGCATGGAAAGGGAACGTTTACTGCCGAGTCGAATTGCCCGGTCTAGTGCAACCCAGCACATCAGGCGCGAGTGCAGGAAATGTTCAGGACGCCCCCGCATCTCCCAGATACCGGCATCAGGCTGATTCCAGTTATTGCAGAGGTAGTTAATCATTTTGCAGACATTATTCCAGCCCCGGTGTGAGATTGCTTCCCCATATTTATTTGACAGATAGACAGCATCCATCAGCTCACCATAAATATCGAGTTGTGACTGATGCCACGCGTCGTTGCCGATACGCACGGGTTGTGAACCGGCATATCCCCTAAGGTGTGGCAGGGAACGTTCATGTAACTCGATACCGCTATCAAGCCGGTACATTACCTGGAGTTTATCAACCTCGTGGTGACTGTGTTCCACGCAGCGGCCCACCCAGTGAGTAAATTTTTTGGCTTCATCCACATAACCGAGGCGCATGAGTGCATACATGCTGAATGAAGCATCACGGATCCATGAGGCACGATAGTCCCAGTTGCGTTCTCCACCAAGCTCCTCGGGCA
The DNA here is from genome assembly GCA_936920625.1 of uncultured Enterobacteriaceae bacterium. Lineage (GTDB taxonomy): Bacteria > Pseudomonadota > Gammaproteobacteria > Enterobacterales > Enterobacteriaceae > Izhakiella. The sequence continues at coordinate 107,127 of CAKZHC010000010.1, forward strand.
TGCCGAATGTTGCCGCAGCAGCAATAGAACCATGTTGCCAGGAGGTCAGCAATTTTAGTGTTAATGCAGAACGATTGACCATTTCACTCCAGCGTCCGCGATAATTACTTTGCCCGCTCCAAAGCTGCCAGCTTTGCATGGTTTCCTGGAAGCAGACCTCACCATTTTCTTTCATCAGGGCAGGGTCTTCGTTTGTCAGGGCAGGATCATCGGCAGCCCCGAAGATAAAATCAGCAGACTCACCTGCCTTAAGCACGAAATAAGCGGTTGCTGCCTGACCCTGACGGCTGAGTTTAACCTGGCTTTTGAGCCGAAGTGTGGTTTGTCCACTGGCAGTGAAATCAGCCAGAAAACCATTCAGCGAGACTTTGGTATTAGCGCGAGCGTAATCATGTACTGGTGCACAATGTAAAGCGATTGTCGACTGGCCTTTTACCATTTTAATCCGGCGCATAATGCGTGGTGAGCGATCCTGCTGCTGGCAAAGTGGCATATAGTCGGTAAGCTCCGCAACCCCTTCGGGGCTCAGCCAACGGGTTTGTAAAATAGGGGTTTCGGGCAGATAGAGCTGTTGTCGGCGGACATCCTGCCAAAGGGGGGCGAGGCTGAAGATACCTGCTTCGTCACGATCGAGAAGCGCGCTGAAAACCGATGGGCTGTCCAGTTCCGGCCAGCAGAAGTAATCGATGGTGCCATCGATGGCGACCAGTGCGCAGGTACGTAAATCACCAATTAAACCATGGTCTTCGATGCGGCGTTTAATTTCGCTCATTCCTGCTCCTAATCAGTCGCGCGTATATAACAGTTTAGTTAACTTTAGCGCGGTGTGTTGGCAGGGTGAGAGTTTGAATGATTATTGCCTGTGTCGTTCGTGCCATAAGCGTATCCCCAGCGCTATCAGCAACGTCAGAATAATCCCGAAGAGCAGTTTAAAATGGTGACTGATTCTGTGTAGCCAGGGGAAAATCACTTCTCCACAGAGATAACCCAGTGAAACGAAAATAAGCGCCCAGCATGTGGCGCCGATAAGATTAAGTAGCACAAAACGTTGAGGCGCCAGTCGGCTGGCACCGATGATTATCGGCCCAATGATACGCATGCCATACATGAAACGTATACCAATCACAAACCAGCCCGGATGACTATGAATCAGCCACCGGGCCTTGTCGATTTGGGACTGATATTTGCTAAACCGGCTTAGAAAGCGTTCACCGAAGTGGCGTCCGACAAAAAAGAGGGCAGTATCTCCCAAAAAGCCGCCTGACATTGCCACTATAACCACCCAGCCATAGTGGAGCAGACCCTGATGAGCAGCTATCCCACTTAATATAATAGCTGTCTCGCCCTCGGCCAGGCAGCCGATAAACAAAGCCAGATAGCCATACTGAATGATGAGCTGATTGACGTCTAAACCCATTCTGTTTCCCCGGTTTTATTAATATCTCTGGCCTGATCAACAGAGTATGCATGCTACGCACTAACTCGCTGATGGACGTAATGTATGATTGTCTGTCCGGAGGTTTTACCCGCTGTAGTGCTGGTATTTTTTCACATAGCTGATTGTGTTTATCCCAGCCGGTTGCGCGTTCTGAAGCAGGGCCCCTCTGTCATAGTTATCGTGATGAACTGCTGGCCAGGCATTATTCGTTCATTTTGTGCGGTTGTACAGCTACCAGCAATTCATCGTGCGGGTTACCCATATTTCAACGTGTAATATGATATTAACATCATGAATTTGATGAATATTTATAAAGATATTCAAATACGCAAAAATGCTGAGGGCTATTATACTTAAAAGATACCTACTGTATTCAAGCGGAACAGTATCATTGTTTAAGGAGAGATATTATGAACCATGTCTGGGGATTAATCGCGCATCCTGGACGTGAGATGCGCAATATCAGGCAAGAGAACGAATCAGTTTCACATCATTACACCCACCATGTACTGCTAATGGCAGCCATACCAGTTATCTGTGCTTTTATTGGTACCACTCAGATAGGGTGGAATCTCGGTGCGCAGTACAATGTTTTGTTAACTATCAGTCATGCGTTAATGCTGGCTGTCTTGTTTTATGTGCTGATTCTTGTGGGAGTTGGTGTGATGGGAATGGTTATCCACTGGATGGCTCGTGACTATCCACATCAGCCAAGTCTGGCGCGTTGTACGGTTTTTTCAGGTTATATTGCTACCCCGTTATTTTTAAGCGGGCTGGTAGCACTCTATCCCTTGGTGTGGCTGTGTGTGCTGGTGGGCACGCTGGCGCTGATTTACACAGGTTATTTGTTGTTTATTGGTATCCCGCTATTTCTTAATATTGATCGTGATGAGAGTATACGTTTTACTGGTACAACGCTAGCAATTGGGGTGCTGGTATTGGAAGTTCTGCTGGCGCTGACCGTAGTAATTTGGAGGTACGGGTATTTGCTAATTTAGTTGTATTACCGCTAAATCGGGACAAATCCCGGCAGGTTTTGGCGCCAGTTGGGATTATCACATAACCTCATTCTTTAATTTCCCAGTGGCGAAACTTACTGGTTTTGCCAATTCCTGGATTAAAGCTGTTAGTTGGATCCAATTGCCGCCAGAATGTTATTTGCTGTGGCTGCGCCTGATAAAGATGCCCCACATTATGTTCTGCCGGGTATTCGGCGCCACGTTTTTTTAGCAGGTTTAACATCTTCTTTTTTAATTCCTGAATGTTGTGCCCTTTACGCACAATATAGTCATGATGAAATACGTGACAGAAAAAGTGGCCATAGTAGAGGCGATGCACCAGCGCTTCATCAAACTCTGGAGGTAATTTTTCAAACCAGTCGTTGTCATTGCGGCGCAGGGCAATATCTAGCGACAAAATATCTGAGACGGCATTATGATGAACAGCACGATAGCGTACTGCTGCTCCGGCAGCAGCAAAACGGTGCAGGAAAGCCTTATTACCTTCCTCAGTGGTGCAAACAAAGTAGTCACCATCGCCACTGGTAAAGAATTTTGCCAGGAAATCACGGGCTTCATCTACGCCCGGGCCAGCCATTTTCAGCATCAAATGGTGTTCGAAGCGTTTACGATAGCGCCTGATGCGTGCTGGCAGATGTGAAGGAAAGCACTGGCTGATGCGTTGCAGTAGCCTGTCAAAAAACCAGTGCTTCAAAAAGAGCAGGCGATTCAGAAAAGCATCCACGCGTCCCTTCAATGTATAAAAGCGCGGCATGTAATTGGTGCCAAGTTTATCAATAATAAGGAAGGTGTCTTTGCCGTAATGTTCAGCAATATCGAACATATCACGATGCAGGTATTCACCAGCCACTGGCAGCGTACTGAAGTTCGTCAGAATGTGGCGCCGCAGACGGGTCAGCATATCGGGATTGTTAGTGCCAATATAAAAAACCTGTTGATTGGGCTCGAGAGCAAAAGTATCAAGACGTACTGCGAATACGGCTAGCCTGCCCGCACAACCCGAGGCTTCATACAGGCGGCGGATATCGGCGTTGAAGCGGGATGGTGTATAAGAATTAACCTCACGCACCCGTTGCTGATATTCATGATCAGAGCACTGGCGATTATCATAGCGTACATCTTCAGAGTGCCAGCTACCTTTATCCAGCTGGCTAAGTATTTCCTCAGGCGTTGTTCCCAGATCAATCCCTAAATGATTAATTAAAGTCAATTTTCCATGATCATCAAGCTTGGCGAAGAGCGCCATCTCAGTCCAGGCCGGACCGCGTTTTATCAGAGAACCTCCGGAGTTGTTACAAATTCCACCGATGATCGAGGCACCGATACAGGAGGAACCAATGACAGAGTGAGGTTCGCGCCCCAACGGCTTAAGCAGCTTTTCCAGCTGATGAAGTGTGCTGCCAGGAAAAGCTATTATCTGTTTTCCACCATCGATAAGCTGAATGCCGTCTATACGCAGGGTGTTAATAATTACTACTGGCCTGTCATAATCGTTACCATCCGGTGTTGAACCTCCGGTCAGACCGGTATTTGCGGCCTGCATGAGTATGATTACGTCAGCGGCAACACAGGCCTCAAGTACACGCCACTGCTGCAAGAGTGTAGCGGGGAAAACTACCGCCAAAGCATTGCCCTGCCCGGAGCGGAAACCGGTCCGATAGCGCTCAGTTTTGCGTGGTTCAGTGATTAAATTACTACGACCGACAATATGTGCGAGCTTTTTTTTCAATCCCTGAATCGAGGTAATTGGGGATGCGTGCATATAATTTCTCTATTTATCACCTGTCTTAAGTTTGTAACAGTCACCTCGCAGGCGGCAGGATTATTAGCCGATCAGGCAGGAAACAATAATGTTATATTATTAAACTGTTGAGATTCAGGCAAACAGGTCTGTGCAGATATCGCTAGTGATGCCCGAATAGTAGTTCGCTGTCATCCACCCGGATAAAATTAAATATGTTACAAAAATGTATTGCAGGATGGGATTTTGGGATATTTCTCGCTGTTATTGCCGAATATTCTGAGTATTTTACATCTCATTGTCATTGCACAGTGATGTAATGCAGGCGGCAGATACCGGAGCTGGCAGTACATATTGTTACTTAACTTGCGGCGTCACGATATTGTTATTGCTGTGTGAAGTATATTTTTAATTCTTATTGGAAATATTGTCCCCCCGAATAGGTATTAACTGTTTTTGATAGTCCCGGTCACAATTAGCGTAATCAGTTATTGGATCAGGCTGTTCGGGGCGTTATCTGGTGGCAAATGAGTGAAGGTGCCATAGTCAAAGGAAGTATTAATGGCTCAAATTGACGTTATTGTTGTTGATAGCCGGGATCGTCCGGTTGGTAAGATGGAAAAACTTGAGGCGCATATTAAAGGCCAGTTGCATCGGGCAATTACCGTTTATGTATTTAACGCGCAGCAGCAGCTATTACTACAGCGACGTGCCCGCGATAAATATCACTGTGGTGGCTTGTGGAGTAATACCACTTGTGGGCACCCTTATCCCGGAGAGTCAACTTTGGGTGCAGCGCAACGGCGACTGGCAGAAGAGATGGGATTACAGCCGGCACTAACGCCTGTTTTTGAGCTGAGCTATCACCTTACTATGAGTAACGGACTTATTGAGCATGAGTATGGTCACGTCTTTTTTGCACAAACTGATGCTCTGCCAAAGGTCAACCCTCAGGAGGCTGACGCATGGCGTTATGCTTCAGTTGATGAAATTGCTACAGAGATGGCACTTTCGCCAGCATGTTTTACTCCCTGGTTCCTTCATACCTTCGAATCTATACCTGCACAAGCTGCTGCCTTTTTTACAGCAGCTGTGCAGCGTGGATGAATAGTTCATCAGGGGGGCAACAAATGTGTGACTATTTGGGTAAATGATCCCGTTTAAACTTCATCTTTAACTTCAAAAGAGTAGTTTAGCCGGTAGCTGTCGCTTTTGGTCAACGAGCGGGTAAGGAGAAACTGGCTGGCCGGGTGTGATACTGTCTGCTATGTCATCGGGCACTGATAATCACATAATAACCCACTAGCATCACGCCTCCTGTGCCGCCAATCGATAATAACAGGAAAAGCAGCGTAACTGCCATTTTTTGCCAGCGCATAATATTAATCCGTTGTGTTGAATTAACGGCAGTATAACTGTTTTGCTGAGTTATGTCTGGTGTTACTTACCCGCAAACAGCGTGCTAAACAGAGTAAATCGCAGATTCTACGCACTAGTAAACCGGGTGCAGCAGGCAGCACCTGCCTGACGTTCAAATGACTGAAGCAGGCAGACTGAGGGCCCCCCAGATGAGCGGGTTGAAAGGGATTACAGCATTTCATTCTAAGGACTGTAAAAGAGGGTCAGATGCTCATACCATAATACAGATTAAAATTAGACTGATGTCGTTAGCTCATCGTTGGGGGGCGGCCTGCAACGGCAGGCACTACTCCTGCATTGGCAGATTGAGTGAATGCTCACGGGCACAAGTTTCTGCCAGTTGATAACCCGCATCAGCGTGGCGCATCACTCCCGTTGCCGGGTCATTCCATAATACCCGTTCTAGTCTGGCATCAGCTTCACTGCTGCCGTCACAGACCACGACCATGCCCGCATGCTGTGAGAAGCCCATCCCTACTCCACCACCATGGTGAAGACTAACCCAGGTAGCCCCACCCGCTGTGTTGAGTAAGGCGTTGAGCAATGGCCAATCGGAAACAGCATCAGAACCATCTTTCATTGATTCAGTTTCGCGGTTGGGAGAAGCAACTGAACCGCAATCAAGATGATCACGCCCTATAACTACCGGTGCTTTCAGTTCGCCATTACGCACCATTTCATTAAAAGCCAGCCCGGCAATATGCCTCTCACCTAGCCCCAGCCAGCATATTCGCGCGGGCAGACCCTGAAAAGCGATGCGCTGTTGTGCCATATCAAGCCAATTATGTAGACTCTGATGATGTGGGAACAGTGCTTTTAATCTGGCATCAGTTTTATAAATATCTTCTGGATCACCAGACAGAGCTACCCAGCGGAATGGCCCCTTACCCTGACAGAATAGTGGCCGAATATAGGCCGGGACAAAACCAGGAAAGTCGAAGGCATTGCTTACCCCTTCTTCTTTGGCTACCTGACGAATGTTGTTGCCATAATCTACAGTAGGAATCCCCATGTTATGGAAACCAAGCATTGCGCGAACGTGTTCTGCCATAGAGGCGCGGGCAGCACGCTCAACGGCTTTAGGATTGTTGACCCGCTCACTGAGCCAGCGCTCAACACTCCAGCCAGCGGGCAGATAACCGTTGATCGGATCGTGTGCCGAGGTTTGGTCAGTCACGATGTCAGGTTTCATTCCGCCAGCTTCAGCACGTTTTAACAATTCCGGGATGATTTCCGCCGCATTGCCTAACAACCCCACCGAGACCGCTTGTCCGGCTGTAATGGCCTCGTTGATCAGCGTTAGTGCGCCATCAACAGATCGGGATTTGTAATCGAGATAACGGGTGCGGAGGCGGAAATCAATACGCGACTCCTGACACTCAATAGCTAGCACACAGGCACCAGCTAATACGCCCGCCAGCGGTTGTGCACCCCCCATCCCGCCCAGACCTGCTGTGAGTATCCATCGGCCGCTCAAATCGTTGTTGTAGTGCTGACGCGCCGCTTCAGCAAAAGTTTCGTAGGTACCCTGGACAATTCCCTGAGCGCCAATATAGATCCATGAACCTGCGGTCATCTGACCGTACATCATTAGCCCGGCTTTATCCAGATGATTGAAGTGGTCCCATGTAGCCCAGTGTGGTACCAGATTGGAATTAGCAAGTAATACCCTGGGAGCATCGGTATGAGTTCGAAAGATACCGACAGGTTTGCCTGACTGAATGAGCAGAGTTTCGTCGGGTTGCAGTGCTCTGAGCGAGCTTAAAATCTGCTGAAAGCAGTTCCAGTCGCGCGCGGCTTTACCGATACCGCCATAAACTACTAAATCTTCTGGTCGCTCTGCTACATCTGGATCGAGATTATTTTGAATCATGCGATAAGCAGCCTCGATGAGCCAGTTAGCACAGTGCAATTTGTTGCCATGGGGCGCTCGCACTTGCCGGGAGACGATTTCAGGTAGTGTCTCACTCACAATTGTTCTCCTTCATGAATTGCAGGGTAGGGTATAGCACGGTAGTAGCGTAGTAACAGGATCTGGCCAGTTATCGCCAGTGGCCCATAATCGCATGTGCTCAATATCTGGTGCTAACAATCGGTCCTTATCTAGCCATGGGACCTGCTGGCGAATTTGATCAAACTGATTTTCAATCAGTGGAGAACTGCGTAGCGGGCGATGGAATTCTATTCCCTGAATCGCTGCCATGGCTTCGATACCGACTATTGCGGCTGTGTTGAAACACATTGAACCCAGCCGTCTGGCGGCGTAGGTCGCCATTGAAACGTGATCTTCCTGATTTGCAGAGGTAGGCAGGCTGTCAACGCTGGCTGGGTGTGCCAGTGATTTATTTTCCGATGCCAGAGCGATGATGTCAGCGGCAAATGCCACCGGTTCAGCGTGAAAATTTCCACCGGAGATAATATCCATGTCCTCGCTAAATATCAGAGGATTGTCGGAAGCGGCGTTAGCTTCGATTTGTAGAATCCTTGCTGCATGATACAGGTTGTCAAGGCAGGCACCCATTACTTGCGGAACGCAGCGGATAGAGTAGGGATCCTGAACCCGCGAACAGTTAGCATGTGACTCGATAATCTCGCTCCCCGTCAATAGGTTATGTACTGCTGCTGCCACGGCAATCTGTCCTGACTGGCCGCGTGCCTGATGAATACGTTTGTCATAAGGTTTTAACGAGCCTTTAATTGCCTCCAGCGAGAATGCACCTGCTATCAGGCCAGCGGCAAAGCTATTTTCTGCTTCAAATAAACCACGAAGTGCCAGTGCCGTTGAAACTTGTGTACCATTCAGTAGTGCAAGCCCCTCTTTCGGCCCTAACACAAAAGGCTTTAATCCGGCCAGCTCAAGTCCCTGTCTTGCGGAGATTTGCTCTCCGTTGACGCGAACTTCACCTTCCCCCAGCAGCATCAGTGACAAATGGGTCAGCGGTGCTAAATCACCCGAGGCGCCTACTGAGCCCTTTTCAGGAATCAAAGGCATAACACCAGCATTGAATGGTGCAATCAAGCCGTCAATCAATGCCAGTCGCACGCCTGAGTGGCCACGTGCCAGACTGGTAATTTTGCAGGCCATTACCAGACGCACCACGTTATCAGGTAACATATCTCCTAAGCCCACACTATGTGAAAGTATCAGATTGCGTTGCAGCTCAGCAAGGCGGTTAGCCGGGATAATTGTTGTTGCTAGTTTGCCAAAGCCGGTATTGACACCATAGTTGACAGCGCCAGTTTTAGTTATGGTGGAAATAGCATTGAACGCGCGTTCCACCGTACAGCGTGATGGCTCATCGATAGCCAAAGTAACATTGCCACGGTAGATGGCTTTCAATGTTATGAGATCAACTTTCCCGGGTGTAAGAACATAAAGTAAAGACTTATTTGGCATGGTATACTCCTGTATAGACAAGACAGCTTATGCAGTGCCATGCATGCGATTATTGAGCAGCATATTGTTAAAAACGCGAAAGCGAGAGATTGAGTTGAACAGAAATGTATAATCTTGTCTATACAATCAAGTATTACTATGCCAGATTGATCACAAATTAAATTTACTAACGTGGCCCGGCCTGCTCTGCTGGCTTAGCACTGACTGGCAAGTGGATGTAGCACATGGCCCATGTAGTAAAACGTTATCGTCGTATGCTGGCAGGAAATAAAAGACATTATCACCGTTATTCAGTCTGCTCAGTTTTTCCGGAGCAGCGCTATTTTCCTAAAGACAGGACTGCCGGAAATTAGCGGTGAGAAACAACGCTGGCAGCGGTCTGAAACTAGTAACGGTCAGCTAACACCCGGCACTGTTGTGTTCCCGCAGTGGGCACTTTGGTATTTAAATTCGTTATTATGACTTCGGAGTGATAGTTATCATGAAGGAGACAACGACGGCCGGACAGGCCGCAATTTCTCAGTTTTCAGCAGCAATAGGTGATGATCCGGCGCCAATTTATCATCGTGTTAAGCAGGCAATCATCAGCCAGATCGATCAGGGTAACTGGAAGGCTAAACAGCGTGTTCCTTCGGAGAGTGAGTTTGTTAATCAGCTTGGTGTAAGCCGCATGACGATCAATCGCGCGTTGCGTGAACTCACCAGTGAAGGTTATCTGATTCGTATGCAGGGAGTTGGCACTTTTGTTGCCGAAAACAAAAGCTACACCTCCATGCTTGAGGTACACAACATTGCTGAAGAGATCATGCAGCGTGGCCATCGTCATAGTTGTAAAGTTCTTGAACTGGACAGCCTAAAAGCGACCCCAGAGCAGGCGTCAGTGTTAGGGCTCCCAACTGGACAAGTGATTTTTCATTCAGTGATTGTTCATTACGAGAATAATCTGCCGGTACAGCTGGAGGACCGTCTGGTAAACCCGCTGGTGATACCTGGCTATTTGGAACAGGATTTTCAGCATTTTACACCTTATGCCTATCTTATGCGTATTGCTCCCCTGACCGCGGGCGAACATGTGGTAGAAGCCGTTCTGCCCGATGCGAAGCAATGTGCCATACTGGCAGTGGCAGATAATGAACCCTGCCTGCTAATACATCGTCAGACTTGGGGTGGCCAGCGTATTGTTACCTCGGCCAGATTGCTCTATCCCGGGTCTCGTTACAAACTGGTGGGGCGCTTTGGCGAGTCAGGATGACGCTTTTCGATAGTGGCAAATAACAGGCAGGCGTCTGGCGTTACAGGAATCAAAGCAGGGCCATTATGGTGCCACCATACGCATTCTCCCTGACTCAGGGGGTTCCTCTGGCATTGCCACCCACCTGTCAGCACGTAAGCGATGCCCGCTACATGAGACGGTGGCTGTACCTCATGAGTGATAGTGCTCATACTGGCGTGGTGGCTCTTACGACATGTCATCAGATTAAAATCATGGCTGATGCCGCCCTGAAGGCGGGCGTAGATTTTCTCTTCTCCACGAAAAGAGAAAGATTCTCCATGTTTTAGCTGTTGCTGCCAGCCCGGAGCAGTGAGCGTCACCCCCTCACCATGCAGTAGTGTAATAATGCGATCTACACCGGGGAACAGTGAAAAATAGCAATCCTGATTAATAGTGGCGATACTGGCACGCCAGCTAAAAGATTCGGACGAGTCGGACTGGGAGTACGCCACAATTTCACGTGTTTGCCCGGCGCCATTACGCCAGGGTGTCAGGGGAAGGGTATCCAGACAAATTTTATTCACTGAGTAATCTCTTAACAACGGATGAAAATGCATGTGCAGCCTGTAGCTGATCTCTGTGCTGCCCCTGGTCAATCACCTGCCGGCCGGCTACAAAGACATCACGAATGTGAGCCCGATTACCGGCAAATAGCCAGCGATTGATTAGCTGGCTGTCAGGCACAGGCCCTAACAGTGCATCCTCTTCCAGCACCAGCCAGTCGGCACGATAACCAGCACTCAGTGTACCGACAGCAACGCCACAAGTTTGAGCCCCACCCTGACACGCTTGTTTGTAAAGTGTGTCGCCTACTGAAGGTTCTCCCTGCCGGGTGAGACAATTACGGCGGTGATCGCGTAGCCTCTGGCTATATTCGAACCAACGAAGCTCTTCAACGACATCTAATGAAACCTGGCTATCTGAACCAATCCCCCAGCGTCCGTTCTGTGCCAAATAATCGGTTCCACGAAAAATACCATCACCCAGATTGGCTTCTGTAGTGGGGCAGAGCCCTGCAACTGCTCCGCTCCCGGCAAGACGGTTCAGCTCGCGATCATCAAGATGTGTAGCGTGGATTAAACACCAGCGTTGATTAACATCGAAGTGATCGAATAGCCAGTTGACGGGACGCTGACCACTCCAGGCCTGACTTTCTGCAACCTCTTTTAGCTGCTCGGAAATATGAATATGCACTGGCAGATCTATCGAAGAGAGAATTAAAGCTTCTCTCATCTGTGTTTTACTGACAGCACGCAAAGAATGGAAGCAGATACCACGATTGATAAGTGGCTGCTTTTGTATCCAGCCATCCAGACGCTCCTGTTGACCTAACCACGCATCTGTTTGTTGTATAAAACGTTTCTGAGTCGGTAACGGTGGCTGGCAACCAAAACCGGCATAACTATAGAGTACTGGGAGTAGTGTCTGCCCGATGCCGCTTGAGTGCGCTGCTATCATCAGCTGCTGTAGCATCGCATCGTCTTGGTAAGGTTTACCATCTGTATCGTGATGCAGATAGTGAAACTCAGCAACCTGAGTATAACCTCCTTTCAGCATATCGATATAGAGCTGGGTGGCAATAGCGCCGACTGCTTCCGGTGTCAATGTCTCAAGCATCTGGTACATTAGCTGGCGCCAGCTCCAGAAGCTGTCATGAGGATTTTTTGCTACTTCGGCCAGACCTGCCATCACTCGCTGAAAAGCATGAGAATGTAGATTGCACATAGCCGGGATAACTGCACCGTGCAGAAGCTGTGAATGTTCTTGTTGCGTGTCTGGTGTTAGTTTTTGTAAAAAGCCATGTTCGTCGACTTCAATGGTTACATTATGACGCCATCCCTGTGGTAGCAGAGCTCGGTGGGCGAAGAAATAGTGCGACATGAATTGATTCCTGAGAACTGAAACGGTATACAAGTTGTATATACATATACATACTTATGATCATGAGTAAAGTGCGGGAATAAGGAGATGCGATGTATGCCAAACTAAAATGTGACAATTTATGGGTCGGGTCGGATATAGTGACGATGCGCGACGGGCGCTATAATCTGATACGAGAAGGGGCTATCGCGGTAGCTGATCAGAAAATTGTCTGGATTGGGCCAGAACGTGACAGCAGCGGTATCTGCTATAACAATATTTGTCACACTGGCGGAGGTATAATTACGCCGGGATTAATCGATTGCCACACACACTTGGTATTTGGTGGTGACCGCAGCCCGGAGTTTGAGCAACGGTTAACGGGCGTCAGTTACGGTGAAATAGCGGCGCAGGGTGGGGGTATCCTCTCAACCGTACGGTCGACTCGTGCTAGCAGTCAGCAAACGCTGGTTGACGACGCCAGACTGCGGCTTGCACGCCTGATGGCTGAAGGTGTTACTACTGTAGAGATTAAATCGGGTTACGGACTGGATCAGGAGAGTGAAATACGCCTGTTACGGGCTATACGCCAGCTGGGGCATGAAATGCCAATCGATGTACATGCTACCTGCCTTGCGGCTCACGCATTACCTCCCGAATTTACAGGTAATCCACAAGGCTGGATAGATCTGATTTGTCAGCGTCTGTTGCCCCTGGTAGTGCAGGAGAATCTGGCGGATGCAGTTGATGCTTTTTGTGAAAAGATAGCGTTTTCCCCACAGCAGGTAAGTCAGGTATTTGAGACGGCTCGTGCATTAGGTATTCCTCTAAAAATTCACGCAGAGCAGCTTTCATCACAGCGGGGAGCAACGCTTGCAGCACAATATGGTGCTTTGTCTGCCGATCATCTTGAATATGCCATAGAAGAGGACGTTACCGCCATGGCAGCAAATGGTACGGTGGCTGTATTGCTGCCAGGCGCATTTTATCTGCTGCGTGAGACCAGAAAACCACCAGTTGAACTGTTTCGCCGTTATGGAGTACCGATGGCACTGGCCAGTGATGCTAATCCTGGCACATCCCCTGTCTTATCTTTGCGTCTGATGCTCAATATGGGCTGTACACTATTTGGTATGACACCTGAAGAGGCGCTGGCGGGTGTGACACTAAATGCAGCCAAAGCACTAGGGTGTGCCAGCCTGACAGGTAGTCTGGAAGTGGGCAAACGTGCCGATTTTGTGGTCTGGCAGGTAGCACATCCGGCTGAGCTAGTTTACTGGTTAGGGGGCGAACTGCCTTGTATGACTATCTATAAAGGAGAAAAGCGTTAATGAATCCGTTTGAATTCAGGCAGGGTAATACTCCGCTGTTAATCTCAATACCCCACGCCGGTACGGGGCTCACGCCGGAAGTCAGGTCCGGGCTGGCCAGTGCAGCGCAGGGACTCTGCGATACCGACTGGCACCTGCCCCGATTATATGAATTTGCTGATGAGGTGGGCGCTAGTCTGCTGGTAGCTAACTATTCACGCTTTGTTATTGATCTTAATCGTCCGCCAGATGATAAGCCACTCTACAATACCGCCACCACCGGACTCTGGCCCGAAACGCTGTTTGATGGCACTCCCATCTTCCGGCCGGGTAAGGGACCAACAGCAGAGCAGCGCCAGCAGTATCTGAGTGACATCTGGCAGCCTTATCATACACAATTACAGGACGAGCTGGCCCGAATCAAAGCCAGGTTCGGCTATGCCAGGCTGTTCGATGCACACTCCATTGCTTCGGTCATCCCCCGCTTGTTCGCGGGTAAATTGCCAGACCTTAATCTCGGCACCAATGCTGGTGTTAGTTGTTCACCGCTACTGGGACTCAGGTTGCAGGAGGTATGTGAAGCCCAAAGCGATTTTAGCTGGGTGGTAAATGGGCGCTTTAAGGGGGGATATATCACGCGCGCTTATGGCCAGCCAGCCGAAGGAATTGAGGCGGTGCAGCTGGAGCTTGCGCAGTGTAACTACATGGAGGAGGCTCCTCCTTTTGACTGGGACTCTGGCCGTGCACTTCGGGTACAACCGTTATTAAAGAAGTTAGTCACAACGTTCCTGAGTTAGCCGCCCCAGCAAATTTGCCGGATGACAGAACGTTACTAAAAATCTGTAACAGGTTTTTGGATTAGTTTAAACGATTTTGTGGAAGTAATGGCGGCACTGTTGTTGTAAAAATCCGATAGCGGGCTGGTATTGACTGTCAGTACGGATAAATCTCCCGCTCACAGTCGTGCTGTCTAGCTGCTGAAATAATGAGGGTAAGTGCCGGCTAGCCTTGCGCACCGGCAGAATTTTTTTATTACAGGTATCCTCAGGGCAAAGTATGTCAGGTGAACAGGGCCATTTTATCTTGTAACATTATCATATTATTTGCAGAGTCTGTCATAGCCTGAAAATCTGATAGATATGTCGGTATCCCGCTAATTAACCGCCCTTCGGCATTGTGATCCTTTGGCAGGTCAAAATAGTGCCTGCATATATTATTGATGTAAGTAAATTTGTGATCATTATTTTTATATGCCAGAAATCATCATTTTCTCCATATATGTATTTGATGCATCGCAGTTGATAGCAGTGATGTCTAATGTTTCTCCTGCCGGGGATGTCATTATTTTTTATTTTATATCAGTGCTCCTTATTGTTAACTGATAAGTGTTTGTGGTTAATAAATGCAATAACGGTATATCACAGCAGGGAATTCAAAGTTATTTTGAGTGTAGTGTCATACTACACCATTCGTACTGATCAGGCAGGGATCTGATAGTGAGACGACAAAACTTGATGACGCAACGTTAAGAACAGCGGCTAGGGTCAGCAGGTAGCGGCAGTTAATATAATTGAAAAATCTACCGATGGCCAGCCAGTCTGGCTCAGCCTGGTTATGACGATAAAATCATCCACATGCTGATCTGCCTTGAAAATACTGTCACTTACCATTTCACAAAAAAGCAGATTATTCACGGCTGTTTTATGGATTCAAAGTAGCCACCATTAGTAATTAAATTAAAAAAAAGTTCCTCCATCAATCAGACAGCCACGCTCAAATACAAAAATATAGTCTGAATTTTCCATAGTGGTTATCCTGTGGCTGATATTAATGATAGTTGCATCAGGAAAATAATTTTTTATGTTGGTGTAAAGTACTTTTTCGTTGTGCCAGTATAGTGCTGAAGTGATCTCGTCAAGAATAATCAGTTCAGGAGGAGGGGCACGCAGAAATAGTCGGGCAAGAGAAAGGCGCTGTTTTTGTCCTCCAGACAGACGGGTTCCCTCATCACCAATCTGCATGGAGAGTAATTCGTTTTCTGATAAATTAAAATCATCACGAAAACAGGATAAAGCTAAAGCGTGAATAATTTGATCATGCTTTGCGTGGGGATTAGCAATCTGCATATTGAATAATATAGTATCCATAAAAATTTTTTCACTTAACCATTCATCAGTTACAATTTTAATGTCGTACCCACCAAACAGTATTCTTCCTGAAACAGGGCTTAATGTTTTGTTGATCAACTCAGCCAGCGTAGTTTTTCCAGAGCCACTTTTCCCTGTGAAAGTAACAAAATTTCCAGCTTTAATTGATAAATTAATATCTTTGAAAAGATAATCCTCATTCTCATTATACCGAAAGCGAAGAGAATCAATTTCAACTGACGGAGTGAAATTTTCTTCATTATTTCTATTTATGATATATTTCTGTTGAATTCCATGATCATATTTGAGGATGAAATCGTAAATAAAATTCTTTGATTGTTTTATCTCTGTCATCACCTCGCTTATATTTTCAAGAGGAGATGACAAGAGAATAATATAGGATGACATCATTACAAAAAAAAGGACAGAGTAATCACCTGAAACAACATAGTGGACAGTAAGTATGAATGCCACATCAAAAAAAATTATATTAATACATGAGGTTGTTAAGAAATAAAATCTCCAGTAGGACAATTGAATGCTGGCATCAGCATCGAGATATTCACGGAATTTCCCAATAAAAAATCAAAACTATTGCAAGCCCTTACAGTTGAAATATTTTTTACAAAATCAGTCAGGCAGCTATAAGTTTTAACGCCTGCATCCATAAGTTCTGTACGATAGGTGATAAGTTTAGAATTAAAGTACTGGCCAGCAATCAGAAAAATGATAGCATAAGCAAGTATAGATAAACCCACCAGATAACTTCCATAAGCCATGATGATAAAAAAAGAAAACGTAATCTGTAAAAAAGGGGGTATTACAGAATAAGAAATATTTCTAATCAATGAATGAATTTCATTACTTGCCTGATTAAGGCGTTGTGAGATATCACCAGTATTCTCATTAATATTTTCTTTTGTTTTTTTTAAATATAGATAGGAAAAATATTTATATGATAATATTTTAATAGACTCTATACGCACATAACTTCGAAATAATGTGTTGATAAATAATAAAAAATTTTGCATGGCCATAATGACAATGTAGCTCAATGCAACAAAATAGATAACCGTTATATTCTCATTATAACTTGGTGAAATAAGAATTTTTGTCAGCTAGGATAAAAGAAGAGGAAGAATGGATATAATTACAGACATGATAACAGGAATAATAAATATCATAACAATATGAAGGCGAGTGTTATTATCAGCCTTTTTTATGATCTTCTCAGTAATAAAAAATATTTTCTTCATTCTATATCCTTTTCGTAATGATCATAAAAACATTGTAGCATGTGAAGTAATATAATTTTATCAATATGATCATCCAGTGTGACAGAGATATTGTAATCAAATGAATCATCTAATTTCTTTTTGTCTAATTGACATATCTCAGCAACACTACCATTTAATATTGAATGCCTGATAGCTTGTTCATTATTTCGTAAAGCTTCAAATATGAAATGAGAAGATGATCACTTTCTAATATCCATGAATTTTATATCACCAAAGGCTCTAAAGGCTTTTTCTCTCATATAGAGACGATCACACTGATGGTTAAAATTATCCTTATAATTCTGGCTTAGCAGGCTTATAAATACATTAGGAGAAAGAAGTGGGCTAATTATATTTCCTTGCCCCTGCATAAACAGAGGAACTGTTTCGGTCATATAAATAATATCACTAAGATGATCATAGCTAGCAGTTCCCGGAGTGAGCTCATGCAGCCATGGATGTTCGTATTCACTACGTGATGTCTGTTTGAGTTTTTTGAATCTTTGCAATTTGCGGTACTGATTAATATTTTGTCGAAATAATTCAAAAAAAGGCAGAGATTTTAGTTTACTTAAATCAAATATTTTGCGATAAGCAGTGTATGGCTTTTTTTTATAAAAATACTCTGCTCCTACATGATGTGAAGGATTCTGCAGAAAGACAGAATCACCTCCATGTCCATTAACAAAAAAATGATTATCATCAATGAGGCGGTTATGATAGTTTTCATTGTTGATAATTTCTTCGCACACAAATCCCACATCTAAAGGTGATGAAATATTATTAATAGGTATATATGCTTTATTTCTAAGCATTTTTTTCTCAGAAATGTATAAGTTATACCATATTTTTCACAAATAGTAGAAACTAATGATTTTTCATTATCTATTTCAAATTTGTATGGATCTATATGGTAGACATCAAATTCTATATCTGTTTTATATAAAAGATAGAAAATTAATCTTGAATCAAATCCTCCAGACAGATATAGGCTTACCCTTTTTTTATTTAGCATATATTTTAAAGTGATTTCTATTTGTTCAAGAATATCTAAGGTATCGTCGTTGATGGTTTTTAAGAGTTCTTCTTTTATTCCTGAATTCAGTAAAAAAGTTTTCATTCCTGTCTGAATTTTTTTTACTTTTTTGAACGGGGAAAGAAAACTAGTAGAGATTTCTCTATCCAGAAACAATTTGCAGTAGGTTTCATCGGCAGAAATTGATGAAAGAAAAGGTCTGATCAGTTTTATATTATCAGATATCCATCGCTATGTATATGATAATAAATATCAATATTTCTATATATGCTTTTAATTACTGATATATTATTCTCCTTGATTAGGATCAAAGCATATCCCCCTCCGGCAGTTTTCAGTATTTCCTCTCCAGAATGTAATATCTTATTCAGATCAATTCTTCCATAGCGATTAAATGGAAAACCAAATAAAATATAAATACAGTCATCTATGATTTTGAATGTAATTTTCTTATCCAAACAGATCCGGTATGAAGAATTCTCAATATATTCATTATGTGTATTATAATCATTCTTAGGAATATGAAGGCGTTTGGGGATTATAAGCATTATAACTCCATTATTACGCTTAGTTTTCCACATAATTTTACATCATCATTAATTATATTACCATTGCACTCTACCCATGCATGGCTGAAGAAAGGTCGTGTTCTTACTCCGAGTATTAAATTTTCTACGACGCCCATTCTGTTTAGAAGTGTTATTAAAGCAAAAGAATAAATCAGGCAATTATTCTTTTTTGAAAAGAGATAATAAGCATTATTTAATGTGCTTATGGTTCTATTAATTATTTCAGAATCATATTCTATGATGTATTTTACTTTCAATCTATTAAGGTAGTTATAAATACCCTGTAATCCTCCTCTGGAGATAATCCTGTTACAAATCCATAAAGTATATATAGCCAGCAACCTGTTGATATTGAAATGTGACTGAATCATTGTCTTAGGTTTTAGCCATCTCTCTTCAAAGTAACCTTCATGGTTTGTAGATTTACTGAGAATATTTATTTTTTCGGGTCAGCATAACTCAGGAATTATATTGATTAATTCCCCAATGCTTTCATTAATTTTTTCAAGATCCTGATTATAATTACCATTTTCTAAAATAAAATATTCATCATTATTTATGTCTAAAATAACAATATCATTTCCAAATCCACATATTCTATGCTTTTTAAGTGCTTCCATTATAATATTCCCTGAATTAAGGGCAGCAGAACTACCCTTGAACTATTCCTATGTTAACTATATCTTTCTGTACGCGGCGTAGTTGAAAAATACTCAGTGATCCTACCGCCTCCGTCACGAGTTATCTGGCTTACAGGAGTCTCAACTTTGATCAATTTTAGTGTGGCTTTTTTAGAAACAATTAGAAGAATTCAATTTCATAACACTCTCCAAAATATCAAACAAAATGTGATCTATCGTATCTTTATGCTAAAATTAGCAGGGTGTAGATAGCAGGCAATGGCTGTCACTTAAATATATGCAAAAAATTGTAAAATTGCCTGCATGGATGCATTTAGAGCCAAGGAAATTGTAGTGCCGTTCACCCTATTTTTGCAGAAGCAGGAGTTGACCCGAGGAATAAAATGATATTAAAACATCTTCCAGTCGGTTGTTTCATAATATTACCCGAATAAAATTTTTTTTAATCTCAAATGATTGAATCATAATTTTCTGCACATGCGCAATTGCATAAAACAGGTTTTATTTGTCTGCAAAAAATTTTTCAAAAGCAGAACAAACTACAGTAACGTTGCCTCGCTGTAAAAAGTCATACAGATTATTTTTTCTCTTACCCTTCGCTTTCCCTGTGCTGTTTCCCGGTCAATGGAGAGTGCTCATGAACTCCATTTTGTAAACAGAGCATCAGCTTGTGAACTTCAGGAAATACTGGCTGAACGGGCAGTGAATGTTTATCACATTACAATCTTCGGTGGGTTTAGCACCTGTACCAGAAATGGAAAAGCGGCTACGTGGGTACTGGCGTAACCCTTCTGATCTTAACCCGTGGCATATTAACAAAATGTATGTGAAAGGGCGGGCTTATCTGCCTCGGGCAGGGTGGTAGACCGGCGGCATATTGTTATTGATGGCATAGATGGCATTGATTCTGGCAATTATTTCCGGGGTATACAGCAGCAGAAAGCATGAAGTGAATTGGCCGGCATCCTGAAGTGAATGCTTTTGGCAATATCTGAGCCTCGGCCGCCGTGAACCTCTCATGAGAAGAAACGTTAAGCAAAAAAAGACTCATCGCCAGTTGCCCGGCTGCTATGAAAATAAACAGGGGGGCATCCACCAGATATAGCAGCAGTACAGGCTGTGCCGGTGCCAGAGAGTTTTCCCATCAAAGATCCCGCTGCCAGCCGTACTGCTGGCATCAGATCTTCTTATCCAGTTTGCTAAACGCTGAAGGTGTACCCGTATCTGTCAGCGATTGACCCCGGCTGGATCAGTATTGCATCCACGGACGCACTGACACCAGACTCACGATTAACTCGCTCCCTGCTATCATTTTTGAGTTATGTGTACCTTTTTCTGACCTTCAGAATATCTTCTTAAAATACGCCAAAAAATAAACTATAACTATTCTTCAAAGAGTCAGCGAACGGGCTGTTCAATTAATGTGTAATGTGAATTTTGTCTTCGGACACTGGCGTCCCCGTCACTGTATGTGGTGGTTTTTTATGGCAGGCTGGGCAAGATCTGAAATGTGCACGCAGGCCGGGTTATCTGGAGCAACGTTCAGCCCAGGATTCCGTTTGCAATAAGGTCGTCATTCCTGATGAAGGTATTTGTGCTGGCTGCATAAAACACGGTACGAATAATAAAATGTTAAGCAGCCAACAGTATAAGGAGAGCTATTTTGTCGTGGTAAAGTATAAATTATAATACGGATTCTTCTGGCTCTGTAAGACGGTATAGCCAGCGTGAAGTATCACTCGATGTTGGCTTCAATGAACCAAAGAAACTTATCCAGATCGCGCGATGCTGCTGTGAAGATGTCAGCAGTATCCTCATCCTTAACTTCTGTGATTGCCTTACGGGTATAGTTCGCTACAATTGCATAGCGTTCGGCCAGGGCTTTAAGATGATCCTGAACACTGTGAATATTGAGCGGATAACTCCTGAGAGGCGTTTTTTGGCTGACGATTTGTGTGGTTCCTAGTGCGACCCCGCCTAACTGAACTGCACGCTCTGCGATGGTGTCTTGGTGGTCATTAATGGTAGTGCGAAAGGTGTCCAGCATTTCATGGACAGCGATAAAATTCGCGCCGCGCATATTCCAGTGTGCCTGTTTAGTAGTCAGGGAGAGATCTATGTAAGCAACAACCAGACGATTAAGTATTTCAATAGTAGCGCGTTTTTCATCGTCTGCTACATCGTTACGGGTATAAATCAGCTCTGCTGATGAATTTTTTACCAGTTTAGCAGTACCCATTATGATCTCCTCTCGATTTGATTATTCTCAAAACAAAAAGATTATAGCATAATCAATTTTTTTCAAAGCTAAGAAAAATCTATTGTTAAAATAGTTTTTAGTAGCATTAATCGTCATGAATGTCTGGAAAATAAATATCGTTTTATTAATTTTTATGAAATGATATATTAATATAATTACCATTCTTATGATAAAAAATTGAGCGCAGAATTAACTAATATAAACAATGTATTATAATTTGTCATTGATCAAATGATATATAGTATGTTTTTGATCATGTTATATTTTCAAATTCTACCCTTTAATTAAAAATGAAAGATGGTGATTTCGGTAAGCATTCCATCTTTTATTTAAATACAACAGTCAGAATGGTATTACTGATTCCAGCCTGTCTGACAGGTTATTTTATATTGGTTAGAAGAGATAACGGCCGATGCAAGTGATACATTAAACAAATATCGTATCTGTTATTTCGGGGAACGCTGAGTAAGGTATCCATACTCCGGGCACTTGCTTAGTTGCTTAGTTGCTTAGTTGCTTAGTAACGGAGTATGGCTTGTATAGAACGTAGTTACGCTCTCAACGTTGTCGGGCCACAGCGTTTTATTAGCATTTGCCACAGTTATTCATGACTGATTAACAGATTCGATAGTATTTTTCCTGCTCTATGCAGTCAGTGCTGAGCCGATCGATGCCCCTACAATTGCCAGCAGGCCAAGCCACTGCGATAGACTAAGTGATTCACCCAGTAAAATCATCCCGAACAGAGCAGCTACGCCGGGCTCCAGACTCATCAGCGTACCAAAAACCCGTGCAGGCAGACGTGTAAGTGCGATCATTTCGAGGGAGTAGGGTAAGGCGCTGGATAACAAAGCGATAGCAAAACCAGCAGGAATAACGCTCAGATGCCATAGTGACTCACTGGCAAAAATGAGTGCGGGCGGTACAAAAATGACCATACCAATAAATGACCCGACCGCTACGGTTGCAGGGCCATGCTGTGCCCCTGCACGCGGTCCGGCCAGAATATAGATTGCCCAGAAGACCCCTGCTGTTAATGCCAGCAGTGCTCCCTTGAGGTCCACACTGTTAACGTCCCGATCTACAGACAGTAAAAACCACAACCCTGCGACTGCAAGAATGATCCAGATAAAATCAGTCACACGACGGGTACCGACCAGAGCTAATGTCAGTGGTCCACAGAACTCCAGAGCTACGGCAATTCCCAGCGGCACAGTCTTGATGGCCATATAAAAGGAGTAGTTCATTGCCCCCAGTGCCAGCCCATAAATAATAAGTGGCAAGCGCTCCTCACGGCTAAAGCGAAGTCGCCAGGGCTTGAAAATGGCAAACAGAATTATTGTACCCAGACTCAGACGCAGTGCAGTGATACCAGATGAACCGGTAATTGGGATCATGGTCTTGCCTAAGGCTGCACCACTTTGGATCGAGACCATAGACAATAATAGTACGGCTACCGGAAACCATCTGGACCCTTTGAACTTTGCTAATGACATCCAGGCTCCTGACTGAATAGTTTGATTTACCCGCCAATCCAGATTTAGTGGGATGCTAGACCTTAAGCGATTGGATATTAGTTGCTATTGGGGACAGAATAATCAACAACGTAGCAAATCTGACAGACAATTGATGCCACTCAGAGAGTGGTAATGGCGGCAATTTAGTCTAAGATTTAGTGGAATCGTACGGGAACAATACCCAAAAATAAAGAAGAAAGCAGTAAAATCTCTCATCATATGTAAAAAAATATCAATTTTTATTAAGAATAATCTCAATAGGAAAGTTTTTTCTCACAAGGCAACAATGTATATTTTTAAATTTTTATATAGTTAAATCAGATTGTTATAGTAAAATTTTAACCAAGTGTTACATGGATTCTTCATTTTTATAATATTTTTACAGCTGAGTTCCAAGCGTAGTTTTGTTATATTTTATAGGTCGCTAGAAGATAAATAGTTTCACATTTGAGGTTGTTATGAAAAAAATTGCATGTCTTTCAACATTGGTGTGTGTTCTGGCAGTTTCTGCCGGTTCAGCTTTAGCGCGTAGTACTGTTTCTGTAGGTTATGCTCAGGGTGACTTACAGGGCGCTGTTAACAGGGCAAACGGGTTCAATGTAAAATATCGCTGGGAAGGTGAGAATGACCCGCTAGGATGGCTGGGTGGGTTGACTTATGTTACTAACAACAATAGTTCTAACGACATTTATAACAAAGGGCAGTATTTTGGCCTGACTGGTGGTCCGGCTTATCGATTGACTGACTGGGCTAGTATTTACGGTGTCATCGGGATTGGATACGGCAGATTTACCCACAATGCACCGGGTAATGCTGAGGCGAATAAGGGTACATCCAGTGATGTTGGTTTCTCTTATGGTGCCGGTTTACAATTCAACCCTGTTGAAGATATCTCGATTGATGCCGGATACGAAAAGAGTCGTGTCCGCAGTGTGGATATCGGTACCTGGATTATTGGCGTAGGCTACAGCTTCTAATCCCAATTCCCAACCGGTGCTCGCTACCGGTTGGGAACGTCCTGCCACTTCACTTCTTAACTAATAACACAAATCCTTCTCCACAATAATCAATCATCATTTCTATTCAGCGTTTTAAAAATCCTCTCCCTGCTATACAGACAGAAACGGTAAAGGGCGGGCTGTAATTGCTATCAATCCATTATATTTGTACAATTTTCTGGCAAGAATAAGTAATAAAATATCAATGATGCTAATTATTTAGCATTCACGCGCCGGTTGTCAGATAATTGAAAACCTCTGGCGCCACTCATCGAGGTATTATAATAGCTGAAAAATACCTGCTTTACTGTCTGAGACAATATGCTAAAACTCATAAAACGAGTGAGGCTGTGCCGCGCTTTTGGTCTTAAAAGCAGTCGTTTGCCGTAAACTAGCGTGAATGATTCAAAGGGGTATAACAGAACAAAAAAGGCACCAGGCTAATGATGTCTGTGGTGCCTGAACGGCCAGCCACCCGTGAGACCGGCTGGAACAGTTTTATCTGTAGTGACTACTCCACTGATGAAGTGGCTCGTTTGCTGGCAGACAGACGGTTAAAAAATCCCGAATAAAGTTTACTCCGTTGTCTGATCATTGCGTATAATTTCTGGCAGCAGACAGCCACTGTCTTTAACAGTAACAGACGTAAAGTCACCGGCGACCGGCTAAACAATGACATTATACAGAGTAGGTGTTTCACAGTTTCACCTCGCGGGGCAGAACATAAGGGCTGATATAAAGTTAAACATATTTACGCCGGCCTTCAGAATGGTTAAAGTAGTAGCATAAGCGCCCAAGTAATTGCTTTAACTATCACAAAATGCCCATCACGTTATCGTTAGAAATATAGCATAAGCTATATGAATTAGCTATTGATAACAATAGTTTGAAGATCACCTCTCTTGGCTTACAATGGCATGCCAGTAGATTGACGTGATCGCAAACGATTCATATGTCAATGTGATAAAGAGAGTTGAATGAATCATCGTGCAAAAAACACCATCCCAGTATCCAACAAGTCGCTAAAAGATATTGAAGAGCATGTTGAGGGATTTCGTCAGGTGCGTGAGGCGCATCGTCGCGAACTGATTGATGATTATGTAGAACTTATCTCTGATCTTATCGGTGAATTTGGCGAAGCGCGCCAGGTTGATATGGTTGCCCGCCTCGGTGTATCGCAACCCACTGTGGCCAAAATGTTGAAACGGCTACAGGCTGCCGGACTGGTAGAACGGATACCTTATCGTGGTGTATTTTTGACCCACCAGGGAGAAAAGCTGGCTGAAGAGAGTCGGGGGCGCCACCACATCGTAGAAACCTTCCTGTTAGCCCTTGGTATCAGCCCTAACATTGCCCGCCGCGACGCTGAAGGTATTGAACATCACGTGAGTGATGAGACTCTGGCCATGTTTCAGAAATTCAGCAACAGCCAACTAAAATCCTGACTCCCCGCAAACTGAAATAAATCAGCGGTTAACTGTTGCTGCTGGCTATCGCTTATTGCATTTGCGCTGCTATCAGGCCTCCGGACAGGCCCTTTGCTTATGTCAAACTGACTGAATTACGGGCAGCAGCAGACTAGCGAGCCATCGTGACTTTGGCAGAGTACCTTCTATCTCTATACGTAAATACACAATATTTAAACATTATATTTCCTGTTTTATAACGCATAAACTGGCATTTATTCCTTTTTCTCCTAATGTTATAGGCAAGATATTCTGTTATCTGTGCTGCATGCCCGCTGCGGGCGAGTCACTCATATCCTGATGGAAATTATGGCTGTCCACTCAAATTCCTCGCCCCTGGGGGGCGGAAATCGTGAAAAAAAGCAGAATGCTGATGTGCAATCGCCTGATAAACCGGCTATGCATAAACGACGTTATGCTAAAAAGCCGCTAATCATTCTGGCGATTCTGGTCATTATCATGCTGACAGCCGGATTGATTTACTGGTTAATGACGCGTAATCAGGAGAGCACTGATGATGCTTATACTGATGGTAACGCGGTCACTATTGCTGCTAAGACTTCTGGTTACGTCACCAGGCTATTAATTAACGATAATCAACGGGTAAAAAAAGGGGACCTGCTAACTGGTTATCGACCCCCGCGAGGCGCTGGCACAACGTGACCAGGCTCGCGCTCAGCTGGGCCTTGCTCACGCGCAACTGCACCAGGCTCAGGCAGCGCTGGCGCTGGCAAAAGTACAGTACCCTGCCCAATATGACCAGGCACTAGCCCAGCAGGCAAGTGCAGAGGCTAATCTTGTAAATGCACGGGCAGATTACCGCCGCCAAACCGGAGTTGACCCAAGGGCAACGTCTCAACGAACTATTGATGCGGCGAATGCCAGTCTGCGCAGCGCACGGGCTGCACTGCAAAATGCTAAAGCCGGTGTTGAGATAGCTTCTCAGGCAAATCTGCAAATTGCACAGCAGCAGACCAATGTTGAAGCACGTCAGAAGCAGATAAGTCAGGCGCAGGCACAGTTAAACAGCGCACTACTTAATCTCTCCTGGACTGAGGTTCGGGCACCTTACGATGGTTTTGTCACCAAACGTAATGTACAAACCGGTACACTGGTGCAGACGGGCGCGGCGCTATTTTCACTGGTTTCACCTGATATCTGGATAACCGCTAATTTCAAAGAGACGCAACTCACCTCGATGAATCCGGGTGACAAAGTCAAAATTAGTATCGATGCCTGGCCCGGCATGGTCTTTGAAGGCCATGTTGACAGCATTCAGATGGGTTCCGGCTCACGTTTTTCAGCTTTTCCGGCTGAGAATGCCACGGGCAATTATGTCAAAATTGTGCAGCGTGTGCCTGTGAAAATCGTTATTGACAAAGGACGTGATCCCTCAAAGTCAGTGCCACTGGGACTCTCGGTTGAACCGACGGTAATCGTCAGATGACTGAGGAGCAGAGCTGGAAACCAGCCAGCAATGCCTGGCTGGTGGCAATGATAGTAACCATCGCGGTGTTTATGGAAATTCTTGACACCACTATCGTTAACGTTGCACTCCCGCATATTGCAGGCTCTCTCTCTTCAAGCTATGACGAATCTACATGGGTTCTGACCTCCTATCTGGTTGCTAACGGTATTGTGTTGCCAATTTCGGCTTTTTTCACTCGCGTATTCGGGCGTAAACGATTTTTTCTGATCTGTATTGTGATGTTCACTGTCTGTTCGCTGCTGTGTGGTCTTGCCAGAGAGCTATGGCAAATCATTCTATTTCGGGTATTACAGGGTTTTTTTGGTGGCGGGCTACAGCCGATACAACAGTCAGTATTGCTGGACTATTTCAAAGCCGAAGATCGGGGCAAAGCTTTTGGACTCTCATCAATTGCGGTTATTGTTGCTCCGGTGCTTGGGCCGACACTTGGAGGCTGGATTACTGACAGCTACAGCTGGCGCTGGGTCTTTTTTATCAATATTCCGGTAGGCATTATTACCGTGGTCATTTTAAGTCAGCTGCTGGAAGATCCGCCATGGCAGCGGCGCTGGGCGGCTGATAAGTTGAAAATTGACTATATTGGTATCGGGTTAATTGCTCTTGGGCTGGGTTGTATGCAGGTGATGCTGGATAGGGGTGAAGATGATGACTGGTTCAGCTCGCTCTTTATCATCACCTTCGGCATGCTGGCATTGATTGGTCTGACAGGCGCTATCTTCTGGCTGCTGTATGCGCGCAAACCGGTAGTTAATCTGCGTGTCATGCAGGATCGTAACTTCTGGGTGGCATGTGTGCTCATGGCGGGTATGGCGATGACGTTATATGGCAGCGCTGTAATCATTCCTCAACTGGCCCAGCAGGTCCTTGGTTACACTGCTACATGGTCCGGGCTGATCCTGTCACCGGGCGCGTTGGTTATCATCATGACGATTCCGTTATTACTCAAACTGATGCCACTGGTACAGACTCGCTGGCTTATTGCTTTTGGCTTCAGTTCGCTGTGCATCTCCTTTATCTACTGTAGTAGTCTGACGCCAAATGTAGATTTTACGACGCTGGTTCTGATGCGTATCGCACAGACTTTTGGACTCGGTTTTCTGTTTGTCCCCCTCACCACTATTGCATTTGTCACCATCCCGCAGCGGCTGAACTCGGATGCATCGGCACTGTTTACTATGTTCAGAAACGTGTCAGGCTCCATTGGTATTGCACTATCAACAGCGATGGTTACTCAGCGCCAGCAAACCCATAGTGCCTATCTGGCCTATCATATGTCGCTGTTTGATGAACCATTTAACCAGACGCTGAAGGAGTGGGCGCAATCAACAAAAGATTTCAGCACTATGACGGGTGATTACATATCCATCGCCAGTGGCAAACTTTGGAAGGAGATGTTAACACAAGCTCATATCCTGGCTTATATCGATGTTTTTCTTGCGCTGAGCTTGCTCGCACTGCTGCTATTACCATTCTGCCTGTTATTATCACCAGTGAAGAGTGCAGGCAGTCCGGGGGCACATTAATATGCCTGCTTACGCGCTCTATTTTATAGGGGTCATACGGGTATTTCCGGTTGCAGCTCTGATGATGCTCTCCGGGTGTGTCGTAGGGCCGGACTATCATAAGCCTGTGCCCGGCACACCCGGTCACTACAGCTCAATAAGGCCTCATTCCTCGTCCTTATCAGAGGCGCGTGGAGTCGATCCCCAGTGGTGGGAAACCTTCAATGACAGCCAATTAAACAGCCTGGTGAACCGGGCTATAAAGGGTAATCTGAGCCTGCAACAGATAGTTCTGCGTATCGCCGCCTCACGTCAGCAACTTAAGCAAGCTGATGCAGCCTGGTTCCCCACGTTGAATGGCAATCTGCAGTACAGCCGTGAACAACTGGGAATTAAGGGTGAGCTGGAATCACAGGGTATTTACCGTCAGTTGAATAACAGCTCTGAAAGCGTACGTTCGGCACTGGATAGTCTGACTCGGCCGGTTAACCTCTGGCAGGGTAGTTTTGATGCGTCATGGGAGCTTGATCTGTGGGGCAAGGTACGCCGCCAGACAGAAATGGCAGAGGCGCAGCTCCAGCAGAGTGTTGAAAACCGCCATGATGCCCTTGTATCACTGGAAGCGGAAGTAGCACGCACCTGGTTGCAATTGCGTGGTGACCAGGCTCTCGCCGCGACCGTTGAAACCCAACAGGCGGTTGCCCGGCAGACGCTGGAATTAACGCAGAGCCAGCAACGCCACGGGCTGGCAGCACAAACCGATGTTGAAAATGCACGAGCCCAGCTACACTCGCTACAGGCACTGTTACCCCAGTACCAGTCACAGGCACGCCAGGCAATGAATGGGCTGGCTGTGTTGCTTGGTCAGTTTCCTGGTGCGCTGAACAGAGAGTTAAGTTACATCAGGCCGTTGCCAGCACTGCCCGCGCAGGTTGCCGTAGGAATACCATCAGCAGTGGTCCGCAGGCGTCCGGATATTCGCGTTGCTGAGGCCAGACTACACGCCGCCACCGCCAATATTGGCGTGGCGGTCGCGCAGCTTTTCCCTGCGCTGACGTTGAACGGTACGTTTGGGATGCGTAACACCGATATAAGTTATCTGGATGAGTGGAGCAGTCACTTTTACAGCACAGGCCCTGGTCTTATTATTCCGATCTTCCAGGGCGGGCGGCTGATTGCGAGCGTAAGACTGGCTCGGGTTGAACAGGTCAGCACTGCTCTGGGTTATCGTCAGGCGGTGCTTATGGCGTTTCAGGATGTTGAAAATGCGCTGGTAAGCTATCAGGCCGATAAGCAGCGTGTCGGCGCTCTTGCAGCACAGGTGACCGCTCAGCAGCATGCCTTCATGCTTGCTCGTGATAGTTATCGGCAGGGGATAAGCGCATTTATTGAGGCACTGGATGCTGAACGGCAGCTGGTGCAGGCGCAGCAGCAACTGGCCACTGCACAGATGGATAGCAGCATTGATTTAGTTGCACTGTATAAAGCTCTGGGAGGTGGCTGGCAGCCTTTCCAGCGGGTGGTTCTGCCTGAACTGCCACTGCTGGATGATTGAATGTAACAGAACTATTATCAGCAGTCCGCATGCTCTAAGGGAGTATCGCAGTGGAAAGTTTCAGGCGGCTGTCGTCAGTGACGTCACGCATTTAGTAAAACGTGTCATTTTACCTGCATCCTGATGAAAATCAGTTTAAATTCAATATGTTAAAATTAGTGCAGGATATTTACCAATAACGCGCTGGTTGGGTTTATTCTTACCACCATAAAAAAATTGATAATTTTATTTTTTATCAGCCCGAAGTGTGGTTTATGCCTGGTACAGATATTTTAGGAATATGCTGAGTTCAGTAAAGCAGAGGGGCTGGGCGCTCTTTGATAGTAGCGCCCCGTAGCGGGGCGCGTGCGCGTGGTCATCAATTGTCGTCTTGGTTGATAACATGACTGGATTTTTTCCCATCCTGGATATCAATTTTCTGTGGTTTTTCCTGTGCAGGAATCTCATAGGAAAATAGCAGTACCAATAATCCATTATTTAAACTGGCCCGCCTGATATCAATCGGGTTCTCAAGGGTAAAATCAAGATTGAATACACCTCTGTTAATACCCCGATGGAGCCATTTTTTATGATCCGTCCCATCGGCAGATTTGACTTTCTCAGTTTCCTTTTTGCCATTAATGATTAACCGATTACGTTGAACTAAAACATCAATATCACTCTTTGAGTAACCCGGGACGCTAATTGCCAGTTCATAAAGGTTCTTCTCTTTCTGTAACAGATTATAGGTTGCTGTGCTGGAAAGCAGGTTATTGCCCGCCAGTGGGCCAGACAGCATATCCATCCGGGTAAAATGATCAGATAACAGACGATTGCCGAAAGCTGATACGTTGAAGAAAGAAAGACTGGACATATGATGCTCCTTAACACCTTTGAATAACACCTCACTGACTCAGAAATTATATGAGGTCACTTAAATATTTTTCAAGTTTCATCTAGCATAAAAAAATTCGCTCAATGAACATTTCCTTTAATGTATTTCAGTATGAATTGTGCACTGGTAAGGAAGCAGAGCTCGATAGCAGTAATGCAAAATATAAAAAAATGATTAGTTTCAGATAATTAATTTATAAATATTTTTATCATCATAAAATTATGATTCAATTATTCCCAGTTTTTTGCGCCATAACATCATCAAAAATACCCACCATAATTACATTAGCAGGGAGTATCTGGTCCTAATTTATTCCCTAAATATTAAATATTTCTTAACCAATATGGTTTCTTAATTGTTACTTTCATCCTGTTGGTTCATGTCAGCTGCTAAGTGTATTGGTATAACAGACCAATTAAAGACAGAGATTCTGGCTAATATGCCTGCTCTGGCTAGTAAACTTTCTGGAAAGGTTTGTGAATAATCAGTTTGATTGTGGCATTTATGTTCCCGATACCCGTGGACAGGCATGCCGGGATATTTTTTTGCTGGCCTTCTGGTGAGTCATTTGTTATCTGCTGCATGCCGGAGACCTGTTATTGATCGCCGGAGCAGCCAGATATTATCTGTATGGCTGTGGATGATTAGCTAAAGTTCCGGTCACCGCACACTTTGCAGGTGGGATTCGGCTTAACCTTTATCTGGTGAAATTCCAGTGCCAGCGCGTCATATAGGAATAGTTTGCCGGTTTGCGCTTTGCCATAGTGTGTTAGCAGACGAATAGCTTCCATTGCTTGCATGGCACCTATCACTCCCACCAGTGGTGCCATTACTCCCGTCTCACTGCAACTTTGCGCATCTGCGCCAAAAAAACGACTCATGCAAAGATAGCAGGGTTCATTCGGCTGCCAGGTAAAGACGCTGATTTGCCCCTCCATCCTGATAGCTGCCCCTGAAACCAGGGGGAGGCGCTGTATGTAACACAGACGATTAAGCTGTTCCCGAGTGGCGCGATTATCACCGATGATTCCCATATCAATAACAGTGCATCCCAGCTTGCGTAGCATTAGTGTGACAGCCAGACGATTAGTATCGTAGCGTTGACCGGCCTTTAGTGGCATGCCTGGGATTTGCAATTCATCACCGGTTGAGAATAGCGCCACTTTTAGCGCGCGGTATACTTGTAGCTGGGTAATACCCAGCGAGGCCAGAAGTGGCAGCTGAGTGGCACCAAGGCGCACGCCTGTTTTTAGTACGGTATTACCACTACCAACGTCCTCTCCTTTCCGCCTGATATTCTGCCCGGCCGAAACTGGGGCAGAAAAGCGTACTCCGCCAGCGGTTAGTTCAGCTTCTTCCTGCATGACTACTGCCTCACTGCCTTCAGGCAGCGCAGCACCGGTTATGATCCGAATACAACAGCCAGCGGGCCACTTGTCCTGCCAGATGTCCCCTGCCAGCAATATTCCGGCAACCTGAAGCGGATCGCCACTGCTAATGTCAGCCAGCCGCACTGCATAACCATCCATTGCGGCATTATCAAAAGAGGGCTCATCCACTGGAGAGCGCACGGGTGTGGCGGTGATTCTCCCTGTTGCAGCAGTCAGGGGGACCGATTCAATCTCTGTAACAGGGGTAATAAGACTGAGCATGGAAGCTATAGCTTCATCGGGTGGGATCAAAGAAGTACTTTTCATTTTTTCTCCTGAATCCGCTTTGTATGCGGCTATTGCATGACGCCACGCTATTATTACTAAATTACCCGCTGGTAATGAAGCGTTTCTGTTAATCTTCATGGCCTTGCATGGAATTATTAATGATACAGGAGGTTTCTGTGGGGCCGAATTGAAAACAGATAGTTTGCATACCTGTGGTGGCAGATACTGATTTTCAATAGTGGCTGAGGTGAATATGGTTATTAAACCTTTCAATTATCATCAGGACTTCGAACACATCAATTTTCGCGAACATCCTGAATGCTACCAGGTGGGGCGAGGTGAGCAGGGTGTGCTGATGGTAGAACCCTATAAAAGCGAAATATTACCTTACTGGCACTTTCGCACTCCCAAGATAGCCCGCCAGTCGGCAGATAAAATTATGCAGCTGTTTGCAGAGTATCGTGCTGCAAATGATTTTGTTGGTATGGATATGGCGCGCAAATTTATCCAGATGGGGTACACACGAGCGCGGCGCTATACTAATCATCAGGGAGGGCAAAAATATACCCCCGATGGTACTCTGCTGCCGCGAGCGGCGCTGAATGGCGAGAAAGCTGCTGCTGCCGCAATATTCAAAGAAGCGTGGGATAAGTTACGTGCTGATAACGTTTACAAAGCGCTCAAAAGGGCCCACCAGAGTCAGTATGGCTGAGGCGCTTTGTGTGTAATTATCTGTGCCGGCTTTCACTTCAAACTGCAAAATGGGTAAATCAGGAAGCGCATGGTTGATGGCGGGTGGTGATTTTAGTTCCCCAGAGATCATACTCATCAGCGTGATCTACCCGTATGCGTACCATGTCGCCGGGTTGCACCTCATGCTCGCCGTTAAGGTAAACCACCCCGTTAATTTCTGGTGCATCGGCCATGCTTCGTCCCGTTGCGCCCTCGTCATCAACCTCATCAATGATTACCAGTATTTCACGCCCGACCTTCTCCTGGAGGCGTGCTGCGGAGATCTGTTGCTGTAACTGCATTAAACGATCATAACGCTGCTGTTTTACTGCTTCCGGCAGCGGGTCTGGCAGCTGGTTAGCGCTTGCACCTTCAACCGGACTGTATTTAAAGCAGCCGACGCGATCAAGACGTGCTGCTGAAAGGAAATCAAGCAGTAACTGGAAATCATCTTCTGTTTCTCCGGGGAAGCCAACAATAAAGGTTGAACGCAGCGTGAGTTCCGGACAGATTGAACGCCAGCGCTTGATGCGTTCCAGCGTACGTTCAACAGAACCCGGCCGCTTCATTAGCCTGAGAATGCGGGGGCTGGCATGTTGTAATGGGATGTCGAGGTAAGGCAAAATTTTACCCTGCGCCATTAGCGGGATCACTTCATCCACATGGGGATAGGGATAGACGTAGTGCAGCCGTACCCAGACACCGAGCGTTGCCAGTTGTTCACACAAGCTGACCATACTGGTTTTAATGGGGACACCGTCATAAAAACCGGTGCGATGCTGAATATCTGCCCCGTAAGCAGAGGTGTCCTGAGAAATCACCAGCAACTCTTTAACACCAGCTGCCACCAATCGTTTTGCTTCATCCAGAACGGAATTTACTGCCCGGCTCTCAAGTGCGCCACGCATGGAAGGAATGATATAAAAGGAGCAGCGATGATTACATCCTTCAGAAATTTTCAGATAAGCATAGTGACGCGGCGTCAGTTTTACACCCTGTTCTGGCACCAGACTGGTAAATGGGTTGTGTTTGGGTTTGGACAGATAATGATGAACGTGTGAGAGTACCTGCTGATAGCTATGTGGCCCGGTAATTTCCAGTACTTTAGGGTGAATTTGATGGATCTGATCTTCTCTGGCTCCCAGACAGCCTGTTACAATAACTCTGCCGTTCTCGTCCAGTGCCTCGCCAATGACTTCCAGCGACTCTTCAACCGCACTGTCGATAAAACCACATGTGTTAACAATCACAATTTCCGCTTCATCATAACGGGAAACTATCTGATAACCCTGGGTACGCAACTCGGTGAGAATGCGTTCGGAGTCAACCAGGTTTTTAGGACAGCCCAGGGAGACAAAGCCCACTCTGGGCGCTGACACTGTGTTTGAGTGATGCAGAGGCTCAGGCAGAGGGTAATCAGACATAATTAATAATCCAGTTCAGTGCAGTAATGGCGCGGGATTTTAACGCGACTCTGGCAAAAATTATACAAAAGTCTGCGGTCAGATTCCGGGCTGGTGTCTTTTTCTGTCTGAAGATGCTTTATAATTAGTTCTGCTATAAAACATTAGTCACACTCATCGTCTGACGATATCTCACCTCCTGACTCCACTCCCGGCTGTGGCAATCTTCTTAACCAGCTTTTAAATAATGGTATCAGAGGGGCTCGGGCGATACATCATATGGTTTTTTATGAATATGAGTGGCAGGGTAAACAGGGTGCTATCTTATTCAGGGCTGCCCTATCCGCACCAATTAAATTGACATCAATGCGTTGCTGCTTATTTACAATAATAGGAAGAAATTATCTGCCTGGGACAAATCAGTCTGGCAGCAATCATCGTGATTATATAATGGTGAAGACATCAGGTCAAATAAACCAGGGCTGTAATTGTTTGGTATTATTAAATTATATCCAAGTGATCAATAGGTATATATTTAATATTCAGAGGGGATAAATCTATGACTAAATATATTCCATTATGGTAACATAAATAATACTTGATGTGGGAGTTATTTTGCTATATAAAAGATTTCACATTTTATTATCTCTATCGGAGAAATATTATAAAAGAATGACATAACTTCATTTAATGAAAATACATATAAAAAATAATCAATTCAATGTAAAGCTGACAATTTTATTATTTTTTTGGTAAGTAATTATTTTGGCAATATATCTACTTATATATCCCGGAGGTTTTATATATTGATATCTGTTCGATTTGAAAGTATATCATTATTTTAAAATAAGAGGTATTTTATGACAAGCGATTCAAATGCCATACTCAGATCAAGTGATCGTGACTCGTCACAGTCATATGTAAATGGTGATCCATCTTTAGGTTATCCACAAATTGTAATTAGGACTGATCTTCCGGCTAAGAAAACAGATCTGAATCCTATCATCAAAGCCTTAGATGAGGTTGCGGCTAATTATCCAGATGATAAAGAAAAACGAGGAATGGCAGTTTTAGAAAAATTAAATGATATGTTAGGCAGTAAATTAGGCCATTCGTGGATAATTATTTTTCACAGCAAAGCTGAAGACGATTACTCCAGTTATGCTTATCATGAAGGCTATGGCTATGTACACAATGGTGATACGAGGGGGGAAACAAACGATACACCGGCAAGAGAGTTCACTTACCAGCGTATTTTGCCTATCAACCTGGCTAAAATCCCTATTTTAGAGAACTGCACTATTCCATATCTGAATTTTAGCGCTGAAAAGATTGGTGAGATGTTGAAGACTGAGCCTGCACATGGGCGCAGCGGGGTGTATAATGGTTTAACAAATTGCTCGTGGTTTGCAGGTCGGCTATGGTCTCGTGTCATGGAAACGGATCTGCCTTTTGTGCAAAAATTTGATGGCGCAGCTTATGCTGAACGTTGGGGGCTGGATATTCTTTATATTATACGTGGCATTGCTGAGCCGGGTATAATAGCTGAAAGCATTGCTGCAAAAAGCCATTAATAAATAATCTATTTCTCCCTCGCTATTACTGGCGGGGGACTACTGCCATGCCTTATCATGATCCAACTGTAGATTATCCATAAATTACAATAAAAGAGGTGCGACAAATTTATAAAAATCAAATAATATATTGGGTTGTAGATTAAGCCACGCATGAATGATTATTGTTTACAGAAAAATTAATGATGACTATATCAGTAATGCCGATCATGAAGATTACGATTCTGTACATAATGGTGATGCATGAGAAAAACAAACGATACCCGGGCAGAAAAATTTTTTATTGACGCATTCTACTTATTAATAAATCAGAAATCTCTTTTTTGGAAAATTATATTGTCTCACACCTGACTCACGTCACTGAACAGTACAGGGCGATAGCTCTCAGTTATACTGATGGGTTTATCAAATTCATTAACCAATATTTTTCGCTGGACTAATAAAATTTATTAGTTTTTTATTAATCATATTGACCATCATCATGATATGTATGTCAGAATTGCTAACATAATTCATGAAATCACCTTGTCTTATTAAATAAGATAAGTCATATCCGTAAGGATATGCTGGTGTAGAGATTTTTGGAGTGGTCCTTGGTATTTTTAAAATATTATCGACGCTTTGTTAAATAACGATGAAAGACATTACGGCGATAAATTTATTTATGCCGAAGCTTTTGCTGAACTTCAGCATGGTGCGCAGGCAGATATAGGTTTTATCTGTACCAGTTTCTGGCTCTATTAGGAATCATGGCTATCGAGTGATAAAGAAGGGTGTTCGGTTGCGTAGCTCAGTCAGTAAGCTTTTCAGGCAGGGTTTAGTCTGCAAGAATTTGTGGATTAACTGGTGCAGGTCCTGTTGTCCCTGCGAAAGATAAAATACTCTGTGCTACCAAATGGCCATTTTACTTTGTTAGTTTTCCTGACAGGCGAACAAATCACAGACGAAAAATATGCATCCAGTTGGTGGGCAAGACCAGATTTAATAAGGAGTTTTGTGATAGTCTCCGCAGGCTTTACAGGTTATCCAGACTATGTTGCCTGAGAATTTAGGTACAGGCTGGTTTTGGCAACGTTATTTTCCAATGCTGCATGAAGAAGACAGCAGGTACTGTCTTTTTCGGCGTTCTGTTGTTTATATCAGTCAATAAGTTACTATTGTCAACGTATCAACAGAAGAAACCGTAACCTTGTTTAGCAAAATAGGCTGTGAGTTTGCCGAAATCTTCATACCATTAAACAGATGAACCTGTAAGCTAGCGCAGGGGGCAATACCACGTTTGGGCATCAGCTCCATGAGCAGATTGTCTTCGTTACGGTAGTTAAAACTAGAATTACCATGGGCATCAGGCTGTTGTGGCAGCCCTATCAGGGCAGTCTTCTAATTCCAGAAGGTTGGATAGTGGGAGTAATAGACTGCGCGCGCGCCAAAGAATTTTTTATTGCGGTTTTGCATGCTGTTTATGCAGGCATCATTAGACAGTTAGTGTGTGTTGTCTGGTGAAGTATTCTGAACGGGCGTTTAGCAAGCCGAACGGTGATTTGAATAACCACCTGATTTAATGGCTCCTCTGACTGGGCTCGAACCAGTGACACACGGATTAACAGTCCGCCGTTCTACCAACTGAACTACAGAGGAATCGTCTCAACGGAGCGCATCATAACTAGGGCGATAGCTTTTGTCAAAGGCTGATAATCACTTTTTTGTCTGACTTACTCTCTGGTGCTCTGTTAATGAGCAATGTGGCCAGCTGTGCTTAAAATTGCAGTTTTTTTTGGCGTTATTTATAGCGGGAGTGTAAGCCGGTACAGGGAATGATCCATTGTTGCAAATCTGGTTTGTGACAGCAGCTGATATCGGGTTGAAACATTTCCATTTCGCAATAGAATTTCTCTCTCGTGACGGCGAGTATGGCCGTCAGGGGAAGTTAATATTATATGATGACATTTTTCGACGGAGCGCTGAGATGGAGTGGAAAGGTTTAATGATGAATGCTGCTGAACTGGAGGCGGTTAATACCCTTTGTCAGTGGCTGGGAGTGAATGACTGGCAGGAGGACAGACACTTTGATGCTATTGTGCTGGCAGGCAATTTCGCTATGCCTACTCTGGAAATGGCTTTTCTCACCGCACAAAAAAGCGGCAAACCTCTCTGGATGACGGGGGGAGTCGGTCATGGTACTCGTTTTCTTATTCAGGCTGTCAGGCAGCATCCGCGCTATGCCCACCTTGACGTCAGTAACTGCTCTGAGGCGGAAATATTCGCCGCTATGGCCAGCTGCTGGCAGATTCCGGCTTCACAATACGTCCTTGAGTCTCACTCAACTAACACCGGGGAGAATGCCATATTCACGCTGAATCTGATGGCCAGTCATCGTGCCTTTCCTCGTAATATTCTGTTGATGCAGGATCCTCTGTTACAGAGGCGCACCGGTGAGACCTTTCGCTACGTCTGGCGTCATGTTAAATCTCAGGTCCGTTTTATCAACTGGCCGGGCTGGTTACCATGCTTTTACGCTCAGGGGAGCGGAATTAGGTTGCAGGAGTATCTCCCACCCTGGGATGCCGGGTATTTTCTCGATTTGATGATGGGAGAGATTCCCCGGCTGCGTAATGACAGTTACGGCTATGGTCCGCGGGGCAAAGGGTTTATCGGCGAGGTGGCTATTCCAGATAACGTAGAGTGTGCCTGGCAGCGGCTCTGCCAGCGGGGCTTGGGCTGCGGGCGGCTGCTAGCGGCGAACAGCATCAGCTCTGAAGCACTGACGTCTTTTGGGAATAAAAGTAATCAATAACGATTATTACGTGATGATGACAGACTCTCCTTTTTGCACTGGAATCTATATTGCTCCCGGTAGCAGGCTGGATAGGTATCTGTACGCAGCGCATATACTGGTTAATCAGGTGCCTGTTACTGGAAGCATCTTGGTGATTGCAACAGAGATAGTACCCGTGCTAATCAATTTGGTCATACCTGATGTTTATGGCAGA
Source organism: uncultured Enterobacteriaceae bacterium (assembly GCA_936920625.1). Taxonomy (GTDB): domain Bacteria; phylum Pseudomonadota; class Gammaproteobacteria; order Enterobacterales; family Enterobacteriaceae; genus Izhakiella. Next base: position 146,272 of record CAKZHC010000010.1, read on the forward strand.
GTGTGCCCCCGGCGTTATTAATCTGTGCACAACTATGCCGGGCTGCTTTAGGCTGAGGGGGGTAATGATATTGCGGTTTTTGCAGAGCAGAACAAAGAGATCGGGAATAATAAACAGAGAAAAAACCAGCCATCCGGTAATAATAATTTTAGCCGCACTTATTTTTCTTTTTTCCCGCAAAAAATAGATAAACCATAGCACCGGGCAGTAAATAGCCAGACTGAACAGTACATAAGCAATACTCCGCAGATATATTAAAGATATTAGGACGACAAACAATATGAGGATAAGGATAGGAATCTCAACACAGAAAAGAACATATCTGCTTCTTCTGCGTTGCTGCTGATTATAACATTTCCGTATCGCTACAGGGGCAATAATCATCCAGGAAACGAAGAATGACGCCAGAATAACCGCTGCTGATATCAGAAATTCATCTATAAAAAAATGCATACAAATCCTTATGTTCGCTTAACTGAGTGATCCCTTTTTATCAGATGTTACTCTGTTTTATGCTGTGTGCAATATGCCGGAGGGCTTGTATGAATCATTCTCTCAGCCCGAGACCATTTTTCAGTATTATAGTATTACAGCAGTTTAAAAAATATCTGTATTTGTAGTGTTAACAGAAAAAAATAACACTGAAGGCAGGGTTAATTAATGTTAATAAACAATATATCATGCCAAAGTTAGTAACTAGAAGTAACAGTTTGTTGCCGGCGTTTTTCTGTTATCGAATCTGTGTACTGACAAAAATAGCTGAATTTTCTGTGACCTGGCCGGCTGGACTGAATGACCTGTGTTTGAATAATAAATATGAACAGATGGCATGTCACAATTTCCGGCCAGCCAGCCCTCAGTTATTAATCTGATCAGATCACGCTAAAAAGGTTAGCTTACAAAAAAATGGTTTTTCCTACCAGGCAAAAGAGGGCCGGAGTTTTGATGACGAAATACCGGGGGTGTGGAGTTTGTACCCGGTATTATTAACTATGGTGAATGTAGTCGATAATTCGCACTGATCATTTTTTCAGGTATTATCATAAGACATATTCCAGTTATATATGTGTGTAAAACATGATTTTAGTTTTTTTAGTTAAGGAAAATATCAGGAATTAAAATTTTACCATGGAATATATTGTAACTATAAAAGTTACTTATTTCATCTGCGAAGATATGATATATCTCTTAAAGACAGCTATACAGCGAACATAAAATCATATTTAAATTTCCATTTCAAACGACTTTACCTGTTCCAAGCTTTCATTTTCTGTGAGATTAATCATAAATAGGTTAACAGTTCGGGCGATTTGCAAACTGATTACTATTGAAACTATTAAATAAAATTTATATTATCGGTTCAGGTTAATCTAACTTTTCAATTTTTAGTGTTTTCTGGCACGGCCTCAGTTTTAGGTCAGTCATTAAGCGTTAAATAATTTATTTCATTAAAATGCCACATAGATCCCACTTTGCGCCTGCTGAGATGGCTGATGCTAGAGCTATGTCAAATTTTTGTCAATTCAGGATTTTAAACCGAATATTTCAGTGTTTTCATTCTTCAGAAAATAAGTTTCATATTTTATGGAAAAAGATGGCTGGTTTACAGAGTAAATGTAATGAAAGCTGATCTGAGACAATTCATGTTGGTGCAGGCAGATATTGCGGGCAATGCAGAATTGCTGCTGTGGATAGCCAATTTTTACAGGAGGATTTATCACATACATTTCTCTGCTGTCTTCTCGCTTTCAAGCATACCCAGTCTGAAATGGTGAGGAGGGAAACATTTCATTTTGATTGACTAACCTGGGTGTATATGGACTCACAAATTGATACAGGGCTTGATGATGAACGTAAAAAAAATGCTATCCGCGCTTTTGCTTATTTGCCTGTTGCCCGCCGTGGGGCTAGCTAAAGATACCCATGTGGGAATCTCCATGGCACTGTTTGATGACAACTTCCTGACGATTTTGCGTACTGCAATGCAAAAGGAGATGAAAAAAGAGGGTATCCGGGGACAGATTGAAGACGCTAAAGGAGATGTTTCTCAACAGTTGCAGCAGGTACAAAATTTTATCGGCCAGGGCGTTGATGTGATTGTTGTCAATCCTGTTGATACTAATGCAGTGAAACCAATTATTGACCAGGCTACCAAAGCAGGTATTCCCTTGGTTTTTGTCAATCGTAAGCCCCAGATCACACTCGGTACGAATATGGCCTATGTTGGCTCTGATTCTGAACAGGCGGGACGTTTGCAAATGGAAGCACTAGCGAAGGCGATGAACTATAAAGGTAATGTGGCCATTTTGCTTGGAGATTTAGCGAATGAATCAACCCGCGAACGTACCAAAGGTGTAAAGGCGGTCATCGCCAGTTATCCCGATATCAAGATTGTTGAGGAACAAACCGCCAAATTTATGCGTAATGATGCAGTGGATGCGGTCAGTAACTGGCTAACAGCGGGCAGGAATATTAACGCGATAGCTTCTAATAATGATGAGATGGCGATCGGTGCTATTCAGGCTCTGGGAAAGAATAGTGATGGTGTTTTGGTGGCTGGCGTTGATGGCACGCCCGACGCATTGCAGATGATTAAAAATGGCAGGATGGTTGCCAGTGTATTCCAGGATGCTGACGGTCAGGGTAAGGCTACAATAGAAATTGCTTTGAAGCTCGCTCATGGTGAAACCACAGAGCCGGTTGCCAGCCAGTTGGTTAGCGGTAAGACTTCAAAATTGGGTACCGGAAAACTGGATCGTGGTGAGGGTTCAATAGCAACTGCGAAAAAGCTGGCTGATGGTAAACAGAACGACAGGATGGTCAGTATACCCTTCCAGTTGATTACTCAGGAAAACTACCAGCAATTTATTAATCAGAATAAGAAATAACCGACGGTTGGGTGAACGGAGGTGAAGTATGACCGCATTTGCTCTTGAGGCGGAAGGTATCAGTAAGTATTTCCCCGGAGTTAAAGCACTTGATAATGTGTCGCTGGGGATAAAGCCTGGCTCAGTTCACGCGTTGATGGGCGAAAATGGTGCAGGTAAATCAACTCTGATGAAATGCCTGATTGGTATTTATCGCCCTGATGAAGGCGTGATTAGGGTTAAAGGGAAACCAGTGCAGTTTCACGATACTATGGATGCCCTTCGTTCCGGTATTTCGATGATCCATCAGGAGCTCAACCTGGTGCCGCAGATGAGTGTGGCGGAGAACATCTGGCTTGGTCGTGAGCCGATAAGAATGGGTTTTGTGGACGAAGGTAAGCTCCGTAATCAAACCCGAGAATTATTGGAAAAACTTAGGATCCGTGTTGAACCTGATACTCTGGTGGGCGAGCTAAGTATTGCTACGCAGCAGATGATAGAAATTGCAAAAGCAGTCTCCTGGAACGCTGACGTGGTCATTATGGACGAGCCTACATCGGCGCTGACAGAGACAGAGGTGGACCACCTGTTTACTATCATCCGCGATCTGCGGTCCCAGGGTAAAGCTATTATCTATATCAGCCATAAAATGGATGAGATCTTCTCCATCACTGATGAAATAAGCGTTTTCCGTGATGGCAGTTGGATCGCCAGCGACGCCACCTCTACTTACACACGTCAATCGCTAATTACCCAGATGGTTGGGCGAGAGCTGACACAATTGTTTCCAAAAGTTAACAATGAAATTGGTAAGGAAGTGTTGACGGTGCGTAACCTGACACGCAACGGAGTATTTGAGAACATTAGCTTTGGGTTAAGGCGGGGTGAAATCCTCGGTGTTGCTGGTCTGGTCGGTGCCGGGCGTAGCGAAGTGATGGAGAGCCTGTTTGGTATGACTCCTCATGATAGTGGAGAAATTCTAATCGACGGAATGCTCGCTGAGATAGATGCTCCTGCTACAGCGATTGAAAAAGGGTTAGCTTTTCTGACTGAAGACCGTAAGAAGTCAGGTTTGTTTCTGGTGTTGTCTGTGCTGGAAAACATGAGCATTGTTAACATGGAACAATATAGTAATAAGGGAGGATTTATCAGCCACGTTAAAATGGCACAGGATTGTTTGCAGCAGATCCACCGTCTGAATATTAAAACTCCAACAATGGATCAAATAATTAATAATCTGAGCGGAGGCAATCAGCAGAAGGTACTGATTGCCCGCTGGTTACTGGCACAACCAAAAATATTAATACTTGATGAGCCAACGCGGGGTATTGATGTAGGAGCCAAGGCGGAAATTTATCGCCTAATAAGTGAACTGGCAAGTCGTGGTGTTGCCATCATTATGGTTTCTTCAGAACTGCCAGAAATACTGGGCATGAGCGACAGAGTTATGGTCATGCATGGTGGACGTATCACCGGTATTTTGAATCAGCAGGAGGCCTCTCAGGAAAAGATTTTATCACTGGCATCAGAGTGAGTTACGAGGGAAAACGATGAGTAGTGATGTAAAAGTGAGTATCCAGCCCCCCCCGCAACAATGTCCTGCGCTGCATAGTAAATTGAAATACAAGTTGCCAAAAGATACTGGTATTTTTCTGGTAATGATGGCTATAGCGCTAGTGTTCGAAGCAGCAGGCTGGTATGTGCGCGATCAATCCTTTTTATTAAATACTAACCGACTAATATTAATTGTTCTACAGGTGGCAATTATTGGCATTATTGCTGTTGGGGTAACTCAGGTAATTATTACTACGGGTATAGACCTCTCATCAGGATCAGTCATTGCCCTGACCGCAGTAGTGGCAGCCAGTCTGGCGCAAACGTCAGACAGCCTCTCGCCGGTGTATCCTGCTCTGGTAGATTTGCCCGCTGTGATTCCGGTCGTGGCGGGGGTCGCTGTTGGCCTCATCTGCGGAATTATTAATGGCACGCTGGTTACCCGAACAGGTATACCACCTTTTATTGCAACGCTTGGCATGATGGTGTCAGCGCGTGGGCTGGCGCAGTACTACACCCATGGTAATCCAATTAGCTTCCTTTCTGACGGTTTTACAGCGATTGGGCAGGGTGCCATGCCAGTCATCATTTTTCTGGTGGTGGCGGCATTGTTTCATATTGCGCTACGACATACTCGTTACGGCAAATATGTTTATGCCATCGGTGGCAATATGATCTCTGCCCGTGTATCGGGAATCAATGTTAATAAGTATCTGATCATTGTCTACACCATAGCGGGTGGTTTGTCAGGGCTGGCCGGTGTAGTGCTGGCAGCACGTGTCAGCTCAGGTCAGTCGAGTATGGGTATGGCTTATGAGTTAGATGCCATTGCTGCGGCGGTAATTGGTGGCAGTAGTCTCCGGGGCGGTGTGGGACGAATTACTGGTACGCTGATTGGTGCAGTGATCCTTGGCTTAATAAAGAGTGGTTTTACCTTTGTTGGTGTTGATGCATATTTACAGGACATTATTAAAGGCATCATCATTATCAGCGCTGTTTCAATAGATATGTATCGCAATCGCAAAAAGCAGTAACTGTTAATTCAGTACGAATTCGACAGCAAGCCAGCAGACGGGTTGTTACAGAGAAAATAACTATCGTTTCTGTGTCTGATTATTGATCACTTAAATACTGCACTGTGTCACTCATTCATTTGAAGGGCAGAAAGTTTTTTCTGCCCGCTTTCCAGCTGTGTTTTGTTATTTCTTGTTACCAGATAACCCATTCGAATTGTTTATATATCACTAAAACATCTGTTTGTCCGGAACAGCCAGCTCTGTCTTTATTTAAACGTAAATCATCATCCGGGAATTTATCAGACGTTGTGTCTGCCAGATGAGCAATGGTGCTACGTGAGTAAATGAACTATTCAGGGGCCAGTTAGCAGGCTTAGGGAAAATCTGAGAAAAGTGACGTAAGACAAGCAAGTTTGTGGCACTACCGACAAATAAAATTTGTACTTCCTGCTAAAGTCTGGCTTGGGAGTGTGTGCTAACGCAGTAAATCTGTATCAGGAGATGTTATGGAAGGCACTATCATGGATTGTCGCTGTTTACTTAAATCGTTATTAAGCCTGATGTTATTTGTACTCACTGCGCCACTGGCCTTGGCCTTGCAGAGTGGCACAGCCTCAGACGAGATCAACGCTGCGCCTGACGTGCGCCTCGGGCCACTTTATGCAGCAGTACAATCGGCAGGAATCTTTCCCGATCAGAAAACCTTTGCTGATGCCATACCTAAGCGTGAGCCCTCTGCTATTGTGGCAAACTGGCAGAGGCAAAAGTCTTTACACAGCTTTGACCTCGCGCTTTTCGTGCAGCGCAATTTCATTCTTCCTGGTGCGCCGTCAGAATATCTGACGCCTACAGGGCAGAGTCTTCGGGAACATATTAATAGCCTGTGGCCAATTTTGACACGCCATACAAAAACAGTTGCACGCTGGGATTCTCTGATACCGCTGCCAAATCCTTATGTCGTGCCTGGTGGGCGTTTCCGCGAGGTTTACTACTGGGACAGTTATTTTACTATGTTAGGGCTGGCAGAAAGTGGATGCTGGACGATGGTCAGCGATATGGTTGATAATTTTGCTTCCCTGATTGATCGCTATGGTTTTATTCCTAACGGCAACCGGGATTACTATTTGAGCCGATCTCAGCCACCGTTTTTCAGCATGATGGTAGATTTACTGGCAATGTATCAGGGGGAAACTGTCTACCGTCACTACCTGCCACAGTTGGAAAAAGAGTATCGTTACTGGATGGCGGGTGCTGATTATCTGAAGCCGGGAAGTGCAGACCAGCGTGTAGTGAGATTGCTTGATGGCGTAGTGCTTAATCGTTACTGGGATGATCGGCAGTCACCTCGCACCGAATCCTGGCTCAATGATCTGCACACAGCGCTGGAGGTACCAGAACGCGATAAACAGCAATTGTGGCGGGAACTTCGCGCCAGCGCGGCATCAGGATGGGATTTTAGCTCCCGCTGGCTTGCCGATCCCTATGATCTGACATCAATTCGCACCACCTCATTGTTGCCTGTCGATCTCAATGCCCTGATATATCATCTGGAAGTTACGCTGGCTCACGCTAGTGAGCTGAACAATGATATGGCAGCCAGTATGCGCTATCAAAAACTATCCCGGTCACGCCGCCGGGTGATTAACCGGTTATTCTGGAATGCCAGAGCGGGCTGGTACGGCGATTACGACTGGCAGAGAAAAAGGTTATCCCCCCACCTCACTGCGGCTACCCTTTTTCCGCTATGGCTGCACATTGCAAGCAACAAACAGGCTAAACGCACAGCTCAGGCTGTAAAAACAGGGCTACTGAAGGCGGGTGGATTAGTGACGACGACAGTTAATAGTGGCCAGCAGTGGGATTCACCCAACGGCTGGCCACCGTTGCAATGGGTAGCCGTTGAAGGGCTTAACTATTATGGTAAGCGAGCACTGGCAAGAGATATTGGTATTCGTTTTCTTACATAATGTACAGAATACTTACAATCGTGCGCATAAGCTGGTTGAGAAGTACCAGGTAGAGGGGAGCAGCGGGGGAGGTGGTGGCGGTGAATATCCGCTCCAGGATGGTTTTGGCTGGACTAATGGCGTTACACTCAGGCTGCTGGATATGTGGTGCCCGAAAAAAAGTGTTTGCAACAATGCCAGCGATATTACCGGGGCGGGGTATTCGGGGTCTTATTACTGATAAAGCTGATGATGTTTACTGGGAACCATTGTCCTCGTTTAGTTCTTCGCTCATTATTTGGATTGCTTCCTGTGTCAGTGTTGCCAGTGTACGGTAGAAGGGCGCAGAGGCACGGGCGTTGACATCAGCCAGAAATAAACCACACCAGGGGGTAAGATAATCATTGAACAGTGTGCGCAGCAGGGTGCTTCCCCGCTCTTTGGTACTATCTTCCAGCCAGGACGCTGCTAGCAGAATCTGCCCAATATGATCGGCAGGCGCATCTGTCAGCGGCATGCCCTGAAGCGCTAAAAAATCGCGCAGCGTTTTTTCTTCCGGGCCCTTTGCCCAGTGTGAACCATAAGGTGAAATCTGGCATGCATCGCCCACAAAAAGTGAGTTGTAATCCAGGGATAACGATTGAGGATCACTGTGTTGTTGCAGCTGGGAAAGCAGTTCATCCTGCTCCAGCGGCCAGCTACGCTGAAGTTCCCCCTGGTGAAGCAGGGTGAATAGCGGCATCAGCAGTGGATCCTGCGGCTGGCGATAAAACAGTGAACCCAGCATACGACAAATAAGCGAAAAATCATTCATATAGTTGATTCCGGGATAATTATAATCTGGCCAGCTCCGGAATAATTTTTCCGGTACGCTGTCTCAGGAAGGTAAGCAGGCGGTGTGGAGTGACGTTTAGTACCCGATCCTGCGGAAATCCCACCTCGTCCATTATGCGCTGACAGTTGTCAAAATGCCCTAACGTAAAGGCGGTATGAGAATCTGATCCCAACGCCAGATATCCACCCGCATCGCGCACAGCGGCGACAATAGCGCGACAGTTGGGTTCACTACCGGGCCGGGAGCTGACAAAAGAGGAGTTATTCAGTTCGAGCGCAACATTGTACTGCGCTGCTGCTGCTGCAATTGCAGGGATATCAACTGGATATTTAGGGTTACCGGGATGGCTGATTATATGCACATGACCGCTGGCCATGGCGGCAATCATTGCCTCAGTATGAATCATTTTATTTTGTGGTGAGAAAACCGGCTGATGAAATCCCGCAATGATGAGGTCTATGCTATCCATCATCTGCCCATAGCAGTCAATTTCACCGGCAGTGTTTTTGATGTTCGCTTCTATTCCCCGCAAAATGCCAACGCCATCCACCAGACGAGGCCAGATATGCATATTAACGAAGTGCCAGTAGTGAGGTGCGTCGGCCATATCCGGCCCATGATCAGTAATTGCCAGTAATTTAATACCGACCTGTCGTGCCTGCAGCATATAATCGCGCAGCGTGCTGTAAGCATGAGTACTGGCAATGGTATACATATGAAGGTCTACAGGATACATTTGACGTCTCCTTTCAGTTAAGGCGGGAAGCGATTATCGGTGCCTGTGGGCGAATCGACAGTCAGTATGGTACCGGCGTGACCGGTATCGCTTCTGCTATCAGTTAATAACGACCAGCATGGCTACGTGCTGCCGCCTTACGGGTATTTGTTACAGTAACATTTTTCCGCTGGATTTTTCATTCAGTCACTGCTTAGGCCAAAATGGCTCCAGGCTCGCGGGGTTGCTATTCGTCCCCGCGGTGTGCGTTGTATAAAACCCTGTTGAATAAGATAAGGTTCCAGCACATCCTCGATGGTGTCGCGTTCTTCGCCTATAGCGGCGGCAAGATTGTCCAGACCAACAGGCCCGCCGCTAAATTTATCAATGATCGCCAGCAGTAATTTGCGATCCATATAGTCGAAGCCTTCTGTATCTACATTTAACATATTCAGCGCGCTGGCGGCTACTTTTGCACTTAATTCACCACCCGCACATACCTCGGCAAAGTCACGTACCCGGCGTAGCAGGCGATTAGCGATTCGGGGTGTACCACGGGAGCGGCGGGCAATTTCAAGTGCACCATCGGAGGAGAGTAACAGTCCAAGACAGTCAGCGCTGCGCGCCACAATTTTTTGCAAATCAGCCACCTGGTAAAATTCCAGTCGCTGCACAATGCCAAAGCGATCCCGTAACGGTGAGGTAAGTGATCCTGCTCGCGTCGTTGCACCTATCAGAGTGAATGGAGGCAGATCAATTTTGATCGAACGGGCGGCGGGGCCTTCACCAATCATAATATCCAGCTGATAATCCTCCATTGCCGGGTAGAGTATCTCTTCGACAACGGGCGACAGGCGGTGGATCTCATCTATAAACAGAACATCATGTGGATCGAGGTTAGTAAGCAGGGCGGCCAGGTCGCCCGCCTTCTCCAGTACCGGGCCGGACGTGGTGCGCAGATTGACGCGCATCTCGTTGGCGACAATGTTTGCGAGCGTTGTTTTGCCTAGCCCCGGCGGCCCAAAAATCAGCAAATGATCGAGAGCATCACCGCGCATTTGTGCTGCTTTGATGAAAATTCCCATTTGCTCACATACCACTGGCTGCCCCACATACTCCTGCAAAACTTTGGGGCGGATGGCGCGATCCAAGCGTTCTTCTTCGTTGCTGGTGCCGGGTGAGACCAGGCGATCGGCTTCAATCATGGCCACCTCAGATAACGGTACGAAGTGCTTCGCGTATTAGCGTTTCACAGTCGGCATCGGCAGGTCCTGCTCTGTTTATCATCCGATTTGCCTCCTGAGGTTTATATCCCAGTGCTACCAGCGCTGCTGTGGCTTCAGTCTGAGCAGCGCTGCTATTAAAATCAGTGGCAGATATTGTGTCTGCTGCATTGCCAAAGAGATTGGTATGTAGCCCTTTGCAGCGATCTTTCATCTCCACCAGCAGACGTTCAGCCATTTTCTTACCCACCCCGGGTAATTTGAGTAGCATGGCGACTTCTCCCTGTTCAACACAGCTAACAAACTGTTGTGCTGACATCCCGGAAAGAATGGCTAACGCCAGTTTAGGACCGATGCCATTCACTTTGATCAGCTCACGGAATAGCGTTCGTTCTGATTTACTGTTAAAGCCAAACAGGAGCTGAGCATCCTCCCGCACCACAAAATGAGTAAAAATAACTGTTTCCTGGTTCAGATCAGGCAGTTGATAGAAGCAGGTCATCGGTAAATGGACCTCATAACCCACCCCACAGGACTCAATCAAAATCTGTGGAGGTTGCTTTTCGACAATAATGCCTCTCAGACGACCAATCACCTCAATTTTCCTTATGATTACCCAAATGTTACAGTTATAACATACACAAAACTGGATATTTATCCAGTTTTATTCAGGGGCGCATCCGTCCCCGGGCAAGATTAAGCCGGGGCAGGCCAAAGCGACCGGCATTCTGACTGATATGGCAGTGAGTGATGGCAATAGCCAGCGCATCAGCAGCATCAGTCTGAGGAATAGCGGATAGTCCAAGCAGTGTGCATACCATGTGCTGAACCTGACGCTTTTGCGCACTGCCACTGCCTGCCACACTTTGCTTTATCTGACGGGCAGCATACTCAAATAAAGGAAGTCCCCGATTAGCCGCGGCCACGATTGCCGCACCGCGAGCTTGGCCCAGCTTCAGAGCTGAATCTGCATTTTTAGCCATAAAAACCTGCTCAATAGCCAAATACTCTGGTGAAAACTGATTAATTATTTCACTTACACCGGCATGAATGAGCTTAAGCCGTGTGGCAAGGTCATCCACACGTGTGCGGATGCAGCCACTACCAAGGTAGGTGAGTTGCCTGCCTGTCTGACGAATAATGCCATATCCGGTCACGCGTGAACCAGGGTCAACGCCAAGAATCACCATTATTATTATTACGCTCCCAAGTCAGAGTTTGTTAAGGCATTCTTAATTATAATGTTGCAGCTACTTCATCGGTAATATCGCCATTATGATAAACCTCCTGCACATCGTCACAATCCTCCAGCATATCAATCAGCCGCAATAATTTGGCCGCTGTCTCGCTATCCAGTTCCGTTTTAGTAGAAGGGATCATGGAGACTTCTGCGCTGTCGGCTTGCAGGCCATTTGCTTCAAGGATATTTCTGACTTCTGTCAGTGTCTCCCAGGGGGTGTAAATATCGATAGTTCCATCATCGTATGTGACGATATCCTCTGCCCCGGCTTCGAGGGCAGCGCTCATCACCGTGTCTTCTTCTGTTCCCGGCACAAAGGAGAGAACGCCGCGCTTACTGAAAAGCCAGGCAACTGAACCATCAGTCCCCAGATTCCCGCCGGTTTTGCTAAAGGCGTGACGAACTTCACCTACTGTGCGATTACGATTATCGCTCAGACATTCAACAATAACCGCCGTGCCGCCAGGGCCGTACCCTTCGTATATGATGGTTTCCATATTGCTGTTATCTTCACCACCACAACCTCGTGCAATAGCCCGGTTTATTGTGTCACGGGTCATATTGCTGGTTAACGCTTTGTCCATTGCCGCACGCAGACGTGGATTAGCATCAGGATCGCTGCCTCCCAGTTTTGCAGCCGTTACCAGCTCACGGATAATTTTAGTAAAAATTTTACCGCGTTTGGCATCCTGAGCTGCTTTACGATGTTTGGTATTTGCCCATTTACTATGTCCTGCCATCTCTCATACCTTATCTGTTACTACGAACTATCTATAACGACGCTCTTTTCTAATTCCAGGTGTCACGTCTGCTAATAATGGCAGAGTGGTGCTATAGCGTTTACTTATTCATCGGCATCGGCGACGTTCATTTATCAATCAATATAAAAGGTGCTGTGCTGAATCTAATACAATAAAGGAAATAAGGTATAAAATCAGATTGCTTTGATGACTAAAAAAGCAATCTGATTTTAGGGGGTGATAAACTCTTCGATTGCCTGTAGGTTACTCCAGGAACGGGCAATGGAGATTGCGTCAAGTTTTGTCATCCATCTTGCCGTCAGATGCTCACTGAGTATCACCTGGAATTCATCAGGCAGAACCAGTCTGAACCAGTGCTCTTGGTTGTGTGTAACCCCCGGCGCATAACGATGTCGAAACTGGGGGAAAATTTCAAATTCAATACAGCGCTGTAAATTATCCAGTTGCAGTCCCTCACCGATAATATCAATTGACAGCTCTTCTTTTATTTCCCGAACAGCAGCCTGCATTGGCGTTTCACCGGGTTCAATACTACCGGTGACTGACTGCCAGAAAGTATTATCATCACATCGTTGTAGCATCAGTACCCGCGCGGTGCTGGCTGCGTAAATTACCACCAGCACCGATTGCGGCAGCTTGTACGTCACTCAGGGATGCTCCGTAACCTGCTGGTCTTTAGTCGTTTGATACGTGTCTGATACCACAATACCTAGCTCCTTTAGTGCGTCAGTATTTGCCAGACCTGGAGCTTCTGTCATCAGGCAGGAGGCTGCGGTCGTTTTGGGGAAAGCGATAACATCACGAATATTATCCGTACCTGTTAGCAGCATCACCAGTCTGTCCAGTCCAAAAGCCAGACCTGCATGAGGCGGCGTACCAAATTTTAGTGCGTCTAACAGGAAGCCAAATTTTTCCTGCTGCTGCTGCTCGTCAATGCCCAGGATTGAAAATACCACCTTCTGCATCTGGCTGTCGTGAATACGAACAGAGCCTCCGCCTACTTCATAACCGTTGATTACCATATCGTAAGCGTTTGAGACTGCTGTTAGTGGATTTTCGAGGAGCGCTTGTGGGGTCATATTACGTGGTGCTGTAAAGGGGTGGTGCATGGCAGTGTAATTACCCACGTTATCATACTCGAACATAGGAAAGTCGATAACCCACAACGGTGCCCATGAAGCCGTGTTGGTTAGTTGCAGATCAAGACCAGCCTTTAGTCGTAGCGCACCAAGTGCGTCAGCCACTACCGGTGCGTTATCAGCGGCAAATAAAAGGAGATCACCATCGCGGGCGTCGGTGCGTTCTAGAATAGCTTCCAGCCTGTCGTTTTCGAGGAATTTAGCCAGCGAGCTGGTAACCCCCTCAGTTCCTTTCCCGCGTGTGATAACTTTGATCCAGGGCAGCCCCCCGGCACCATAAGTAGCAACGAGTTTTCCATAGTCGTCGACCTGTTTACGGCTGAGTGCGGCACCACCGGGTATGCAGAGCGCGGCTACTCGTCCCTGTGGGTCGTTAGCCGGGCCGGAGAATACTTTAAAATCCATCGTTTTTACCAGATCTGCCACATCCACCAGTTCCAGTGGATTGCGGAGATCGGGTTTGTCAGAGCCATAACGGCGAATTGCTTCAGCGAATGTCATTACCGGAAAGCAGCCCAGATCGATGCCAGTGTACTCACGCCAGAGCTGGCATATCATATTTTCCATGATAGCACGTACTTGTTCGGCGCTCATGAAGGACGTTTCCACATCAATCTGGGTAAATTCTGGCTGACGATCGGCCCGCAGATCTTCATCGCGGAAACATTTGACAATCTGGTAATACCGATCAACGCCGGATATCATTAAAAGCTGTTTAAACAACTGTGGTGATTGCGGCAGAGCGTAGAATTTCCCGATATGGACCCGGCTTGGGACCAGATAATCGCGGGCTCCTTCAGGCGTTGCTTTGGTGAGCATGGGTGTTTCGATATCCAAAAACCCGTTATCATCCATAAAGCGTCGCACAAAACTGGTGATTTTGGCCCGTATTTTCAGGCGCTGAGCCATTTCGGGCCGACGCAGGTCGAGATAGCGATACTTCAGGCGCGCCTCTTCACTGTTATTCTGATGGATATCCAACGGCAGCGGTTCGGCGCGGCTGATAATGGCCAGCTCACTGGCCAGTACTTCAATATCGCCTGTAGCCATCCCGGCATTTTTATTTTTTCCGACACGGGCACGTACCGTGCCAGTCAGCTCAATGCAGAACTCATTGCGAAGCTCACTGGCCAGAGCAAAAGCTGTTTTTTGTTCCGGATCAAAAACCGCCTGTACTATTCCTTCGCGGTCCCGGATATCAATAAAAATCAGGCTGCCAAGATCGCGCCGTCTGTTGACCCAGCCACAGAGAGTGACTCGCTGCCCCACATGAGACAGTGTCAGTTGCCCACAATAAAGAGTACGCATAAAATTATCCTTTGACTTACCGCCTGCGAGCGAGACGGGAAGCGACCTGACGTCGTTAAAAGTGATCTGCTATCTTTGTGAGACAATATTACCTGCTCACATTGATGAGTATCCATAATTATGGTGGTTTTGCTTAACGTCGGGGCGAGCTAAGCTGCCTGATGCCGTTAAAAAGGCAGGTAGTATAATCGAAAAAGCCAGACAGGATAAGAGAGATGACCTCCAGCATGGCTGCTGGACGTTAATCTGAGAAAGCTTACTGATACATTCGGTCACGGATGGTGTTTGCTCTTTAATAAAAACGCGGGATTTAATAGCAATATGGCCAGTTGTTAATTGCGAAATTGACAGGGGGGATAAGGTATTCCTTATAACAGATGCAACATTTCGCATTTTCTGACAAAATAACGATTTTTCGATAACCCTGCAATGACTATGTATCAACGCGATACGCTATTTTCTGTACCGATAGCTCAGCCCGGCGACTGGCGCTTCGATGAGCGCGTTGCCGAGGTATTTCCGGATATGCTTCAGCGCTCAGTGCCTGGCTATTCTACCATCATTGCAATGATTGGTATGCTGGCGCAGCGTTGTGTTAGCCCAGGTTCTCAGGTATATGATCTGGGATGTTCGCTCGGTGCCGTTACCCTTTCAGTCCGACGCCATATTAATGTCAAAGGCTGCCAGATTATAGCGGTGGATAATTCGCCTGCGATGGTCGAACGCTGCCGCCGTCATATTGAAGCCTGCCAGGCTGACACACCCGTTATTGTGCAACAGGCCGATATTCGTCAGGTCGCTGTTGACAATGCCTCTATGGTGGTACTCAACTTTACGTTGCAGTTTCTACCGCCCGATGATCGTCTGGCGTTGCTGAAAACCATCTTTGAAGGGCTCAGACCCGGCGGGGTGCTGGTGCTGTCAGAAAAGTTCAGTTTTGAAGATCGGGCCACTGATGAATTGTTGTTAGCCATGTACCACGATTTTAAACGTGCTAATGGCTACAGCGAGCTGCAAATTTCACAGAAGCGTCACATGCTAAAAAATGTGATGATTACAGAGAGTGTCGGGGTACATAAAAAGCGCCTGAGTGAGGCAGGGTTTTCTCACGCAGAGTTGTGGTTTCAGAGCCTTAATTTTGGCTCGCTGCTTGCTGTTAAATCGGATACCAGCCGGTGATAAATTATCAGCAAATTGCCTGTGGCCCGCTGTCACTCTGGCTGGAGACGCTGCCTGCTGAACTGGCCGTCTGGCAGCGCGATGCCCGGCATGGTCTGTTTAACCGCTGGCAGAGAATAGTGTCACAGTTGCCAGACATTCAGCCTGAGACAGTCGATTTACTCCACAGTGTGGCGGCGAATAGTTGCGTGCTTAGTGTGCGGCAGCGCAACGGTATTGAAACACTGTTACGTAATCTGATGCCGTGGCGCAAAGGCCCGTATTCACTATATGGCGTATACATCGACACCGAATGGCGATCGGACTGGAAGTGGCAGCGGGTAGCTCCGCACATTAGTTCCCTTGCCGGTAAAATGGTGCTCGATGTTGGCTGTGGCAGCGGGTATCACATGTGGCGTATGGTAGGCGCTGGTGCAAAGCTGGTGGTGGGTATTGATCCCAGCCAGTTGTTTCTTTGCCAATTTGAGGCCGTTCGTAAACTGCTGGGTAATGATCGCCGTGCTCATCTGCTACCGCTGGGGATTGAACAACTACCATCACTACAAGCTTTTGATAGTGTGTTTTCTATGGGCGTGCTTTACCATCGCCGTTCGCCACTGGATCACCTTTTACAATTAAAAAATCAGCTGGTGAGTGGCGGGGAGCTGGTACTGGAAACGCTGGTCATCCGCGGAGATTCTCAGCAGGTATTGCTGCCTGATGACCGCTATGCAGGTATGGGCAATGTCTATTTCATTCCCACCCTTAGTGCGCTTGAAGCCTGGCTGACTAAATGCGGTTTTACTAATATTCAGGTGGTGGATTGCACGTATACAACAGTTGAGGAGCAGCGTACTACAAGCTGGACGACCAGCGCTTCACTAGCAACGTTTCTCGCTCCCGGTAATACCACGGTGGAGGGGTATCCGGCGCCATTAAGGGCAGTGTTAATCGCCCAAAAAAGGTAATTCACCACCGTGCAAAATTTAGTGGTCCCGGATAATAGCAGTAATACCATGGAATGATGAGTTGCTATTCACATCAGACAATCGTCAATAGTGTAATTTGCGTTCAGACGGGGTGTGAGTTGAAAAATTCAAATCAAAAAAGCTTCTGGTTGCTACAGTTGATTCAAATAAGTGGTTGCGATTGTGCAGTCGATGAATAATAATCGAGCGATCGTGAAAATTTTCACCAGATTAAAGACATAACACACGATTTTGATTGGTGGAGTGGCCTCCGTCAGAGTGTAATATCGAATGGTCCAGTAAAATTGCAATCTCTGGCCCAGAATATTGTCAGATCGTCAGATTGTAGTAAATATTCCTGATGCTCGTTGCGGTTTTCAGTTGCTGGGGTAGTGGTATTCATTACTCAATGGCGCTGATGTGTTCCCCGATGACAATACCGACAGGAACTAATACACTACCAGACTAATGCAGTATACTGCCGGTTTTAAATTTTTTGCGGTTGCCTTTTCACCATATGGCATTGTCAATAAAACAATTTGTTGCTTTGTCCGGGCAAACGCAATTTGGAATCAACACTAAGGTAACCAGGTGAATATTCAGGCTCTTCTTACAAAAAAAATTAGTAAATCCATGATTGCGGTGGGTGCGCCGATAGATTGTGAGCCCCAAGTACGTCACTCAACACGAGCTCAGTTTGGTGATTATCAGGTTGACGGAGTAATGTTAATCGCCAAAAAAATGGCCATACCACCAAGGCAACTGGCTGAGCAGGTCGTAAATATATTGGATTTGGACAACATCGCTCAACGCATTGAGATTGCAGGCCCGGGGTTTATTAATATTTTTTTATCGCACGACTGGTTACAAAAAAAAACCGAACAGATGTTGGCATCACCACGGTTGGGCATTAAAACACAAGAGCCACAAACTATCGTTATCGACTATTCTGCGCCGAATGTCGCCAAAGAGATGCATGTCGGGCATGTTCGCTCTACTATTATTGGTGATGCCGCTGTACGCACACTCTCTTTTCTGGGCCATAATATTATTCGTGCCAATCACATAGGCGACTGGGGTACTCAGTTTGGCATGCTGATTGCCTTGCTTGAGAAGCGACAGAGTGAAAATCATGATGAAATTGATTTAGCTGATCTGGAGAGCTTTTATCGCGAAGCCAAGCGCACTTATGATGAAGACCCCGCCTTCGCTAGTCTCGCCCGCAGTTATGTGGTTAAACTTCAGCGTGGTGATGAACGCTGCCGCCTTATGTGGCAGCGCCTTGTTGATATTACTATGCGCCAGAATCAGGCTGTCTATGATCGCCTGAATGTGACTCTGACCCGTGATGATATTATGGGTGAGAGCCTTTACAACGATATGTTGCCAGATATTGTTGCTGATCTTAAAGCCAAAGGGCTCGCTGTTGATGATGATGGTGCTGTCGTCGTCTACCTTGATGAATTCAGGAATAAACAGGGCGAGCCCATGGGCGTTATCATTCAGAAGCGTGATGGTGGTTACCTCTACACGACAACGGATATTGCCTGCGCGCGTTATCGTTATCAGACGCTGAAGGCTGATCGTGTTCTTTATTTTATCGATTCACGCCAGCATCAGCATCTGCAACAGGCCTGGGCCATTGTGCGTAAAGCTGGTTATGTACCGGATAGTGTTCCTCTGGAACATCACGCTTTTGGCATGATACTTGGCAAAGATGGCAGACCTTTCAAAACACGCGCCGGCGGTACAATTCGTCTGGCAGATTTACTTGATGAGGCTGTGGAGCGGGCTCGTGCAGTGATTGCCGCAAAAAATCCAGCAATGTCAGAGACAGAGCTATCCCACTTGGCTGAAGTGGTCGGGATTGGTGCGGTTAAATATGCCGACCTGTCAAAAAGTCGCACGACAGATTATATTTTTGACTGGGATCTGATGTTGAGTTTTGAGGGCAATACGGCACTCTATCTGCAATATGCTTATGCACGGGTTATCTCAATTTTCCGGAAAGCTGGCATAGATGAAAACAGTCTGTCAGGTGAAGTGATTATTATTGATCAGCGTGAGGCCGTTCTGGCAACGAGGCTGTTGCAATTTGAAGAGGCATTACTGCAGGTTGCTCGCGATGGCACACCGCATGTGATGTGTGCTTATCTCTACGATTTGGCCGGGCTGTTCTCAGGATTCTATGAGCATTGCCCTATTTTAACAGCGGCTGATAAGCATTTGTGCCACAGTCGCCTCAAGCTGGCGCTCCTGACAGCCAGAGTTCTCAAGCAAGGGTTGAACCTTTTGGGAATTGCGACCGCAGAACGGATGTAGAGCCATTATCTGTTCCGCCAATATTCCTGTCTCAGGCTGGTTTAGACAGAATTTCCGGGGGCGCAGGCGGCAATATCCGTTGCATTGATACGCTCCCGAGATCCTGAAGAAAGGTTTCACGCCAGTGAGTGATATCAAAGCGATGCAGTGTTTTCATCATATCGTGGTAGCGCCATTTGCGTTCATCAAGAGTCATGCACAGTGCCTGATCGAGTGCTGCGGCTACTTCGTCACGATCATAAGGATTTACAATCAGCGCTGAGGTAAGTTCATTAGCCGCACCGGCGAAGCGTGAGAGAACCAGCACGCCGGGTGATTTAGGGTCCTGAGCTGCTACATACTCCTTTGCTACCAGATTCATACCATCGCGCAGTGGTGTCACCAGTCCGACATGGGCCATGCGGAAGATCTTCATCAACAGACGACGATCAAAATGCTGATTGAGATAGTAAAGCGGTGTCCAGCCGAGAGTACCATACTTGCCGTTGATACGTCCCGCTTCAGTCTCCAGTTGATGACGAATATCCTGATACGCCTGAACATCGCCTCGGGTAGTTGGGGCAATCTGCGTATAACGAATATTAGCGCGATGCTGTGGATAGTTCTCAAGCAGCGACTCATAGGCGAGAAACCGTTCTGATAACCCTTTAGAGTAATCAAGGCGCTCGCAGGCGATGATGTTTTTGAGATTCCCCAGATCATTTTTCATGGCTATCATTTTAGCGGGCAGGGGGCCACTAGCCATTTCCATGACAGCGTTCGGCTCAATACCTATTGGATATACTGCGGTGTGAAAGGTATTACCGGTTGCGTGATACTCTTTTTGATCGCGTTGTTCAACGTGAGTGAGCTGGGTCAGGCAGTCATGAAATGCCTGACGGTCATTTTCTGTCTGAAATCCGAGCAGATTATACTGGCAGAGCATTTCCAGCAGTGCGCCGTGTGTTGGCAGCGCATTAAAAATCTCTGGTGCAGGAAAGGGTATATGTAAAAAAAAACCGATGCGGTTATTCACGCCTAATTTGCGCAGTGCGGCCGCAAAAGGGAGCAGATGATAGTCGTGAATCCAGATGACATCATCAGGCTGTAGTAACGGTTGTAGCTGTCTGGCCATTTGAGCATTGACTCTGCAATATCCTTCCCACGCCCCGCGCTCAAATTTAACTAGGTCAAGGCGATAGTGAAAAGCTGGCCAGATTACGGTGTTGGAAAACTGCAGATAGTAAAGATCATAATCATTCTGAACCAGACCAAATGAAGCATAGGTAATGCCGCCATGGTGCTCGGTATCGATGCCACGTTGCTGTGTTAAGCCAGTATCATCGTTGATATTACCATTCCAGCCGTACCATAACCCTCCTGTTGCTTTGAGTGCGGCCAGAATACCTACGGCCAGCCCCCCCGCACGGGTTTTGCCAGCTGAGGGAAGCGTAATACGGTTAGATACTACGACCAGGCGACTCATAATACTAACTCCTTTCCGATAATGTCATCTCTCAATATCATTGTAATATCAGCTGTTCCAGCCATGTATGAACCGCCTCTGCATCTGCCAGGCGATAACAGGCCAGGGTCTGCCCCCCACCCACTTTAATTGTGTAACCACCCTGCGTGTTAACAACGGCAAAACCGCTTTCGTCGGTCAAATCATCTCCGATAAAAACAGGTATGCGCCCTCTAAAAGGAACCTCCTGCATGAAAGCTGTTATAGCCGTACCTTTATCACATCCCGCGGGTTTAAGCTCTGCCACGCATTTACCGGGTTGCAGCGTGAGTTGCCGGAACTGGCTGGCTACTGTCTGTGCCAGAGCCAGCACCTCTGATGCCATATGTGGCGCACTGCGGTAGTGCAGAGTGAATGCCACATTTTTGTTTTCCAGTGTGACACTAGGCATGGTTATAACGGCCTGGTGAAGTATCTGAACCACTCTCTGATAAGTCTGTTGTGGCAGCAGAACGTTATAAATGCTACCGGAACTGTCCCGCCGTTCTGCTCCATGGATCCCTGCCAGAGGCAGATGAAGGGGGAAAAACAGAGAATCAAGTTGGTTCAGGGGACGTCCGGAGATTAACGCTAGCGCCTGACCACTGGCGGCGGCAAGCTGTGTAAGCGCTGCTATCACACGTGGGGCGATAGTCACGTTATCTGGCTGCGATTGTATTGGCGCTAGCGTCCCGTCAACATCAAAAAAGAAGCCGTGACTGGCAGGTGAAAGTGCAGGAGGTTCGCAAGGTTGATTCACGGTATTTCCTCTAATTCAGTCATAGGGCTATATCGCAATTGCAAACGTCTGTTTTTACTGTTCAATGTAAATCAACAAACCTGGGCCCGGGAACAGAGCTGAATCATAAACCTGTGAGGAAACAGAATGTTATGTAAGATTTTGGAAAATCTTTTTCAGTTCGTCACCGTCAGAGGGGAACAGAGTCATTATCTGACAAATTAATACTGCACAATGTTGTAATGCACCCGAACTATTCGTTTGAGCACTGCGCCTGCTTACACAGCTAGGAGAGAGCCCTGAAATGATCCAAGCTGTATTACAGTATAGAATCCCAGCGAGATTTTACCAGCCAGCCATCCGGCATACGCTACTGGCTACAGTTAAGGGGCAGACAGGATTATGATATGTTGTTCGCTGCCACATTCATTCGGCTCAGTTCTGAGTGAACCAGACTGACCGGCATACTGCTGTGTGAAGTGTTGCTATCATGTCTGTGGCTGAAGTATATGTGACATCTGCCAGAAAGGTGACTGACAACGGCACAGGCTGTGCAATGGCTCCATGACGGCGGTTGAAGTCTATGCCCAATAACTCATCGTTACGGTTAGCATGATGGCTGGCGAGTCTGTTTATTGATGATATTTGTCTGCCAGCCATCTGGTTAAGCGATACTACGCTTTGATTGCGCAGGTATTGCACTGCTGGTGGATTTGTGCAAAGAAGTCGTTCCCTTTGTCATCGACCAGAATAAAGGCGGGAAAATCTCTGACATCGATTTTCCAGATGGCCTCCATACCCAGCTCAGGATACTCCACACATTCCAGATGTTTGATGCTCTGTTGCGCTAGTACAGCCGCCGGACCGCCAATGCTCCCAAGATAAAATCCGCCATGTTTACGGCAGGCATCAGTAACCTGCTGGCTACGGTTACCCTTTGCCAGCATGATCATACTGGCACCATGGGATTGCAGTAAATCCACATAGGCGTCCATGCGCCCCGCTGTAGTCGGCCCAAGGGAGCCAGAGGCATAGCCAGACGGTGTTTTGGCCGGACCGGCATAGTAGATCGGGTGCTCCAGCATATAACGCGGTAAGCCTTCGCCTCGTTCAATACGTTCTTTTAATTTGGCATGGGCAATATCGCGGGCGACGATAATAGTACCGTTAAGTGACAAGCGGGTTGCAACCGGCCAGGCTGAAAGCTGATCTAGGATAGCGGACATTGGACGGTTGAGGTCAACGGTGACGACATCGCCTTCACCCTGTTCGCGGAGTCGGGCCGGGATGTACTGGCCCGGATTTTGTTCCAGTTTCTCAATCCAGATACCATCACGATTGATTTTGGCTTTAATGTTACGATCTGCCGAGCAGGAGACTCCCATAGCCACCGGACATGAGGCTCCGTGACGTGGCAAACGAATAACCCGGATGTCATGGGCGAAATATTTACCACCAAACTGAGCACCTAAACCCAGTCGCTGTGCTTCTTGTAGCAACGCTTGTTCAAGCTGCTGGTCACGAAACGCCTGACCATGCTCATTGCCTTCAAAAGGCAGGCCATCGTAGTAGTGCGCGGAGGCCAGCTTAACGCATTTCAGGGCACTTTCTGCTGAGGTGCCGCCAATCACAAAAGCGATGTGATAAGGGGGACAGGCCGCAGTGCCGAGACTAATCATCTTTTCTGTCAGGTAGTTTTGCAATCTGGCCGGGGTCAGCAGTGCTCTGGTCTCCTGGTAAAGATAAGTTTTATTGGCGGAGCCGCCGCCTTTGGCAATGCACAGGAAGTGGTATTCATCACCATCTGTACTATACAGGTCGATCTGAGCGGGAAGGTTAGTGCCCGTATTGACTTCTTTATACATGTCCAGTGCAACATTCTGCGAATAGCGTAAATTATCCTCAGTGTAAGTCTGATAAACCCCAAGCGAGAGTGCTGCCTCATCACTCCCCCCCGTCCAGACTTGTTGCCCTTTTTTGCCCATGATGATTGCTGTGCCGGTATCCTGGCAGGTGGGCAGAATACCTTTGGCGGCGATTTCTGAATTTCTGAGGAATTGTAACGCAACATAGTGATCATTCGGGCTGGCCTCGGGGTCATCGAGAATTGCTGCTACCTGTTTCTGGTGTTTAGCACGCAGCAAAAAAGCTGCATCGTGAAAGGCCTGGCGAGCCATCAGCGTTAATGCCTGAGGGGCGATTTTCAGGATGTCCCTCCCCTCGAAGCGGGCGACAGAAATATGATCACGGCTTAGAAGATAGTATTCGGTATCATCACCAGTCAGCGGGAAGGGAGGTTGGTAGTAAAAGGGTTTATCAGCCATTTTTGCTCACTTAACTTGTCACAGGTGCGGCCGGATAACAGATGGCCGGTGTGATTAAAACAATCGATTTTGTATTTGTTACTCCGCCATTCATTGTGGCGGGGCGTTCAATAACAGCGGGCAGGAGGAGAATAACATGATTATAACCTGAACATCACCACCATTCCGGAATATCCGATTACAGCCAGTGCTGTAAATGGGAAAATGGTGGCAGTAATAATATAAAAAACGGGAATAGTTGGCAGAGTGCGTTACTATGCCTGCCTGGTAAAGAGCAAAGTATCGAATGCCATGGGCGGATCATCGATGGCTGGGGCTGGAAGAAAGTCACTAATCTGGCAGCCGCCACTGGTGACGCCAGCTACGAAATCGTCAGAAAAAATCTGTTGTGTTTTCCTCGTGCATCGTGCTGGATGGCATTTAAGGGTGGTAGTACTGCTTGCCAGTGTTCACAATCATAATTATACATCGCCTCCAGTGATCTCTGCTTAATAAAGACCACAACTGGCTGTACTTCAGCACTTGTCCTCTAGCCTGAAAAATCAGGCTAGATCAGGAAGTTTAGTCAATCCAGCGGCTAAAATATTTTTTATCAATTAACGTTATTTTTTCATTTGGAATTATGAAGATATCATTTGTTCCAGATTTTTTATATTTATTGAGAAGTAAAGCTTTGTTTGATCTTTTGAGTATTTTTGTATAAAAAATTTGGGCGATCTTTTGTAAAAGCGAGATTGAGGATATAAATGCCCTTCTTTGATGTGTGGAAGTGATGAAGTATACGGAATAATTCTTAAATATCTTTTGAAAGGTATTCTGGAAGCCAGACATGACATTCCTGTCATTATATTCCATTACAATAAAAGGTCTGTCACGAATAATGGTTTCTTTAATTCCATCTAAAACATATAACTCATGACCTTCAACATCTATCTTGATAAAATTAATATTTTTAATTGAATTTTCTTTAAAAAATCTATCCCCAGATACAAGATACAACTTGTATAGCCTCATAACGTTGTGTTTCTGGGTGGTTTTCTAGTGTTGAAGCACCGATATTACCAGAAGTGTTAAATTTTATTGTCGATTTAGTGGTTTTATTAGATATTGCAACATTAAAAGGCTGAATGTTTTTTATGAAATTTTGCTCTATGTTTTTAGTAAAGATAGAATAAGTGAAAGGGACTGGCTCGAAGGCAAAGAGTTTTCTAACATGCTGACTGATTGGTACAGCATGGTTACCAATATTGGCACCGATATCCAAAAAGACAGGACGTTCTATTTTGTCAAGTACAGAGGTTATTAGTTCGATATTTGTTTTTTCGTACACTCCATGTGAGATAATATTTTTTGAAATCGTATCGTCTTTAACACAGTCAATCTTCACCCCTGACCATTATCATCCAGGGGCTGTGAGCAATAATATCTATTGGAGTAAGATACAGATTCAACCAGTAAGAAACTGTTTTGTGGCTTGTCTGGCTTGGTTTAGCAGCCCGTCGTAATGTTGTGCCTCAATATTAATGTCCACCTCAAGTGTGTTACAGAGCAGTTCAACCCGTGAATCTGTTACACCGCAATATCCGGCAATGCCAGTATTTAGGCAATTTTGGATATTCACATCATATTCTCTTTTGGTGAATATATAATGATCCTCTCCCACTAATCCAATCCAGAGTATTTTGCTGGCTGGGGGGGTGGCGCCTTCGCCGTAGCTGATGCCGTTGTTCCATACCTTGTCAATATAGCCTTTGAGAATAGCGGGCAGTGAACACCACCATACTGGGAAGATAATAACCAGCGGCACGTCTTCAGACAGCTGACTGGCATACTCCCTGACGGCGGGGCTGTACATTTTTTTGGAATCATTCCAGTCAGGTTCATCCTCTTTCCATAGAACAGGGTTGAAATCTAAACGGTAGAGGTCGGTCTCGTGAACGGTGAGCCCCCTGTCCGATATGACCTGTTTAACAGCGGATACCACTTTAGCCGTGAGGCTGTCCTGCCGTGGATGAGCCCAGATTAAATTTACTTTTTGCATTCACGACTCCTTTTCAATAGTTCCTATTAAAATTTTCACACCGCAAAGTGGGCAGTCATCAAATACAATATCACGGTTATCGGCCTGCAGGATCAATGGCAGAAAGTGACAAAGATATGATTTCAGTATGTGCTAAAAAAACGAATAATTAATACGATCAGCGGCATCAACGATCACCCTGCTATACCCTATGTAATTCTCCCATCTTAACAGGTCTGACATTACTGTTTTTTAGGTATTGTCAGTCTTATAACTCGTCGGCAGGCGCCGGCGGGCAGCTTAAATAAACTCTGATGGAGGCAGCAGAACTGAACTGGTTATGATGTTCAATCTTCACACACTCGGCTGGTATAATTTTCAAAGATTATGTTTAACGATTATGAGTGAGGTCTTAGGGCAGACCTTGTCTAGTTTTTTAAGCTCGCACGATGGCGGACGTGATGGCGCCTTTGAGGGTATATGGAAGCCTGCTAAGAATGCGCCACAATTAGAGGGTAAGTTTGTTATTCAATGTAAATTTACCAGCAAGCAGGGAAAAGGGTTACAGCTATCTGATATTAAAGATGAGACAGAAAAAGCAGTACGTCTGGTTCAGAATAAACGTTGTGATATTTACGTCTTAATGACTAATGCAGGCGTGTCCGGCGCTCTCCACGAGAAGCTATGTGATCTCCTTATTCGGGCAGGCGTTAAACACCCGCTGATATTAGGCGAAACATGGATAGTGGACCAAATTCTTAAAAATAAGATCCTCCGCCTGTATGTTCCAAGAGTTTACGGTTTAGGTGATCTGTCTCAAATACTTGATGAGCGTGCCTATGCTCAGGGAAAGGCCCTGCTGGAATCGATGCGGGATGATCTGAAAAAGTTTGTCATTACCGATGCATATAATAAGGCTGCCTGTGCGTTAGCAGAGTATAACTATGTTCTGCTAATTGGCGAACCGGCAGCAGGTAAGACGACAATCGCCTCTGCGCTGGCAATGGCAGCGGCAGATAACTGGCAGCTCTCTGTTATGAAATTAGATCATCCACAAGATATGGAGCACTGGAATCCAGACGAACCATCACAATTTTTCTGGATAGATGATGCATTTGGCGTGACCCAGTACCAAAGTCATCTGGCTGACAGGTGGAATAGGGTCTTATCAAAGATGAAGACGATGCTCAGCAGAGGTGGGAAAATCGTGATGACCTCTCGTGATTATATTTACAACAGTGCCATATCTGCACTGAAATCAGGCGCCTTCCCCCTGTTTCGGCAAAGTCAGGTTATTGTTAACGTTCAGGCGTTAACGGCACGGGAACGACGTGAAATTCTCTATAATCACTTGCGTATGGGGACACAACCTCAATGCTTTCTGGCAGTCGTTAAAAAACATCTGGAGAAAGTGGCTGACCATCCAAGATTCATTCCGGAGATTGCCAGACGTTTAGCAGCCCCTTTTTT
This sequence comes from uncultured Enterobacteriaceae bacterium, assembly GCA_936920625.1. Taxonomy (GTDB): domain Bacteria; phylum Pseudomonadota; class Gammaproteobacteria; order Enterobacterales; family Enterobacteriaceae; genus Izhakiella. The sequence goes on from CAKZHC010000010.1 coordinate 173,360, forward strand.
CACAAAGTCAGTCACGATTTATGAGAAGGAATTACTCGATTTTGTCGAAAAACGGGAGTCTGTTTTGGTGGAGATATTACAAGGTCTTGATGCAGACAGCAGCGCGGCTTTAGCGCTTATCTATATGCGTAATGGACAGTTAACTGGCCTGAGTAAATTAACCGGGACAGAATCTGATGCGCTCATGCGTTTGCAAAGCGATTGGGGCCGATGCCTCAGGGCGCTACAGGCACTCGAAGGGAGTCTTGTCATTCGGGTAGACGAAAACCATCACGATATCTGGAAATTTAAGCATCCGACTATCGGTGATGCATATGCCCAACTGTTAGGAAACAATCGTGAGCTGCTCGATATTTTTATCCAGGGTAGCTCCGCTGTAAAGTTGATGGAACAAGTCACCTGTGGAGACATGGGGATTAAAAATGCCGTTATTTTACCAGCTCTCCTGTTTAAGCCTGTCGCAGAGAAGATCACATTCGCTCAAGTATATGCTGAATCAGGGTTCTCCAGGTATGAAGCCCTGGCCAAAATTTACCAGTTTTTGATTGAACGTTGTGCCAGTGAGTTTCTTGTACTGTACATCCAAATGAACCCGGCGATTCTGCATAATATTTCATTGCTTGTGCTTCCGTTATATCGCTCAAAAGAGGTTAATCTTGCTGCTCGTCTCGATAAATTTGGCATTTTGCCCGGTTTTTTCAGAGAAAAAATAGTGGAACGCATTATGGAACTGGCAGGGAGAGGACAGGATCTCGATATATTCTTATACGACCAGCCGCGAGGTTTACTGACATCCGGAGAAATAGAACGCATCCGACAACGGGTGTTTAATGAGCTGATTCCTAATTTAGAAAACGTATTTGATGATTTAGTATTTAATTATCCAGATAGTGTCTATCCTAGTGAATATATGGACGGCTTTGAAAATGTCTTGCACGGCCTCCAATATGAATTTGGTGATGATGATCATATTCAACTTATCACCGATAATCTTCTCATCCGTGTTAACGAGTGGGTTGATGAAAAAACACGGGAAGATGAAGAACAAAAAAATCAAACAACTTTTCGTCAGCCAGAGAAACATGAGCACAGCCATCCTACTACGGAGCGATCTATTTTTGATGATGTTGATCAGATTGAGGAGTAATGAATAGGGGCACCAGGTGGCACACGCACCGGCACTTTTTTACAGGTGTACTGATAATGGATCTGAAACTCTATGAAAATAACACCCACGCTACTGCGTGGATGTTGGATAGTTTTCTCGTTTTCCTGAGCGAGGCGGCGATAGCTGAAAACCGCAGACGTTATTCAGACGTTAAACAGAAAATTCATTACATCACCATCTTTGACAATGTACTCTTTACCCTCTGAACGTACTTTGCCCGCTTCTTTAGTACCCTGTTCACCCTGATAAGTAATGAAGTCGTTGTAACTGATGGTCTGGGCACGAATGAAGCCTTTTTCGAAATCAGTGTGAATTTTGCCTGCTGCTTGTGGCGCCGTGGCGCCGACAGGAATGGTCCAAGCCCGCACCTCTTTTACGCCCGCGGTGAAGTAGGTCTGTAGATTGAGCAGCGAATAACCGGCGCGGATGACGCGGTTTAGCCCGGGCTCTTCCAGCCCCAGTTCTGCCATGAACTCACCACGTTCTTCCTCTTCCAGTCCGGCAATGTCTGATTCCACCGACGCACAGACGGGTACAACAATCGACCCCTCCTGCTGGGCTATCACACGAATCTGATCAAGCCAGGGGTTATTGTCAAAACCCGCTTCATCGACATTAGCGATGTACATGGTTGGCTTGAGGGTCAGAAAGCTCAGGTAACGGATAGTGGCCTGCTCTTCTTTACTCAGGCCCAGCGCCCGCAGCATGCCTGCACCGGCCAGATGAGGCAGACATTTCTCAAGAACGACCTGGACATTGCGGGCTTCTTTGTCGCTCCCTTTGGCTTTTTTCTGAGCGCGTTGCAGTGCGCGTTCGCAGGTGTCGAGGTCGGCCAGGGCCAGTTCGGTGTTGATGGTGTCGATATCCTCGGCCGGGTTAACTTTTCCTGCCACATGGATGATGTTGTCATTGCTGAAACAGCGCACAACATGGCCAATCGCGTCGGTTTCCCGAATGTTGGTCAAAAACTGATTGCCTAATCCTTCACCTTTTGACGCACCTTTGACCAGACCTGCGATGTCAACAAACTCCATGCTGGTTGGGATTACCCGCTGAGGCTTAACAATCTGCGCCAGTTTATCCAGACGTGGATCCGGTACAGGAACGACGCCAGTGTTTGGCTCGATAGTGCAGAATGGGAAATTGGCCGCTTCAATGCCTGCTTTAGTGAGTGCATTAAACAGGGTGGATTTTCCTACATTGGGCAGCCCGACAATACCACATTTAAATCCCATGCATTAATTACCTTACTTGTTTTGAATCAGGGCGTTACAGTTATGATCACTGTTACTGCCGGAAAAACCTCATATTATACATACTATCACAGCCTGTCTGGGGTAGATTTAATTGGTGGTCGGTTAGCACCGGATTAGTCGGATTTCAGGCTGCATTGATGCCAGTCAGAGCAGATGAGGTCGGGACATAAGTGTAATGCACGGCGATTGATTAGCCTGCTTACTCCGGACTTTTAAATGTATGCAGACGATTCATTGCCCTGAGGCGATTTTGTTCTCCCAGAAATAGTCCGGTACAGCGGGTGGCTTCATCTATAGCTTCATCAATTTGTCTGCGCTCTGCTGCCTGCGGTTTTCCTAATACAAAACCGGTGACTTTATCGCGCGTTCCAGGGTGGCCAATGCCGATGCGCAGGCGGTGAAAGTCCCGATTATTACCCAGTTTACTAATGATATCTTTTAGACCGTTATGGCCACCAGGTCCGCCTCCCTGTTTTAGTCTCGCGATACCTGGCGGCAGATCCAGTTCGTCGTGGGCGACCAGAATCTCTTCGGGGCTATAACGATAAAATGTCGCCATCGCCGCGACCGCTTTGCCGCTCAGATTCATGAACGCGGTGGGGATGAGCAGTCTTACATCTTCTCCGTCAGACTGTAAACGACCGGTGTAACCAAAAAACCGGCTCTCTGGTTTGAGGACCTGCGAGTAAAACTGAGCCAGATATTCAACATACCAGGCCCCAGCGTTATGGCGGGTAGCGGCGTATTCCGGGCCGGGATTAGCAAGACCTACGATTAATTTTATTGCACTCACGTTCAGGATTCCGGATGTGTCATTGGTTTTTGGGCGCATGCGCAGTTTACGCCTGGTGATTTCAGAACTCAAAAGGAAACCGCCTGTCATGGCAGGCAGGGAATATGATTGTGCTCAGAAAAATTGATATTTTTGGCGTAAAGAAACGCTAATGAATATGCTTATAATGTGACCGTATTCACAATTGGAACGACCGTTTATTTTTAAACTGACAGCGAGGCAACTTGGGTTGCCGTTATCATCATACTTATGATTGGAGGCAGTCATGAGGATAAAATATGCTGTTATGCTGGGTAACACTCTGATGGCACTGGGACTGATGCTGATGATGTCGTGTATTGGATTGTCTGTGGTAAGTCAGTCACCAGGTTTATCACTGTCGGCCGGGCTGGCGGAGGACGCAATTTTTGGTATTTTTGCTGGCGCTATACTGTGGCTTGTCGGGGCGTGCATTAGTGGCCGGGAGAAAGTGGCTGATCGTTACTACTGGCTGCGACAATACGGTAATGAGCGCTGCCGTCGCCATTCCGGCGACCATTGTAGTCGCTGAATAGTGCTTTTGCTGATTGTATCTGATATTTCATTATATCAGAGTACTGACAAAGGCATGTTTAGCCGCGATGGTTCTCTTCTGCCTGGAGCCCATAACAGAGAGTGATAAACAGGATGGTGAGCCCATCCCGTTGTGATTAATGTTCAAACATCGCTGAAATGGATTCTTCATTACTGATGCGACGAATGGCCTCTGCCAGCATGCCAGAGAGCGTGAGAGCGCGTACATTTGGCAGTGCTTTGATTGAATCAGAGAGCGGGATGGTGTCGCAGACAACAACTTCATCAATGACTGAATTGCGCAGATTTTCTGCAGCGTTACCAGAAAAAACGGCATGGGTGGCATAAGAGAATACTCGCTTTGCCCCACGATCTTTCAGTGCTTCTGCCGCTTTACATAAGGTGCCGCCGGTATCAATCATATCATCGACCAGCACACAGTCCCGCCCCGCGACGTCCCCTATGATGTGCATCACCTGCGCAACATTAGCTCTGGGGCGGCGTTTATCGATAATTGCCATATCAGTATCGTTAAGTAATTTAGCGATAGCTCGTGCGCGAACAACACCACCAATATCAGGTGAGACTACGATTGGGTTCTCCAGACCTATTTGCATCATATCTTCTAACAGAATTGGGCTGCCGAATACGTTGTCTACCGGGACATCGAAGAAGCCCTGAATCTGTTCAGCATGCAAATCAACTGTCAGAACCCGGTCAACCCCCACACTTGAGAGAAAATCAGCAACGACCTTGGCGGTGATGGGGACTCGGGCTGAGCGGACACGACGATCCTGACGCGCATAACCAAAATAGGGGATCACCGCAGTAATACGCCCCGCAGAAGCCCGACGCAGTGCATCAACCATAACGACCAGCTCCATCAGGTTATCGTTAGTGGGCGCACAAGTGGACTGAATGATGAAAATATCCCCACCGCGTACATTTTCGTTAATTTGTACACTCACTTCACCATCGCTGAAACGCCCAACAGCAGCGTTGCCGAGACCAGTGTAAAGACGATTGGCTATACGTTGTGCTAGTTCCGGTGTAGCGTTACCAGCAAAAAGCTTCATATCAGGCACGAGAAAAACCTCAGGCTTGGCGTCCGAATTAATTTTAGCTCGGTGATGGCAAGCTATATCAGGATCGCCTGTGTACGATAAATAAAGGTACCGAATCGATGATAGTACGATGCGGCAGGATCAGTTAAGAATGGTCTAAAAGTGAGCGATGTAGCGGCGAAAGGTTAAGACCTCTGGCTACAAATCCCTGCACCCATGCCGGAGCCTTTAGGAGCATTTGGCGAGCGGCGGCTTCGGTATTAAATTCAGCAAACACGCAAGCTCCTGTGCCCGTAAGTCGCGACGGTGCATATTTTAGCAGCCAGGTAAGAAGTTCATCAACCTCAGGAAAATGTTTTCTTACTAACAACTGGCAATCATTATGAAATGGTTCTTTCAACAAGGTGTTGATATCGCGCACGGGCGTATTGCGTGGGAGATCTTTATCCGCAAAGACCTGAGCAGTAGCAATAAAAACGCCCGGATGAGCCACCAGATACCAGCGCTCTGGTGGTGTGGTGGGCATCAGCCGTTCGCCAACGCCCTCTGCAAAGGCGGCATGGCCATATACAAAAACTGGCACGTCAGCGCCCAGCATCAGGCCGAGCTCTGCAAGAGTTGACAGAGGATAACCGGTTTGCCATAGATGATTGAGTACCACCAGAACGGTAGCAGCGTTGGAAGAACCTCCTCCAAGGCCTCCTCCTATCGGGATCCGCTTATTTACCGCAAAGCTGACCCCCGCCGTTGGCTCAAGCCTGCTGTCAGCAATCGCCCGGTCGCGTAGCAGCCTCGCTGCGCGGATAATCAGATTATCATCATGGGTTACGCCTGCAACTTCTGATTTGAGCACAATAGTGGCGCTGTAATTGACCTCAATATCCAGCGTATCGCTGTAATCGAGAAACTGATACAGGGTTTGCAGATTATGGTAGCCATCATGGCGACGGCCTGTGATATAGAGAAATAAATTAAGCTTTGCCGGAGCAGGCCAGAGGGACATTATTTGATGCTCCAGCTATCCATACGTAATTTGAGCCGATTATCGCCGGAAGACAGCTCAAGGAGTGAAGGCAGTGCAGGATCCTGAGCGGTATCGTAGCGATTAAAAGTAACAGTCCACTCCTGACCATTATGACTATAGTGGGCGGTTTTGAGCTGATACTTATCATCGAGAGAATATTCTGTTGCGTTGCCCGGCAGGCCTGTTATCCACTGGCGCAGATTATCTATCGGTATTGCCATGCCGGTGAGTTGCCTGAGAATCTTTTCAGCGTTGTTATCTGAATAGTGCTGGCCTTTATTATCAATGAGTTCTGCTTTATTACCCTGCACAGTAAGCTGTAACTCTGTACTTCCCAGTGGACTGGTCAGCAGCAGACGATAATGGTCAGGCGCGCTCTGTTGCCAGTTAAAACGGGCGTAAACTTTTTTACTGCCAGAAAGCCAGGCAAAAGCCCCGCGCGTCTGATAAGAGGTAATGCTGGCTACTGCCCGCTGGTGCTGTTGCCACTTGGGCGAGTTTGTGCTTCCAGCCGGCCCCTGATGTGGGGTTAATGTACAGGCGGCAAGCCACGGGCTGGCAAGGGGGAAAAGGCGCAGAAGACAGCGGGATAGCGGAAATCTAAACATAGTTCGGGGAGGGCTCCACAGGTGTCGTCGTTGACATTTGCTCACGGCTTAAACAGCGGATATTGCGTTAGTGTTACGCTTGCTAAAATTAAAGAGTTACTAAATTCAGGTTAACACTCAGTGCCGCTTTTCATGATAATGCTCATCTTGTAGAATTAAGTACCCTTAACCCTATCAAGAGCAGGATGCTTTGGCAAACTATCATGACTTTACTGGCACTTGGGATTAATCACGAAACCGCATCGGTTGCGTTGCGCGAACGCGTGGTGTTTTCGTCGGAGATCATTGGGCATGCAATAGAGAGTCTGCTGGCGCAACCGCAGGTGCAGGGGGGCGTAGTGCTGTCAACCTGTAACCGTACTGAGCTTTATCTAAGCGTCGGGCAAAAGACCGGCCTGCAGGATCGGCTGGTTGCATGGCTGTGTGATTACCACAATGTCAGCGAGGAACAGCTGCGGGCCAGTCTCTATTGGCACTATGGCGATGATGCTGTTAGCCATTTGATGAGAGTTGCCAGCGGGCTGGATTCTCAGATTCTGGGTGAGCCACAGATACTCGGTCAGCTCAAAAGAGCCTGGGCGCGAGCACGAAGCTATCAGACGCATCCTGGTGAGCTGGATCGTCTGTTCCAGAAAACGTTTTCTGTGGCTAAGCGTGTTCGTAGCGAAACTGATATCGGCAGTAGTGCTGTTTCAGTCGTTTTTGCTGCCTGTACGCTGGCACGTCAAATTTTCGAGTCACTGGCAACGGCCACAGTACTGCTGGTGGGAGCGGGTGAAACCATTGAGCTGGCAGCAAGACATCTGCGTCAGCATCGCACGGGTAAACTGATAATAGCTAACCGGACGCCTGGGCGCGGGCAGAAGCTGGCCGGCGAGATGAGTGCTGAAGCGATAAGTCTGATGGAAATTGGTTCCCGTCTGGCGGAAGCCGATATCATCATTAGCTCTACTGCTAGTTCGACTCCGATTATCAATAAAGCAATGGTCGAACGAGCGCTTAAAGTGCGCCGTAATCAGCCGATGCTGCTGATAGATATTGCCGTACCCCGTGATATAGAAGAAGGGGTCGGCAGACTGGCCAATACTTATCTCTATAATGTGGATGATATTCAGGGGATCATCAATAATAATATGGCACAGCGTCAGGCAGCAGCCCGTAAGGCTGAGGAGATTGTACACCGGGAGCGTGATGAATTTATGTCCTGGCTACGAGCACAAAGCGTAACAGAAACTATCCGTGATTACCGGGAACAGGCAGATCAGGTGCGCCATGAACTTGAAAAAAAAGCATTGATGGCGCTTGCCCAGGGTATTGATCCTCAGATTGTGCTCAGCGAGCTGGCGCATAAACTAACCAGGCGTCTGATCCATCAGCCGACCTGTTCACTACAACAGGCTGGCCGTGATGGCGATATGGCACGTTTACATATGTTACGCGCCAGTCTCGGTCTCGATTAGCTCTCCCTGCTACTCATCCTGCTAATGACAGCTTTTTGTTTAACCTCTTTTTCTTTTTCTCAAGATAACCATATAAAACGATGAAAACTTCTATTGTTGCCAAACTGGAAGCATTGCAGGAGCGCCATGAAGAGGTGGAAGCGATGCTGAGTGACGCTAGCGTTATTGCTGATCAGGATCGTTTTCGTATGCTTTCGTGTGAATATGCTCAGCTTACGGATGTCAGTAACTGTTTTCGCAGCTGGCAACAGGTGCAGGAAGAGATATCGGCAGCACAAACACTACAGGACGATCCGGAAATGCGTGATATGGCACAGGAGGAGCTAAAATTATTACGTGATAACAGAGAACAACTGGAACAGCAGTTGCAGGTTCTGCTGTTACCCAAAGACCCCGATGATGAACGGTCTTGTTTTATCGAAGTACGGGCGGGCACGGGTGGCGATGAAGCGGCTATTTTTGCTGGCGATCTGTTTCGAATGTACAGCCGTTACGCAGAAAACCAGCGCTGGAAAATCGAAATTATCAGTGCCAGTGAGGGAGAACATGGTGGTTACAAAGAGATCATCGCTAAAATTGCCGGTACGGGAGCTTACGGGCGGTTAAAATTTGAATCGGGCGGGCATCGTGTACAACGGATCCCGGAGACTGAATCCCAGGGCCGCATTCATACATCGGCTTGTACAGTCGCGGTGATGCCTGAGCTGCCGGAAACCGAACAGCCGGAGATTAATCCTGCGGATCTGAAAATTGATACTTTCCGTTCATCCGGTGCGGGAGGTCAGCACGTTAACACTACCGATTCTGCTATTCGTATTACTCACCTGCCAACGGGTATTGTGGTGGAGTGCCAGGACGAACGCTCGCAACACAAAAACAGGGCCAAAGCACTGGGGGTGCTGGCAGCGCGAATTCACGCCGGGGAAGTGGCGAAGCGCCAGCAACAGGAAGCTTCAACACGGCGTAATCTGTTAGGTAGTGGCGACCGTTCGGACCGCAATCGTACTTACAACTTCCCGCAGGGGCGAGTGACAGACCACCGTATCAATCTGACGCTCTACTGTCTGGATGAAGTCATGCAGGGGAAACTGGATATAATAATTGAACCTATTGTGCAGGAGCACCAGGCTGATCAACTAGCCGCGCTGGCAGGTCAGGAGTGATTACTATCCGTTCATGGCTTGAGGACGCTACAGCCCGGCTCAGTGGGAGTCAGAGCGCCAGGCTGGATGCCGGGGTGTTGTTGGCGTTTGTTACTGGTAAAAATCGCAGCTGGTTACGCGCTTTTGATGAGACACCACTCGAAGAGACTCATCTTGACGTCCTCGAGGGGCTGCTCATGCGCCGCATTAGAGGCGAACCTGTCGCTTATCTTACAGGAGAACGTGAATTCTGGTCATTGCCGCTTCGGGTTTCACCTGATACGTTGATCCCCCGGCCGGATACTGAGACACTGGTTGAGCACGCGCTGACAAAAATGGCAGCCCCAAACGGCAGTGCACTCGATTTAGGTACGGGTACTGGTGCTATTGCGCTGGCACTGGCGAGTGAACGTTCCGGCTGGCACTTTACCGGGGTTGATCGCATTGCAGCGGCGGTAAAACTTGCTCGGTATAATGCGGATGCACTACAGTTGACGAATGTTCAGTTTTTAATCAGCGACTGGTTCAGTCAGCTGGTACAACAGCGCCATCAGCTTATCGTCAGTAATCCTCCCTATATTGATCCTGACGATCCTCATCTGCAAGAGGGGGATTTGCGTTTTGAGCCGACAAGTGCGTTAGTGGCGGCAGACCACGGATTAAGTGATATCCGCTCTATAATCGAGATGGCGCCTGATTTTCTGGTTGCACAAGGATGGTTACTGATTGAACATGGCTGTCGGCAGGGGAGTATTGTGCGAAAAATGTTACGACAAGCCGGTTTTTTGCACGTCAAAACCTATTATGATTACGGCGGTAACGAGCGAATATCTGAGGGGCAGCGATGATAATCAACAGGGTGTCCCGGAGTTATCGTATAGATGAGTATAGCCGGCCTGGCTCTGTAGTATTCTTGCTGGCGGGCATGTGGCAATGTTGTGTGCTATTTGAATGTTACTGATTCAATTTGAGTGATACCAGGCTGACGGAAAAATATATTGGCGTTATCATTCATAATTATGACAGGCATGACAACTCATGGCGGGCGCGGTCTGAAATCTGAGAGCGAGCGCTAAAATAGATTGATCGTTGTGCTGGTGTGGTGGTAAGGATTTATCCGGATAACCATTATAAAAATTTTTTACTGGGGTGATCAATGGCCTCCATTACTGAATTCGATTTTACTGACGCCTCATTGAGTGAGGCTGCGATTGTAGTGTTACAGCAAATTCGGCATGATTTTCCTGCTGAGAAGGTTCGTGCTCAGCTTGCATTACTGGTAGCAGAAGCCAGAGCCACTATTTCAGCCGGGCAGGCTCAGGATGTTCAGGTCAGCCAGTTACTGGATCTCTTTTACCATCAATGGGGATTTGGTGGTGCTAGTGGCGTCTACTGTCTTTCGGATGTACTCTGGCTGGATACTGTCCTGCATAGTCGGCAGGGTACAGCAGTTTCACTGGGGATTGTGCTACTACATATTGCTCATGAACTCAATTTACCGCTGATGCCAGTGGTATTTCCCACCCAGCTGATACTGCGTGCAGACTGGCTGGATGGGGAGATGTGGTTAATCGATCCTCTGGATGGCGAAACGCTTGATGAGCACACGCTGGAGGTGTGGCTTAAAGGTAATATCGGACCTATTGCTGAATTATTTCAGGATGATCTGGATGAGGCTGAGACGGAGCTGGTGATTCGCAAAATGCTGGATACCCTAAAATCCGCACTGATGGAAGAGAAGCAGATGGAGCTGGCATTGAAGGCCAGTGAAGTGCTTCTGCTGATGGATCCAGAAGATCCATATGAGATTCGGGATCGTGGTCTAATTTTCGCTCAGCTTGAGTGTGAACACATTGCACTGACCGATTTAACCTATTTTGTTGAACAATGCCCGGAAGATCCCATAAGCGATCTAATCAAGGTGCAAATCAACTCAATAGAGCAAAAACCAATTACTCTCCATTAAACAAGGTCAGCAGATGAAACAGAAAGTCGTGAGCATCGGTGACATTAAGGTAGCAAACGATCAACCCTTTGTATTATTTGGCGGTATGAATGTGCTGGAATCATACGAGCTGGCGATGCGTATTTGCGAACATTACGTAACAGTTACAGATAAACTGGGCATCCCTTATATATTCAAAGCGTCTTTCGATAAAGCCAATCGTTCATCAATCCACTCTTACCGAGGACCCGGACTTGAAGAGGGGATGAAGATTTTCCAGCAGCTTAGGCAGACTTTTGGTGTCCGGATAATTACAGACGTACACGAACCTCATCAGGCCCAGCTGGTCGCCGAAGTAGCAGATGTTATTCAGCTGCCTGCATTCCTTGCGCGACAGACTGATCTGGTAGCCGCTATGGCCAGTACAGGAGCTGTCATTAACGTGAAAAAACCACAATTCATAAGTCCGGGTCAGATGGGCAACATTGTGGAAAAATTTATCGAAGCAGGTAATCATAACGTGATACTGTGCGAGCGCGGTGCAAGCTTTGGTTATGATAACCTGGTGGTGGACATGCTAGGTATCAATGTAATGAAACAAGTTAGCAATAACAGCCCTGTTATTTTTGATGTAACACATGCGTTGCAAACCCGTGATCCTTTTGGAGCGGCATCTGGTGGCCGTCGAGCCCAGGTGGCTGAACTGGCACGGGCTGGAATGGCGGTAGGTATGGCAGGTTTGTTTATTGAAGCACATCCCGAACCTGAGAGTGCCAGGTGTGACGGACCATCAGCACTGCCACTGAATAAATTAGAATCCCTGCTCACGCAGGTTAGGGCGATTGATGAGCTGGTGAAGAGTTTCCCTGTTCTGGATACCTCGCACTAGCGGTCTTTATCTCGTTACTTATTCAATATTGGTAGTTGGTTTTACACCTGTACTTACGAGTTCGCTTTGGGCTTGCGTGCTGGTGGCAACAATTATGCCAGACCAGATTCTGGTCGCTTTGTATTATACGCGCCGAAAAAATGAATGTCTTTATCGGAACGTTTACAGAGTCTCAGATATTTAAGCCTGGCATCGTACTATTTTCACTAGAACAGCTTTCGTGGCTATCAAAGAAACAAAGTATTGACAGGTCACTTTATTCTTTTTGTGCGACTAATCTTCGTAATTAACAAATGTTACCTATAATTCATTCACCCGCCATTACAGGTGACTGAGCTTGTTCAGGAAACTATCCTAAAAAATAAAATAGTGCTTTATATGAAATATATCATTCTGTTTACTTATATTATCTCAGTTTTTTATGTTCACTGTCGGGGCCGAATCCGGTATGGCTTATGGCGACAGCTCTCTGACCACTCTACATTTGTGGCACCGATGAACTGCTTTATGTATCTGTTTTCTGACGTTCCTAAGACCCCTTTTTTGCCTTTAGAGAACTTCCCAGAATTGACAGCTCTGCAACAAAACTGGCAGAAGATTCGTGATGAGGGTGAGGCGCTGCGTAATTTGCAGCAGATCAAGACCTCAGATAAGTTTAATGACGCTGGGTTCAACTCGTTTTTTAAAACCGGCTGGAAACGCTTTTATCTCAAATGGTATGATGAGGCGCATCCTTCTGCACAAGAGCTATGCCCCTTTACTACCGGGCTGTTACGAACTCTGCCCTGTGTTAAAGCGGCGATGTTTGCGGAGCTTCCGGATGGCAGCCGTCTGCCACGTCATCGCGATCCTTATGCAGGCTCGTTGCGTTATCACCTGGGTCTGGCTACGCCCAATGATGAACGCTGCTTTATTGATGTTGATGGTGTACGTTACAGCTGGCGTGATGGTGAAGCAGTGATGTTCGATGAGACCTATATTCACTATGCTGAAAACAGCAGTGGTCAGCCCCGCATGATTCTGTTTTGTGATATTGAGCGGCCTATGCGTCACAGGTGGACTCAGGCCGTTAATCATTGGCTGGGCCGTTATCTGATGTCTGCATCAGCAGCGCCCAATAAAGAAGGGGACCGCACGGGTGGCATAAATCGTGTCTTTAAATACATTTATGTGCTACGACGCATAGGTAAGCGGTTAAAAGCCTGGAATAAGCGCGTTTATTACCTCGTAAAGTGGGTACTTTTTGCTTCTGTCGGGCTGATGTTGTGGCGGCTATTGTAATCTGCTCTTTCCACAGTTTTCTGCATAACTGAGGCAGTTTATTTTTATCAGCAGGTTATTATCACTTCTCAGAATATCAGTCAGAATCGTTTGGGAAGTTGTTAATAATTCCTGCTTACCGGAGAGATCTGTTGCCAGCAAAGCAAACTTGGTTGCGAACAGTACAATTACTGGCGATTTTCAACTGAATTGTTTTCACAACGGTATGGTAGTGTTAACAGAGTGCCGATGTTCTGGCACAAAGCAGACTTCTGGCAGTTGATTATTTTTTCCAAAAATCATCGAAAACGGTTACAGGAAGATGGCGTTTATGTTCAGTTTTCTGATACCAGTCTTCGATGATTCTGGCGGGCTCTGGATCAACTGTTTTACCTTCAAGGTAAGCATCGATTACTGAGTACGCCACACCCAGTGCAATTTCATCATGCAGACCAGGGCGATCATCTTCCAGATCAGCAGTAGGTGCTTTAATGTAGAGATGTGGAGGACAATCGAGTGCTTTTAACAGCTGTTTACCCTGTCCTTTATTCAAACGAAAGATTGGGTTAATATCTGTACCACCATCGCCATATTTGGTAAAAAACCCAACGGTTGCTTCAGCAGCATGGTCAGTACCCACTACCAGTCCGGCGTTCATGGCCGCAATACTGTACTGGACTTTCATTCTCTCGCGTGCTTTTTCGTTGCCACGAATATAATCTGAAAGCACGACGCCTGCTTCAAAGAGTGCCTGCTCGCTTGCCAGTATTGCTGCTTTGATATTCACCGTTAATACCCGATCTGGCTGCATAAAATTAATCGCATCCTGACAGTCCTGTTCATCCGCCTGCTCGCCGTAAGGCATACGCACAGCAATAAAGGTATAGTGCTTATTACCAGTTTCCTGCCGTAGTTCGTTTATAGCCATTTGACAAAGCTTGCCAGTGAGCGTGGAATCCTGGCCACCACTTACGCCAAGGACCAGACTTCTGACAAAAGGGTGTTTTTTGATGTATGATTTAAGAAAATCGATACTAATGCGTATTTCCTGCTGGACATCAATGACAGGTTTGACCCTAATTGTGCCGATAATTTTTTGTTGCAGATTCATTTATCACTCCTGGTTAGCAGCCAGCATGGGATATAAAATAGTGGTGGTTAAAGCTAAAGCACACGGTGTTCAAAAGTAATCAACAGTTTTTCATGGCAGATCACTGGCGGAGCCAACATGACAGATGCATGCTATCAATACAATAACAACGCGTATCAACGACGTAAGTCGGGCACACTGACTGGTATGAATATTTGATTCGGGCAGAAATCTCAACATCAAATGATAATGCCATTAATCTGTCGATTTTAGCATAACTTCCCCAATCGGTACGGTTCATTTCTGGCAGGCATCAGGTGTTCTTAAGGACACAGACAGGTTGCTGAGCTGGCGTTCAACCTAATAACACAGAGTTCAGGCAATCGTTGCGGATCCCGTGATGAATTCAGGCGTACAGCATGGCGGGGGTTACAGATGGTCAGATCTATTAGCTACCAGGTAGCCAGACTCAGAGTAGTCATCTAAGACAACTACTCTGTGCGGGATAATATCGTTAATCAATGATGAACCAGTCTTGTCTGCTGGTTATTTTCATCTTTAAGAAGTTTTTTGTCAGTCTGTTTCAGCCACTGACTGGTCAGGGTGCCTGCCATAATAGAACCATTAACATTCAGCGCAGTACGCCCCATGTCAATTAAGGGCTCAATGGAGATAAGTAGCGCGACCAGCGTGACGGGCAGGCCCATTGCAGGCAGCACAATCAATGCAGCAAAGGTAGCGCCGCCGCCTACGCCAGCCACACCAATCGAACTGAGTGTAACGATCCCCACAAGGGTCACAATCCACATCGGGTCCAGGGGGTTAATCCCCACTGTTGGTGCAACCATTACTGCAAGCATGGTTGGGTAAAGGCCTGCACAGCCATTCTGCCCAATAGTGGCTCCAAAAGATGCAGAGAATGTTGCAATCGATTCAGGGACCCCAAGACGACGCGTTTGTGCCTCAATATTGAGGGGAATACTTGCCGCGCTGGAGCGGCTGGTAAAGGCAAAACTGAGTACAGCTGCTACTTTACGAAAAAACAGTCGGGGATTAACACCACTCACTGCCAGTAGCAGCGTGTGAACACCAAACATAAGAAGCAGGCCGAGGTAGGATGCGAAAACAAAGCCTCCTAGCTCAATGATGTCGTGCAGGTTTGAACTTATCACCACTTTGGTCATCAACGCCATGACACCGTAGGGGGTGAGTTTCATTATCAGGCGTACTAGCTTCATTACCCAGTTTTGAAGAATATCAATAGTGGCGAAAAGGCGCTCGCCTTTAACCTGATCGTCATGTTTCAGATGCAGTGCCGCTACGCCCAGAAAAGCGGCGAAGATAACTACACTGATAATGGAAGTTGGGCTGGAACCGGTCAGCTCTGCGAAAGGATTCACGGGAATAAATGACAGAACTAGTTGTGGCACGGTAAGGTTTGCAACCTGACCAGCATAATTATTCTGAATGACTGACAGCTGGGCACTTTCCTGAGCGCCGTGTACCAGACCCTCGGCACTCAGACCAAACAGGGTAGTGACAAAAACGCCAATCAGTGAGGCGATCAGGGTTGTAAATAGCAATATGCCGATGGTTAGTGCGCTTATCTTGCCTAATGACGAAGCATCATGCAGTCGAACAATTGCACTGAGGATTGAAACAAAAACTAACGGCATTACAATCATTTGTAATAAATTTACATAACCGTTACCGACAATATTAAACCAGTCTATTGAAGCGAGCAAAACTGGATTTGTATTATCATAAATCAGGTGAAGTACCAGCCCATAAGCTACGCCTGTAATCAGGCCAGTCAATACTTTACGTGACAGGCTCCAGCTGCTACGACTACTTTTTGCCAGTATCCCTAATAAAGCGATGAATATCGCTATATTGATAAATAATGGATAGTTCATTACCAAACCTCTCAACATGACTAAACCTCTCAACACTGGAAATTCAGGTTTTCTTTATGATGTTGAGTGACAATTCCACGTTACGAACCTACACTGATTCAAATAGCATATCAGTATAAAGCATAAATAGATGGTAATTTTGTATCTAAAGAAAATTAGATATAACATTGAAAATAAAAAATACTGTCAATCGTTGATATAGGTTGCCACCAGTTGTTTAATGTGATTGCGCGCCATACTAACTAATTGTGCGGACAAGTCTGCACTGGACGATAAAACGTTTACGGGTATCCATAAAGCCAGTATGACCAGCCCAAAGCAGAGAATACGCTCCAGCTGATTTCCCTGGCTGGTATTGATCAAAGGGAGGGAAAAGCGCCAGCGAAAAGGCTATAATAAGGGTACCCCTGCTGGGGTTAGCATATCTGCCGCAATATGGCTGAGATAACCTAAAATTATGCCCTGAAAAACATCTGGCGCTATCCAGCTATCACCGGGCAGATTTATATGTAGCAATATCACCCCAATGATGACCGCTAACAGACTGTGAGTGAATCCACGATGGCCACACAGCCGAGCAATGGGTTTTGAGAGCCAGTATAACCGCTGTCCAAGTAATGACCTGGGATGATCAATATCAGGCAGCAGACAGCTCAGTAATACAGCAGGGATCAGATGCCACCAGTCACTTTGTGCCAGTACGGGTGTCAGCTCAGTGCGTTTAGCGAAAATTGCACTGGCGATAGCGACAATGATGTGACCTTCGGCCGTCATGGTGGGGCACCTTACTTATAACTGGTAATTTGTACAGTATAAATAATTCGGGCAGTATTGGATAGCGTACGCGTTGTAACTAAAAATGAATAAAGCCTGCAATAATCATAATGTCATCAGGGGCGAATCACTCCGGCCTGGGTTTTATAACGTACAGGGGGCAACAGAATTTTTCAGGGCTTAAGTGATGGTACAGCAGTAGTTTAATAATAAGCGTGATGTGTTTTCGGGAAGGGGCTACGATTCGGCACACACGCGCCGCTTTGTGTTAAACAGGTTGTTTGAAGAAGTTCTCCGGCCTGTTCTGTTTGGGAATTCAGCCAGTCCCAACAGTGGGTTTGCTGGTATTGGTATGACGATGAGGTTTGCAGTAAGGCAATTGTTGTGCTGAAGACTAATACCAGAAGATAGTAATCTGCAAAAAATATTATAACAGCACGTTCAGACAAATTAGGGTGATGCTGCTGAAGTGAGGCTGCTCTTAGATTCCAAAATCCCATATAGTTTCAATGCTGATACAATACCAGAACAGGGGGAGATCTTTTCCATAACCAACTACCCAATACGAAAAACTGTTTGTTGAGCTACACCTAACCTGAGTTTACTTGCTCATCAGGCCGGATATTGCGTGCAGCTGGCACTTCAGGGATCAGGAGCACGTATGTGGAGACAGTATCGATATCTGCGTGAGCGAATTGAAGACCAGCTGATACTGGAAAAAGCTAACAGCACTGAGGGGCTATCATATAGTGACCTGGAAAGCCGAATTGTGATACCCAGGCACGCTATTCTGCTGCAAATTTTTCCGCTTTATATCCTGCCGGTGGTGGTGATTATTGCAGGCTATCTGATTTTAAGGCTGACAGGGTTAATCTCCTAGCCGAGGTCCGACAAACGTGCTGTTTATGTTGCACACGGGTACCTGGCAGGTGCAGACCGCATTTTTTGTGAAATTGCCCCAATTTACTCCAGATAGTCATGGTGCATCGTATAACTATTACCTGCTATTTCATATAGTTACATAGCTTAGCTGACTATCGTTTACCTGATTGTGAAGTCATCACTGTGCCCGGATGCCTGACATCCTCCTGGAGGGAGCTGTAAAAACTAATAGTGACAACGTAACATTTATAATGCGCTCTGAGCCAAAATTATCTCGTGAAAGTAATGCCTTCTCTAAGCATAGTCAGGGAACAAACAGCCTGCTTAGTGGTAGTAGTTATCATAGATTAATTGCCTCTAAATAGCTGACATGGAGAAAATTTATATTTTTATCAGTTTGTACATTATTTGAAATTAATACAAAACCGCCTAAAGGACTATTGCAGGCAGTGTGCTGCAACGAGCCTTATAAAACTGAGTCTGGCCTGCGGCAGTAAAGAATTATCATTAATTAGGATTACTTACCTAATAACATGAGATATATCTTAAACAATAATTATATTTATTTATATTTTAATAAAAAATATTTTTAATATTTTGTTACAATTATTATATGGATTGGCATTGATTATGATCCATAAAAAAATACAGACTCGATAATGTTTTTATGTGTAACAACATATCGATGGTCTGGAATGGTTCAGTCACATGAAAAAATGTAATAATTTTTCTGCGCTATTTTTAATTACTGCTGGTGTATTTTCGTACCAGACTGTAGCAAATGACTCTATGTTTTCTGTCATGATGGATGATCCTTCATCAGTAAAAAAAACTTTTGAAGGTGATGTATCGGCAGGATATGAGGGGCAAAATGGTAATACCAAAAACACAAAATTTACAGGAGGATTTAATTCAACTTGGTACAATTCCCATATGGCGTACAGTATGTGGGGTAATGCTACAAATAAAACGACTGATGAAGCACGAACATCAGAAACCTATTTAATAGGCAGTCGTTCACGTTATAATTTGACAAAAAAGGATTACTTATTTGGTCAATTAAGCTGGTTATCAGATCGTTACAACGGTTATGCTGGTCGTACGCTGCTGACGGCAGGTTATGGACGCCAGATTTTAAGTGGTTCTATACATTCATTGCGTGCTGAACTTGGTCCAGCCGGACGCTATGACGTTTTTCAGCAGAAAGGGCAGGATACCCGTGCATTGCTTTATACCGGAATAGATTATCAGTGGAAGTTATCAGATCAAACTTCATTCATTCAGAGCGTTTCAGTTGTAGCTGCGAAAAATAAAAGGACGACAGTGGGTTCAGAAACAGGCCTGAATGTTGCAATTACTGATAAATGTTCATTGAAGCTTACCTACGATGTAACATGGAATGAAACTCCCCCGGCGTCAGCACCGATACGCACTGATTCTAAAACTACCGTTCAGTTTTCTTACTTATTGTAGTTGTTTTGCTGCCGCCCGGCTTTACGGGCGGCTGTTATCTGATGCAAGGTCTACTGTTCAATTCAACAGGGTAGTCGTGGTTTTTATCTCCGTCCGAGAAGATAACCAAATATCATACCAATTCCCGCCGCAATAATTACGCCGCTAAGTGGATTGTGAGATACCTGCTGACGGACGCTACTGGCTGCATCATGTACGGCGTGACTGGCCTGTGCCGCGTGGCGGCGTGTAGCACCGCGCAGGCGAGTGCCCGGAGAATGGATAGTCTTTCCATATGCCTGCTCTGCTGCTCCTGCTATTTCTCGTGCTTTATCTTTCGCTTTCTCTGTTGGCATTTTATGACTCCTTTAATTAGTACTGATATTAAAAGTGTAGCAGTCTGATGAATGGCTGGTGTTGTTTAAGTATTGTTGCCGGATGAAAATTATCATCTGGAGTAATAAACGAAAGCGGTTATGACGATTTAACAAAAACAATAGATTAATACGGAAGCATTGCTATGAGTAAAACCTGTTTTTATTAACAGACTATATTGCTGCTAACCCTGGAAAATTGCACATCAAATTGTCTAAATGAAAATTTGCGTCAATTATGAAATGTGAAAATAAGTGAATGGTCAGAAAAGGTTATTATAATTTCCTGGTTTGCGTTTTATACCAGTCTGTATAAAAGTATGATTGCCTCTCTTTGCAGGAAATATGTTTTGTGTACTGATACCATCACCCTAAAAATTATAAAATATTATTCACTAAATACAGTGATGTGCTAATCAGGTTTTAGCTGATGCAGGAACATGAAATATTTATATCGGCAATTCTACATTCCGGGGAAAACAGTCAGATATAAGATGACTATTGGTATCATAGCTAATACACCTGTCCCGAGCCGGTTTAGTGCTGGTTTCATCTTCGCAATAATAAATAATTTATCGCATATTTTACCGCTAGTCAGGCTTGACAATGGTTTTCGGGGTCGACTCCATGCATCAGACTACCGAATTTAATAAATACAACACTGCCTGATGACAATGTGTAGTATTGGTGTTTTATATTTGTCAATACGATATGGGTAAATTTATACTACAACATAGGAGGAGATGATAAGGAAAGAGATGTTCTGCATATCCATAATACATTAAATTATATGATAATAATATCCCTATACCGGTTACTGATAATTAAGTCCGGCATAGTCAGGTGGATCAGAAATTTCTTATGCATTAAATATATTAATTATGATAAATATTATCACTAAAAAACTAATTTTTCGGCTGTGGCTGTATACTGGGGATGGTGAGAGAATACTGGGAGCCAAGAGAGCTGATGCCAGCTCAGTCAGAGAAGGCCTTAGGAGAGCTCTGGGATGAGATAATTGATGATGTTAATTTGATTCTTTTATTAACCGGGCTTGAAAATGCAAAAAATGGTCACTTTCAGCGGCAAGCGCGACTATATTTAGATATCTGATGCTAAACAGCCACAGTGTGCGAAAACAGTTAAGTGCATTCAATACAGGCAGGTAACCCTCATGGCATATCCACGTATTCGTATTATCCATGGTGATATCACTCAGTTACAGGTTGGTGCCATTGTCAATGCTGCCAATAGCAGTCTGATGGGTGGAAAGGGAGTAGACGGTGCGATCCATTCTGCTGCTGGACCGGCACTATTAGAATAGAAGCGTGTCAGGCGATAGTCAGACGTCAGGGAAAGTGTAATACCGGGGAGGCGGTCATCACAATTTCCGGAAATCTTCCCGCTGATTCTGTCATTCATACGGTAGGTCCCGTCTGGCGAGGAGGTAACCATAACGAAGCCAGACTGCTGGCAAATGCGTATTGGAATTCGTTAAAGCTGGCAGCAGAGCGGCAAATACACAGCATTGCTTTCCCGGCAATAAGCTGTGGTGCATATGGTTACCCCAAATCCGCTGCACTGAAAGTTGCTTTTGAAACTGTCACCGCTTTTTTAACCAGCCATTCATGGCCAGAACAGGTCTGGTTTGTCTGTTTTGATGAAGAAAACTACAACTTATACCAGAAACAACTGGCCAGATTGCAACAATCTCACCAGTCAAATCACGTGTAAAACGCTGCTGCTCTGTCAGGCAGGATCTGCTGCTCATAACAGCGGGTTGTTCCGTAACTCCAGGCGAAGGAGCGGCTCTGCACCCCTCTTACCTGTCTGCTTTGGAGGAGCAGTGCGGCTAAAGAGCTTCATGTTTTACAGACAGGGATGGCGGGTCTCGTTTTGCTGACTTGCCCGAAAACAGCAGGCGCAATAGCGGAATACGCAGATGTATTTCATACAACAGTAATGATCCTAGTGTTACAAGCACCAGACCCAGCAGGAAACCGGGCAAGGCGCTGTGAATCAGAGGAGCGATAAAAATACCATAGAGCAGAATAAGTGGATGATGCACTAGATAAATAAATAATGAAGCCCTGACCAGATAATTTATCCACGAAGAATGCAAGTTCAGAAAGCGATAACTAAGTGAAAAAACAACGTTGGTCATTAACAGGCCTGTTTGCATGGAAATTAACCCGTCCAGATCATACATCCAGCCTCCATCGCGATTCCATGCCTGATTTGCAATGTAGGCAACAAAAAGTACGGCAGACGCTAAAACAATCTGAGGATTGATGCGTACAAGCAGAGTTTTGACTGCTGCATATTTCCACGTCAGGGCCCCCAGCACAAAAAATGGCAAATAAAATAGCGCCTGAAAAACTATGTTGTAAAACAGTGCATTACATAATAATTTGGGATCAACTATCAGCAGCACTCGGCGCAGAATGACCCAGATTAGGCCACAGCCAATATAGATCAGCCATAACGTATACCAGTTAAGATGATAGCCACTATTTTTGACCGGTTTTATCGTATTAAGAAGGCGAAAAACCACAATTGCCGCGAATGTCAGCACGATTAGTGTCAGCAAAAACCAGAGATGGGATATCAGATCCCAGCAGATCCGATTAAATTTCATATATGAGGTCATCGTTGACCAGTTAGCGTATAACGGAGACCAGTGCATTAGAATAACTAACTGTGGCAGCGTCAGCAGAGGCACTGTCGCCAGCATAGGGATAGCAATCCGTTTCAGTCTTCGCCGTAACCACTTTAGGGGTGTATCCTGTTGGTAAAGCATGCAGGAAAAGTAGCTGGATATGACAAAAAATACTTGCATCCGAAATGAATGGATGAAGTCATTGAGGAGCGTCAGCCAGAGCGAAGATTCTGGCGTGTTTATCGACTAGGTATGACTGGAGTAAAGTAAGGAGATATGAAAAGGTATACCCAGTAGCATCAGACAGGTGCGTAATGTATCGAGGTAATGTTCTCGTTGACCAGGAGTCTTTATCATGGCTTTATACTATCTGATATCCTATCATAATTTCATATTATTCAATAAGTTATCAGATTAACCCCACTTTAATATTATAAAAATTAACACTATGCTAGCAAAAATTTGTTCAATTTTGCGTTTTAGATTGTTTTATAATCCAGCTTCCCTGGTGGGAAAATGATAGAACAAAATCGTGTTCATATTGTCGTGAGACCACATAATCTATTAGTATTGCGAGATCAAATTGAGGCCCAAGAAGGGGGGTATGTGCTGTATAGAGTAAAATCCAGATCACAAAAGACAAAATTATGCTGGATGGGTGCTGTATTGTTATTTTTAATCAATACCAGTGCCAGCTGGGCCTTCAGTATTGATGATGTGGCAAAACAGGCGAAGAAGTTAGCAGAAAAGGGGTATCAGGCCCCAAAAAGTAACCTCTCCTCTCAATTTCGTGAAATGCAATATGCAGATTATCAGCAGATCCAGTTTAAACGAAAAAAAGACTACTGGAACAGACTGAGAACGCCGTTTAGGATGCAGTTTTACCATCAGGGGATGTATTTTGACACCCCGGTGAAAATTAATGAAGTTACTGCGACGACAGTGAGTGAAATAAAATATTCCACTGACTATTTCGATTTTGGTAACACTAAATTTTCTCCTGAATCGCTCAAAAATCTGGGATTTGCCGGGTTCAAAATCCTCTATCCGATTAACAAAAAAAATAAAGAGGATGAAATTGCCAGCTTTCTGGGTGCCAGCTATTTTCGCCTGATTGGCAAAGGCCAGGCGTATGGACTTTCGGCCCGAGCCCTTGCTATTGACACTGCATTACCCTCTGGTGAAGAATTCCCCCGTTTCCGGGAGTTCTGGATAGAACGCCCAAAGCCACAAGATAAACATCTGGTTATTTACGCGCTGCTGGATTCTCCCCGTGCCACTGGTGCTTATCGTTTGATGATCACCCCCGGTAAAGACACCACAGTCGATGTTCAGGCTCGTGTTTTTCTGCGTGATCGTGTAGGTAAACTAGGAATAGCCCCGCTCACGAGTATGTTCCTGTTTGCTCCCAGGCAGCCATCCCCGGTCATTAATTATCGTCCCGCAATGCACGATTCAAATGGCCTGATGATCCATGCAGGTAATGGTGAATGGATTTGGCGACCAATCAATAATCCAAAACATCTGTCGGTAAGCTCGTTTACTATCGAGAATCCTAAAGGTTTTGGTCTGCTACAGCGTGGACGCAGATTTGAAGACTATCAGGATCTGGATGATCGTTATGATCTGCGCCCGAGTGGCTGGATCGAACCCGTTGGTCGCTGGGGTAAAGGGCATATTGAACTGGTTGAAATTCCGAGTGCAGATGAAACCAATGATAATATCGTTGCATTCTGGGTCCCGGATCAGGCCCCGAGTCCTGGTAAGGAAATCCATTTCAGATACCATATCCGATTTACTCGTGATGAGGATAAGCTTCATCCTGTCAGCGTTGCCACAGTGAAGAGCACTTTGAGGTCACGTGGAGATGTTAAACAGTCTAATCTTATTCGTCAGCCAGATGGCTCCATTGCGTTCGTCATTGATTTTACTGGCAAGGCGATGAGCAAATTGCCGGAGAATACGCCAGTGGCGCCACAGGTAAGCATAGGCGATAACGGAGAGCTGGTTGCAAGCAATGTACAGTATAATCCGGTCACCAAAGGCTGGCGGCTGACAATACGCCTCCGCGTTAAGGATAATAAACAACCAACAGAAATCCGCGCGGCTTTGACGAATAAAGAGAAGCTTATGACCGAAACCTGGAGCTATCAGTTGCCTGCCAATGATTAAATCAATACTCACCTCAGCAGACTATACAGAGGCGCTTCCGGTTGCTGCCCGCGATGCGTTGACTGCTGTTGCCCCTGATGCGCCTGTTAATGAGACATTTCCAGCTATCCATTCAGCGCTAGCGGATAAATCAGAGAAGATTCAGCCTGATAACGATGTTTCATTGCAATCGGTAAAGCGCCGTGTGGCTGCCACATGGCCTGATGCTGTTGGCTCCGGGGGGAGCCAGTTTTGTGAAGATGAACTGGGTCGTACTACGCTCCGGGCTGCGCCACCACATAACCGGTTGTCAATGTATCCTGAGGAGTGGCGTACTAATCCTCTGGCACGATTCTGGGACAGACTGCGTGGGCGCAAAGTTGTTCACCGCTATGCGACTTCTGAGCTGCAAAGGCAGGAAGATCACTGGCGTCAGACTGGCACTATACGCCGCTACATTTTGTTGATCCTGACGTTGGCCCAGACGGCGGTGGCGACCTGGTATATGAAGACTATTCTTCCTTATCGCGGTTGGACACTGATTGATCCCGTTGGGATGTGGCATCAGAACTGGCATTACACCTTTCTGCAATTGTTACCCTATCTTTTGCAAACCGGTATTCTGGTGCTGTTTGCTATCCTGTTTTGTTGGGTATCTGCCGGTTTCTGGACTGCGCTGATGGGTTTCATCCAATTAATAATAGGCAAAGACCGCTACAGTATCTCGTATAAAACGGTTGATAATTCTGTTCTTAACCCGGCGCATCGCACCGCGCTTATCATGCCTATCTGTAACGAGGATGTAGAGCGTGTGTTCGCAGGTCTGCGTGCTACTTGGGAGTCGGTATTACGTACGGGGGAGTCAGCTAATTTTGATGTTTATATCCTAAGCGATAGTTACGATGCCGATATTGTTATTGCGGAGCAGAAAGCATGGATGGAACTCATCCGTGATGTAAAGGGGGAGGGGCATATTTTCTACCGCCGTCGTCGTCGTCGGGTGAAGCGGAAAAGCGGCAATATTGACGATTTTTGTCGTCGCTGGGGCAGTCAATATAGCTACATGGTGGTGCTGGATGCAGACAGCGTAATGAGTGGTGAGTGCCTGACCAGCCTTGTACGTATGATGGAAGCGCATCCAACAGCTGGGATCATCCAGTCTTCGCCCAAAGCGTCAGGTATGGAGACACTCTATGCTCGTTGTCAGCAATTTGCCACAAGGGTCTACGGGCCGCTGTTCACTGCCGGGTTACACTTCTGGCAGTTGGGTGAATCTCACTACTGGGGCCACAATGCCATTATCCGGGTGAAGCCATTTATTGAGCATTGTGCACTGGCTCCATTACCGGGTCAGGGATCTTTTACCGGTTCAATTCTTTCTCATGACTTTGTAGAAGCTGCGTTAATGCGCCGGGCGGGATGGGGGGTATGGATTGCCTACGATCTGCCTGGTTCCTATGAAGAGCTGCCCCCAAATCTGCTGGATGAATTAAAACGGGACCGCCGCTGGTGCCATGGCAACCTGATGAACTTTCGTTTGTTTCTCGTCAAAGGAATGCATCCGGTACATCGCGCGGTGTTCCTGACTGGTGTCATGTCCTATCTCTCAGCCCCGTTATGGTTTCTTTTTTTGCTCCTGTCGACTGCCCTGCAGATCGTGCATAAATTAATGGAGCCGCAATATTTTATGCAGCCACGACAGCTCTATCCGGTTTGGACACAGTGGCGTCCTGAGCTGGCTATTATGCTGTTTTCCACTACGCTGCTATTGCTATTTTTACCAAAACTGCTCAGTGTCATACTGCTCTGGTTCCGGGGGTCAAAACCTTTTGGCGGGCCACTACGGCTGTTTTTATCGCTGCTTGTTGAAATGTTATTTTCTGTCTTACTGGCGCCAGTACGTATGCTATTTCATACTATCTTTGTGGTTAGCGCGTTCCTCGACAAAGAAGTAGTGTGGAACTCACCACAACGGGATGATGGTGCGACGTCGTGGCGCGAAGCCTTCCATCGTCACGGTCCACAGCAGCTACTCGGACTGATCTGGGCTGTTGGTATGGGGTGGCAGGATCTCAACTTTCTCTGGTGGCTGTCACCTATTGTTTTCTCTCTGATACTATCTCCATTCGTGTCAGTTATCTCCAGTCGATCTACATTCGGGATTGCAGCTAAACGGCATAAGTTATTTTTGATTCCTGAGGAATATATGCCGCCACAGGAACTGGTGGATACCGACCGTTATCTTGAGATGAACCGTAAACGTGCGCTTAAAGGAGGGTTCATTTATGCACTTATTCACCCGTCGTTTAACGCACTCGCCAGTGCAATGGCCACAGGGCGCCATCGCAAAAGTGATCTTATAGATGAAGCCCGTATGCAAACGGTGGAACAGACGATGGAGCAGTCTCCATACAAGATTAGCCGTGAACACCGTTTGCTGTTGGTGAGCGATCCTGTCCTGCTGGGCCGTATACATACCAGGTTATGGCGTAATGCCGGGCAGCATCATGTCTGGTTTGATTATTACGACAAGATGCGCCAGCTCAACCCGTGTGTGCTCAATTATGCCTGATAGGCTGTTTTTTAGAATATGCTATCAGGCAACCGATGTATGTAAATCTCGCTGAAATCTCTTAATAGAGAGAAGGCGAGCCGGGGGGACGGGTTTTAAAGCGGCGATGCAGCCACATATATTGCTCAGGTGCCATCTGCACGGCATGTTCCACAAGTTGATTAATACCGATGGCTGTAACTAGTTCATCGCTGACTGGGATATTCTGTGCATTTGGCATAATGATCAATTCGTAACCCCTGCCATGAGCCAGCCGGCGTGGGACGAAAGGAATGATCGCGGGATTCGCTGCACGAATCAGCACATAGCTTCCTCGTGTACTTGCCGCATCAGGTACAGCAAAAAAAGGGGCGAAGATACTGGCTTTAGGTCCGTAGTCGTGATCTGGTGCATACCAGATAATTTCCCCATTTTTTAGCGCCCGAATCATGCCCTTAATATCATCACGGTTTATCATACTGGCGTTGGAGCGCATGCGCCCCCGCGTCTGTAACCAGTCCAGCAGTGCATTGTTATTCGGGCGGTAAACACCAATACCGGGATTGTGCATACCAAAAATACGGGCACCCAGCTCAAGGGTAAGAAAGTGCATTCCTATTAACAGGATGCCCTGGCCATCGGCGCGAGCCTTGTCTATATGCTCGAGTCCGCTAACGCTGATTATTCGTCGCAGGCGCCAGTCAGGCCAAAACCAGGCCATACCCGTTTCCAGCAGCCCCATGCCAACAGATTGAAAATTCTTTTTTGTCAGCGCTTCGAGTTCCGCATCTGACATGGCGGGGAAACATAGCTCAAGATTGCGCCGGGCAATTTCCACACGGCGGGACATAAAGGGCATGGCGAGCTTCCCAAGAGTACACCCCAGGTAGTGAAGCAGTGGGTAGGGGAGTTGCACAACCAGCCAAAGGGCAGCAATACCAAACCACGTCAGCCAGTAGCGAGGGTGCAGCAAAGCGAGGGAAAATATCGGCAATCGACTCATGGTGTCTCATTAGTCATGATGCATAGAAGCATCGGTTGTTGTTGTTTATTCCGGCTATTGTGGCAGTTTTTTCTGTACGAGAAAATAACTGACTGGCGCTGAATCATCGGCCCACGTTATTGAATGCTCTCTGCACTCCAGCTTTTCCATAATGTTCCCATTGCGCTATCATACACGCCTTAAAATTTTTATTACTACTATCAGGAAACGTACACCATGCCAGTGTTACATAATCGCGTGAACAACAATGTGTTAAAAGAACGCCTGCTTGTGGAAACCGAGCCACGTGTCACAGTCTCTTTTTACAAATATTTTGCCATTGATGATGCCGGGCTCTTTCGTGATGAACTTTATAAGGCGATGAGCGCGCTTAAAGTATTTGGTCGCGTCTATATTGCCAGTGAGGGAATCAACGCCCAAGTAAGTGTTCCCGAAAAACAATACGATACCATGAAAACCATGCTCTGGAATTTCCATCCGGCCCTGAATAATCTGCGGATGAATATTGCGCTGGAGGATGATGGTAAATCATTTTGGGTGCTACGCATGAAAGTGCGTAAGCGCATAGTGGCTGACGGTATCGACGATGATAGTTTTGATGCCAGCCGGGTAGGGAGGTATCTGAATGCGGCGGAGGTCAATGCCATGCTGGATGATCCTGATGTTCTGTTTGTCGATATGCGTAATCACTATGAATATGAAGTAGGGCATTTTGACAACGCCATAGAGATTCCCGCAGATACTTTTCGCGAACAGTTGCCGATGGCAGTTGATATATTGAAGGGAAGCGAGAGCAGGAAGATGGTGATGTACTGCACTGGTGGGATCCGTTGTGAGAAAGCTAGCGCCTGGATGCTGCATAATGGTTTTACCAACGTCAGTCATATTGCCGGAGGTATCATCGAATACACTCGTCGGGCGAGGGAGCAGGGATTACCGGTGCGCTTCAAAGGTAAAAATTTTGTTTTTGATGAGCGTATGGGAGAGAGTATTTCCGGAGACGTGATTGCTCATTGTCATCAATGTGGCATGTCCTGCGATACGCATGTCAACTGCAAAAATGATGGTTGTCATCTGCTGTTCATACAGTGCCCGGATTGTGCAGAAAAGTATCACAACTGCTGTAGCCCGTCCTGTATCGGGGAGTCTGCGCTGCCGCCGGAAGAACAGCGCGCCCTTCGTGCAGGCCGGGAGAATGGCAAAAAAATCTTCAACAAGTCACGAGGCCGGTTAAAGATGGCTCCATGTGGTGATTAGCAACAAATTCACCATGACTGTTTACAAAGCGGCTGATTAAAAAGCCGCTTTGTCGTCCACAGACGTTTAGTGAGCCAGTAAAAAACGAGCCGGTTCATTAAATCTTGCCCGCTCTGACTGCCAGCAGGGCATTTTTGATGATGTGACTGATTCTATTCTCTGGTTGCGGAAAATATTGCTTTACCGATGCGGGCAATGGATTCGTTGCTCTGTGCCATGGTTGCTTGTGTTTGTGTGATATAGACAGAGACAATCAATGGCGGGTGTTTCTTCGGCCAGACGACACTGATAATCGATCTGGATCCATTATCGCCTGCACCGGTTTTATCGGCAATTTTCCAGCCTGTAGGCATAACTGAACGCAGCAGTGCATCTGCGACTTTGTCATCCTGCATCCACTGACTTAACTGCTGACGCGATGCTGGCAGCAATATATCGCCGAGTACCAGTTTATATAATGTTTTACTGACAGCTAAGGGCGTGGTTGTATCGCGCTCATCACCAGGTATTGCGCTGTTTAGTTCGGGTTCAAAACGGTCAATCCGGCTGATGTTATCGCCGGTTCCGCGTAAAAAATTGGTAAGTCCTGTCGGCCCTCCTGTTTTTTTCATAATCAGATTTGCTGCTGTATTATCGCTGTAACGGAGTGCTGCTTCACATAACTGTTTCCAGTTCATTGATAAAGGGGCGAGAAATTTCTCGGTTACAGGAGAGTATGCTACCAGCTGCGCTTTTGTGAATTGTATGCTTTCTGTCAGCGTTACTTTTTCGTTATCTGCTGCATGTAATAATGCAGCGCACAGCAGAGATTTAAACGTGCTATCCAGAGGAAATCGCTCATTGCCACGATAACTCACGCTGGTATTATCCGCTATATAAATTACAGCGACACCAACCCGTGCATTCAGGCGCTGTTCTTCCTGCCGGGCGGTGGCAGCAAGCTGAGCGTTATTAATTAAGTTATTAATAATATGTGCATTTGCGTTACTTGCGACGGCAATTGCTGTCAGGGTTAAGCAGGCCAGTTTTACCAAATGATTAACAGACATGTTGCTATCTCTGGTGGATTATAAATTGCGGCCAATATATCAGATTGATTATTTGCTATATAAGATTAATTAGATTTATGTTTCATTTTTTAACAAACAGATAAGTTAATTTTTAGCCAGCCTCGCAAAAGTGATAATTGAATATAAAGGCCATATGTGGGGTGGGGACATATAAGCAGAGTTAGGGGCAGGCGTTTCCATGCCATGAAAAGTTGAATTCCAGGGCAAACCGGCCTTGCATGGGGGTGCGATGATTATCGGAAGCGGGATAGCTTGAAAGACGAAAGATCCCATTTAACCGGTTTATCCTGAGCAAAGTCAGCCGCAATTTCTCCCAGCACACTGGCAAATTTAAATCCATGGCCGCTCAGCCCGCTAATTACCAGGCGACGAGGATTATCGGGCAACGTATCGATAATAAAATTTCCATCTGGGGACATATCATAGCTACAGGTTTCACCGTGCAGGCAGACGCCCACTCCCGGTAATATATGACGTAAAAAGGAAAAAGCTTCATTGCCATCTGTTGCAATGCTGCCAAAAGGGCTGAGTGCTTCCGGGCCTGAGACAGGCTGACCACCATCATGCCGGCATGCTTTGAGTGCATTATCCTCCGCCGGAAAACCGTAAAACAGACCACCATCGGACATTTTAGCCGTGAAGGCGGGAAAGTGATTTGCTTCGCTATAGCGTCCATCTGCCTGATACCATGTGAAGACTTTTCTGAGAGGTGAAATGGGCAGAGAGGGCAGTAGGGCATTAACCTAGGTCCCGGCAGTGATGAGTAGCTTACGCGCCTGAAAAGTGCCTTCTGGTGTTTCAACCTGCTCAATATCACCCCTGCGACCGAGGGCAGTTATAGGACAGTTAAATAACAGTGCACAGCCAGCGGCTTGCGCCAGTCTGATGTACTGTTTAACTGCCAGCTCTGATTTTAAAAAACCTGCCCGCGGTTCAAACAGGCCAGTGTAGTCATCTGGAATTGTAAATTGTGGCCAGCGCTGACGGATTTCGCTGCTGGTAAGTTCCTGAATGTCGGGAGCACAGATAGTGGCGCTGCGTGCTATGTTAGTCATAAAGTCTGACGAGGCAGGACCAAGATTGATAACACCATACCGATGCATCAAACGTTCGCCACTTTGCTGTTCCAGTTGATCCCAGAGTTGCCGGGCCTTTTGTATCAGCGGAACATAGCTGATGCTTTCGTACAGAGCATGGCGGACCAGACGTGTTTTTCCGTGATGGCTGCCATTATTGTGGGGAGGATGGCTGGCATCAATCATTAGAACATTAAGCCCGGCCAGCCTGGCATACCAGCCTGCGGCCGCACCAACTGAACCACTTCCCGCAACGATTAGGTCGTAAATCATTTGCCATCTGCTCCTTTTTAAAATGATTAACCGGTAAGGGAAAAACAAAAAGTACTAGCGACTAAAAAGGCACCAGAAGGTGCCTTAGATGAGTATGATAATACTAATGTTTTTGACAATCGCGTTGCTCGAAATCATGGGCCTCTATTTTGGCAATGCCTGCTTCAAGTATAGAAATGAACTGTCTGGCGACGTCAACAGTTAGCCAGTACGTCTGGCCAATTTCTGTCTCGTCTCTTTGAGGATTACTTGATGGCATTGAATGCAGGCGAATCATCATCGCATCATAACTATCTACGGTACTTATATCCCAGCCTACGAGGGGGTATGTCTGTATGACGTCTCTTTTGCAATCCATGATAAAACCCCTTATAACTTGTGCACGATTATAGCGAAGTGATGTACGAAGTTTGGCGCGGTTCTCTATCGGCGCTCATTATAGCATCAAATTGTAGAATATGATTATAACAAAATGCACTTCAGGTAATTCTGATATTTTTCTAAGATAAACAATCAAAAAACAACAAAATCGCGCAGACAGCAACACGGCCGGCTTATTGATATGACTGTTTGCTGTTCGATTTTAAAAACGGGTTTCGCCGTAATTCGGGTGAATTAGCGGTTTATCGTTAACTGGCCTGACGAGCTGATTATTTCTCCAGTGACCGGATCAGTTTTTTGTTCGTAAGAGGTACTATACTGCTCTGTATCCTGCCATTCCTGCTGATTTTCTCTCTTTTTTTTATCAAGGGGATGAACAGGAAATGAATAAGTCGTTTTGTAATAAATCAGCAGGCTCAGGGGGGGGATAAGACCAGTTGCTAATACTATTTGTACAGGCCTGGCAGGAGAAAACTAAAGAGAAATATAAAATTGAAAAAGGAAGGAATTTCTTTTGAGTCATACAGATTCCCCTTGTTAAGGTAATGACAAAAAGGTATGCACACTGGGCCAGTAATTATTTCTTTGCGCCAGCGAGAATATTGGCTGACGGGCCCCGGATAGCGATGTTACAGCAGACTAAAATTTATTTAGAAACCCTACATTTCAGAGCATAATATATGCTGTCCTTTCGGAGCAGGCAACTTTTTTCCGGTCCCTTTTTATGGCATTTTTAGACACCATTTAAGGGTTTCTCCAGCCAGAAATGGTATCAGCGTATCGCTTCCCGCGCTGATGGCGTGCTCAACCTGCCAGGGCTGTTGTATCAGAGTAATAGTGTCTGAATTAAGGGGCAGGCCATAAAAATTTGGCCCGTTCTCAGAACAGAAAGATTCGAAATGTTGCAATGCATTTAGATCTTCAAACACCGTTGCGTAAGCGGGTAGCGCAGTGGGTGCATTAAATACCCCGGCACATCCGCAGTTTGTCTCTTTTAGATGGCGTGGATGTGGTGCGGTATCGGTGCCAAGGAAAAATCGTGGATGGCCGGAGGCTATCACTTCACGTAATGCCCGCTGATGAGTAACGCGTTTGAGAACTGGCAGACAATAAAGATGCGGTCTTATACCCCCTGCCAGCATATGGTTACGATTAAACATCAAATGCTGTGGCGTAATAGTTGCGGCCAACAGATCATTGCCATTGCGTACATAACTGACGGCATCTTTGGTGGTAATATGTTCAAATACAACTTTCAGCTCCGCAAACTGGCGGCGAAGCGGCTCCATCGTACATTCGATAAATCTGGCTTCACGATCAAAGATATCAATTTCGCTGTCCGTAACCTCACCATGTACCAGTAGTGGCATCCCGATTTTTTCCATACGCTCGAGTACACCACTAATCGCATCAATATTGGAAACACCATAACTGGAATTGGTAGTAGCGTGGGCCGGGTAGAGTTTTGCGGCGGCAAATACACCGGATTTAAAGCCTTGTTCAATTTCATCAGCGCTGAGAGAATCAGTAAGATAACAGGTCATCAGGGGCGTAAAAAAGTGGCCCTCAGGGATAGCATCAAGAATTCGCTGGCGGTACTCGATGGCTGTTTTGACACTGGTTACTGGCTGAGCCAGATTTGGCATAATAATAGCTCTGCTATTCACTATGCTGGTGTAAGGTAAGACGGCGCTGAGTATTTCACCATCGCGCAGATGTACATGCCAGTCATCAGGGCGACGAATTGTTAATTCACGAGGCGATGCAGTCATCATAAACTCCGGAAGTGACGAGTGGATCAGCCAGTCAGGGCGGTTTTTAGCCTGGCTTGCGATACGCTAACTGTGGCAGTAAAGGTCTCTATTATAATGATCAGTCACGTTCAATCCGTACCTTTATTTGAAGTAAATGACTAGTTCGCCGGGTTTTACTTCAAGACTTTTAGCAAAACGTTTTGCCAGTGATTCCGCTTTACTACGATCACTGCTCAGAACGTAAGTGGGTTTATGGTTAAAGTAGTTTTGCAACGACTGGTTGAGCAAGGGTATCAGGGTGCTAAGTAGTGATGCCATTTTTTCCGGCTGAATCTGCACATCCACGATCTCTAAATTTTTTAAGTAGATAGCACTTTCTTGCTGAAGGAATACTGGTTTTGTTTTCATTTTCAGTAGGATCTGTGCCTGCTTTGGTCCAAATATCGAGCCCATACGGACCTTGGCGTTTCCTGAGAGTGTAATTTCATCCGGGTCTTCGCGACCAATAGCAGCAGTCAGATCATCGATTGTAACATCCGCATTTGCCAGCCCGGCAACACTAATTTGCTTATGATAGTGGTTGTGTTTTTGCAGGGACTGATTGATGCGCTGTTCACTGATGTTAAGCTGCATAATCTGCTCACATGCTGCAAGTAATGTCATACATGTCAGGGCCATCAGACCAAAAAATACCTTTTTCATCGTGCTCCTTAAATTCATGTCAGCCAGACACCGCATAGCATGGCCAGAAAATGGCTGGCTTTTATTATAAAACTGTCAAAATATCAAATCCGATTATGCTGGGCCGTGGTCGTATCGCGCATCAGGAAGCTATGGATGATAGCAGATTAATCTGTGTCTGCTTCGCCATATTATCCCGGTAATCGGAAACTCTACTGGGATAAGAGACATCAGTAACTAATGTTAGTGAGCGTAACAACGGAAAAAGATGAAAATCATCACTTGAAAGCGTTCCATTTACCGCATTGGGCCTGACGATTAACTTATCAAGCTTACGCAGGTCATCATTAACATTCTTCACTAAACCCTGATGATGCTGACGCAGTGTGTCGAAATCACCCAAAATGGCCTCTTTTTTATTTGTGAAATAGCGCCGTGCTTCGGGGGTAGCAAATTCGGCAAATGAGGATTTAGCAATGTGAGGTAACAGCAGCTTATTTATGTAAGTATCGACATTACGCAGCCAGTCAAGGATTTCAGGATTTGTTTTATCAGTGAGTAGTGGCTGATGATCAAGGTTATCGATATAACTGACAATATCCATACTTTCCGCCATACAGCTTCCACTTTCTTTCATAAGAATGGGAACCATCTTCTGACCAATCAGCTTTTTCGGAGTTTCTTCATCGTCATTGAGTAGTATTTTTAGCTCGACTGGTATGAGTTTTAAACCGAAGATCATCCGTGCTTTGACGCAAAATGGACAATGGTCGTATATAAATAATTTCATTAACACCCCCCGGCTAAACCTGACATAGTGGCTACTATCTGATTTCTGTCTGGTGGAAAATGCACTGCCAGGTAAGGCAATTGACAATCTGGTCAGCGCAGGGTTCAGCCCAATATGCACTGGACCTGACGGTAGTGAATGGCTGAGAGTTTTATCGTTATTGAAAAGTATGAAGGAAATTAGATTTTAGAGCAAATTTTTACGGTTCTGGTATCAGCATCCATAAAACAGAAGCTAACTGATTGCACCAGCAGTCAGCCGCGTTTTGCTGTTTAATTTCAGACAAGTCCAAGTGTAAGAAGTATGTACTCTGGTTTTGTCTGTCCCATGTAATATAAGCGTTACCAGGTCGGACATAATGAAGTAAAAAATATTTCATGTTTTCTGGAAAGATCTCTGTTTTTAATCCCCTGTTAGGAAAATATTGTCTTTGCAGATATTCATTCAAATAAGCCGCTATATTGACAATATGTTGTGCTATTGGTATGTAATTACAATAGAAATTTTTCCTGATGTAATGAAAAACACGGTGAGAACAATCAGTCCTGTTTCAGATGCAGCAGTTGATCCCGCCGATTGTATTCATTCATAAAAATCGAGATGCAGCCTGATAACATTGTTATTGTTTGACTTGTTCAGGAGAAAAGGATGTTTGGCTACCGTAACGAAATACCTAAAGTCCAGCTAATTACGGCCCGCATGCTGGTCAGGCTAGTAAATGAGAGTGATGCTTTGCGTCTGGCAGACTATTACGCCGAAAATCGCGACTGGTTAAAGCCTTGGGAGCCTGTGCGTGATGAGAGTCACTGTGATTTTTTGGGGTGGCAGCCACGGCTGGAACTCATTAATCATATGCATAGGCAGGGAAGCGCCTTCTATTTCGCTTTGCTGGACCCTGATGAAACGGAGATATATGGGGTAGTCAATTTTAGTAATATTCTGCGTGGCTCCTTTCAGGCGTGTTTTCTTGGCTATTCTTTGGGTGAAAAGTGGCAAGGGCAGGGACTGATGTATGAAGCATTAAAAAGTGCTATTGATTACATGCAGCAGCAGCATATGCATCGTATCATGGCCAGTTACATGCCACACAATCATCGTAGTGGCAACTTGCTGGCCAGGCTGGGTTTTGAGAAAGAGGGTTATGCCAAAGATTATTTGTTAATTGATGGTCGCTGGCAGGATCACATACTTACAGCCCTGATAAACGATGCACTGATAGAGAGTTAGCACTAAGGCGTTGATCAGGATGCTTGCTTACAAGGGGCAGCAATTCTGCCTGCCAGTTTGTACAATCTGCTGGCTCTGGTGATGTGTTAGAAGTAAAGTTACCTTGCAGATAATTTGATAGCTGGAAAAATGGTAAAACAGACAGTAGTGAACAAAAAAATATTGCGAATAGCACGTGCCCGTAGTTATTTCCTCCCGGTCTGAGCAGACGAAAAAAGTTAATACTAAATCGGCATTCAATGGCCGTAACTGGCCGTCACCACTATCGGTACCCTCAGGATAAATATGAATCTGTTGAGATCGCTTGCAACGGTCAGTTCGATGACATTACTCTCGCGTATACTGGGTTTTGTCCGTGACGCAATTGTTGCGCGGATATTTGGTGCAGGAATGGCCACGGATGCTTTTTTTGTTGCCTTTAAATTGCCTAATTTACTGCGGCGTATTTTTGCCGAGGGCGCTTTTTCCCAAGCCTTTGTTCCTATCCTCGCTGAATATAAAAATAATCAGGAGGTGGAGGCGACCCGATTTTTTGTTGCTAATGTGGCAGGTGCGTTGACTCTGGTACTGGCAGTGGTCACGTTAATAGGCACGGTCGCGGCCCCTTGGATTATTTTGATTACAGCGCCGGGTTTTGCTGATAGTGCAGATAAATTTGCTTTGACGTCATCACTACTGCGGATTACTTTTCCCTACGTCATGCTGATATCGCTTGCCTCTCTGGCGGGGGCCATTCTCAATACGTGGAACCGTTTTTCAGTACCTGCATTCGCACCTGTGTTGCTTAATATCAGCATGATTAGCTTTGCACTATTTGCTGCGCCCTGGTTTAACCCGCCAGTAAAAGCGCTCGCATGGGCTGTGCTGTTGGGGGGGGTATTACAGATTGGCTATCAGTTACCTCACTTGAAAAAGCTCGGTATGCTGGTGCTACCGTGTCTGAGTTTAAAAAATACGGGGGTCTGGCGGGTGATGCGTCTGATGGGGCCTGCAATACTCGGTGTTTCTGTCAGTCAGGTGTCGCTCATCATCAATACTATATTTGCCTCGTTTCTGGTCTCAGGCTCAGTTTCCTGGATGTACTATGCAGATCGTTTGATGGAGTTTCCTTCAGGTATCCTCGGGGTAGCGCTGGGTACTATTCTGTTGCCGTCACTGGCAAAAAGTTTTGTTAATAATAACCATCACGAATATTCACGCCTTTTAGACTGGGGCCTGCGCCTCAGTTTGTTACTGGCACTACCCTGTTCTGTTGCACTGGGTATACTGGCAAAACCGCTTACAGTAGCCCTGTTTCAGTATGGCAGATTTACAGCTCTGGATGCGATGATGACACAGCGGGCGTTGATTGCTTATGCTGTGGGGTTGGTGGGACTTATTGTTGTAAAAGTGCTGGCGCCAGGTTTCTATTCGCGTCAGGATATCAAAACACCTGTCAGGATTGCCATTATCACCCTGATCATTACTCAGCTGATGAATCTGATTTTTATCGGTCCATTCAAACATGCAGGACTGGCGCTGTCCATCGGACTGGCGGCCTGCTTCAATGCGGCGATGTTATACTGGCAGTTACGCCGCCGCAAAATTTTTCAGCCTCAGCCGGGCTGGTTACGATTTGTTGTACGGTTGTTGATTGCGGTTATTGTCATGGCTGCTGTGCTGCTGGGTATACTCAGCGTAATGCCAGAGTGGCAGAATGGCAATATGGCAGAGCGTTTGGGGAGGCTGATTGCCGTTTGTATAGCGGGAGGGATGACTTATTTGGGAATACTTGCACTACTCGGTTTTCGCCTGCGTGATTTTGTTGACCGTCCGATTGAGTAATTTTGTTGACCGTCCGATTGAGTAAAAGAAACGCCGTTATTATTGGCCTGAACCAGATGATAGCCGGGCAGATAGCAGGAAAAGCTTCGCAGATTACTAGTAACGCATGATTTCATGCCTAAATGCACAGGCTGCCTTTGCACCGTCAGCAACAGATAATGCCTGGCTGACGATAAAGGTTTCGGTTTTAATCCTAGCAAACAAGTAAATATCTTCAGGAAAGATACCACCGGTTATTGGGACTACCATGCCCACATGAGATAATGCGTGCATGTGTTCTATACTCAAGATCACAAAACGTGAGTTGTCCTGACCGTGTAAGTATGATTTATTGCATGGTTTACTTCAGATTGGCTGGCTTAAGCTCGTCGTCAATCAACTGATATATCTGGGTGGGATGGGTACATTGTCGCAGTTTATTGAGGTTAATTCCGCAAGGTGTTTTATCATCCTCCAGCATCCTGGACATCTCCATTAACCCCTCCATATGTTCGCCGGACGTTCCTCCCGCCAGAGTAATTAACACATCTACGGGGAAAGATTCACCAGGGAACTGGACAGGTCGTGATAGTGTTACCAGGGCAAAGGCAGTGTAGTTAACACCGTCTTCAGGACGTGCATGTGGCATAGCAAGTGCAGGCGCTATAATGATGTAAGACCCCAGTGTCTCGATGCTGCGAATGATTGCATCATGGTAATCGGCCGTAATTGCGCCAGATTTAATCAGCATATCGGTACCGATAGTGATAGCCTCACGCCAGTCTTCTGCGTGGGCCTGTAATGAGACAGACTGGTTTTCAATCAGAGATTGCTTGAACTTCATTGCATGATCCTCGTTTTACAGGCCTGTACTGGCTAACCAATGACTGTCATTGACTAAAATGGTTTTTTATCAAGCTTATCAGTTCGTTACCAAAGGTATGGGGATTCAGCATGTTTTGTACCCCCAGTACAAACTTCCCTTCACCAGGATGGATTTCGCTAATAAGGTGGTGTGAGGAAACAATAATATCTGTTGTAGCCAGCTTGGATTTGTAGTCTGAAACCGCGCAGGATTCTATGATATGTGGGATACCTTTTTGCTCGAGGAATCGGCCAATGCTCATCTTCATCATCATCGAGGATCCCTGTCCATTTCCGCATACAGCCAGGAGACGAACTGTCAGCCACGATTGATGTTCAGCATGGCTGTCGAGTGCGGGCACTGATGACAGATGCTCCGTTTCTTGCCGTTGGCCAGAAGCTTGTTCTTCAGCACGGAGCGTTCGTGCAGCACAGAACATATAAGTTACAGCCGATATGATGATCAGATAGAAGAATAATGGTGTAACAGATAACCCCCGCAGGATGGGCGGAAATAGTAATGCCCAGTCAGCCATACCCATCCATGCATTAAAATTGATACCATTATCAGTAAACATCTGTATCGCCCATGCCGAGCCTGTGACTTCAATTATGCCCATGACAAAACAGATTCTCATAGCTGCTTTCCAGCCGCCAAAGTGATTAGCAAAGATACCAATAGTAGCGTTTGAAAAAAACATTGGAATGAAGCCGGGAATTATCATTACTGGCGCTTTGAACAAAAGCAGTCCAATTACTGCTGTAAATTGACCGATAGCACCCCAGACAAAACCAAATATCATCGCGTTAGGAGAATAGGCATAAATAGCGGCGCAATCGATAGTGAGCACCGCATTTGGGATCAGGCGTTCGGAGATGCCTTTAAATGCTTCAGCAAGTTCAGCCACAAACATACGAACACCAACGATGATTATCTGGACCGCCACTGTAAATTTGAGCCCTGTTTCCAGGATATAAATGACCCACCACGTTTGTCCTGCCAGACTTTGCAGATTATCTAGCCCAAAAGAGAGCAGGATGATAGCGAAAAACAGAGTCATGACTATTGCTGTAGCAGTGATATTGTCATGAAAAATATGTAGCCATTTAGGCAGCTTCATATTATCGACATTATCCTCTTTGTTCCCGAGTCTGGGAGCTATCTTAGTAGCAATCCATGAGGCAAACTGCTGCTGATGGCCTATTGTAAAACCAGCCCCGCCCGTTATCGCCTCAGTAGGTTTGAACATAATATTGGAAGAGATGCCCCAGTAAAGCGCCATTATTATGGCGGAAAAGATAATCGTTTCCCACATTGACTCGCCCATCATCAGGCAGAAGACCGCGATCAATCCGGTCTGCTGAAACATGATATGCCCTGTTAACATGATGGTACGAATGCCAGTAAAACGACGTAATGCAACCAGCAGAATGTTAATACTTAGCGCCAGCAACACGGTATAACCCACCCATGAGTAACTTTCCTGCATCACTTTCATTGTGACCATCATTGAAGTGTAGGGATCGATGACGGAACCAGTAATATTGTGAAAGCGGGATATGTTATTGATGACTGGTGTAAAGCTGGTTATCAGCGCGCTGGCTCCTACTTGTACCAGCATAAATCCCACAATAGTCTTAACAGTACCAGTAATAACCGTTGTGATTGTATGCCGAAGCAATAGATAACCAATACAGGTCACCAGACCAAGTAGTAGTGGTGCTTTGGTTATTACCTGACTATAAAAAATAAAAAAGAGGTGATATATGGTTTCCATCGTCATGACGCTCCGCT
This sequence comes from uncultured Enterobacteriaceae bacterium, assembly GCA_936920625.1. Classification (GTDB taxonomy): domain Bacteria; phylum Pseudomonadota; class Gammaproteobacteria; order Enterobacterales; family Enterobacteriaceae; genus Izhakiella. Next base: position 214,344 of record CAKZHC010000010.1, read on the forward strand.
AAATGATAAATAAATCTTATGGTTATATAGCGACAACGTCTAATGTTCACCTAGTACACTATACTAAAAAATCATAAATAATCTTAAAATGATGTTATGTGGTAATGATGCCATAAGCTCCTGTCTGGATTAATATGTATCATAAATGTTAATTATTTAAATAGTAACCAAGATGATATAACTATCTAACTTATAT